>JAYVRW010000225.1:0-17920 GCA_043775925.1 Blastocatellia bacterium
AGTTATGGGTTTGATGGTAATGGCAAGCGTGTCAGGAAAGCGGAGAGCGGCGCAACGACTTACTCTGTTTACTCATCAGTGATCGGTTCTGCCGTCATGGAAGTCGCTACAGCCGGAGTGCAACGCGCCTACGTCATGAACGGCGGTAGCGTGGTCGCGCAGCGCAATGCGGATGGACAGTTTTACTGGCTCCATACGGATCATTTAGGCAGCGGCAGGAAGATGACTGATACCTCTGGCACGATGACCTACAGAGCGGAGTTTGATCCGTATGGAAAACTGCTCTATGAATGGTCGCAAGGCAATGTCGCCAACAGGAATAGTAAGAAGTTCACAGGCTACGAACGCGATACTGCAACAGGACTGGATTATGCACAGGCGCGGATGTACAGCAGCGAGTGGGGACGCTTTATGTCGCCCGATCCGATTGGATATGGTAGCGTGGATAAGCTCAGTCCGAAAACCTTAAATGCCTATGCGTATGTTAATGGAGACCCTGTCAATAAGTCTGATCCAAGTGGATTAACCCCCCGTGTTTTTTTTAATGGCTCAGACTATCCGAACCCATTAGCTCTGACTGGTGGTTATGCGGTAAATATTGGAGAGATCATGCGCTGTCTATACACTTCGTACTTCGCGCAATTTATGAACAATGCTTATCAAGGCCCTACTGGTAGTAGCGGAGGAAATCAGAGCAGTCCCAAATATCAAGAGAGCCCCAATAAATGGGTTATAAGGTTAGCAAATAAATTAATGGCAATGCCAGAACAGTGTAAAAATTTCTTTTTTGGGTCAGTTAGTAAGGCTAACAATGAGTCTATCCTAGTTCGAACTAGTAAAATGGATATCGTAGACGTATATCATCAATTTCAAGGGCTAGGCATAAAAAATGAAGCTGATGGATTTTTACACAGTTCAAATGAGGGTGGTCTTGAATATCCTTATAATACTTGGACGTTCGGCAGATATTGGAAAGAAAATGGAAGGCCTGCAAAAGATTTTGCATTAACTGCCTTCTTACCAGGTCACGACGGTCGAGCTATGAATAGCATAATCTTGGGAGAACTGTTCTTTGAGACCTGGGCTCAAGACACAGACGAATATGGCGACGGAACCTTGGAAGGAATGCAAGATAATATCCTTGCACATGAGTATATTGCTCATATCTTTTTAAATTCGAGCGATGTGGAGGTGGCAGCTTTGATTGGAGCTAGAGGAGGAAAGTTACGTGAAGGTCGAGGTATTACCGCGAGCAGTCAAATTACATATTTTATCAGGGACGGCTGTCGTGCCAACTAAGGAGTATGGATGACTAATTATTTTCGAATTTTCGTAATCAGTTTGTGTTTTTTAATATTCCTATTATTCGGTTTGTTATGGCGAAAAGAGCATAGTATACAACCGCTTAATTTCCCTTTTGAAATAAAAATTAATGAAATTCCAAAAGGAGAACTAGGGCTAGAGATTCACGAAATTAAAGTTGCCTTGTCAAAAAAGTATTATACCGAAGATAACTTAAAAACTCTTTTCAAGTATTTTTCAAATACATATCCTGATTTTAGCAAGACATTACGAGTCGAAGTATTCACCGACTCTTCAAAATTAAATCAAATTATAAAATTAGGTAGAGCTTACTCTTGTTTTAGCGAGGATGAGCGAAAGGAAATTACGTGCAACGAGGCAGTTTATTGGAGACAAGGAAATAGTATTGCTTCAACTACAGGCAGTTTCGAATATTTTACATTTAGACCGCTTATAGGGTCGCCAATTGATAAAATAGTAGTATTAAGCGGAACACTTGTGTTTAGAAAAAAGAAAATAATTGATGAATACCAACAATCATCAAATTTGATGGAAATCCGAGTGAAAGCTTATGAGTTAGATGGCGTGGTTCCAAAGGGAATTTATTATACCTTTGAAGGAATGAAAAAAGGATCACGTGAGTGGGAAGGTTTTTTAACTTTTCGTCAAGATGAATATATTCCTCCATCTGAAGCTCGTGTTCATATTCTCAATGAAAAGGTTTCATATGTATTTATGGGATGGCTTTTAGCTACAACAATCAATGGCGGTGAAAGTTGGTCGTATTGGAATGCTGAATATGATTTGCCAAACTGGAAGTGTTGCGATACACGGTTAATTCAAGATGTTCAGATTAATCCGGATGGCTCTGGAGTCATGAGGCTTGTTTCTTCTAATGAAACACATTCATTGTTTTATACAAAAGATTATGGGGTGCACTGGGAATTGACTCAATAGTACTAAGCTGGAAAAGCTGAAATATTACAGCGCGAACCGCTTGAAGAGCGTCAACAATGGCACGTTGGGGAGCTACGGCTTTGATGCGTCAGGAAGGCGGAGAGCGGCGCGACGACGTACTACGTCTATTCCTCCGTCATCGGCTCAGCGGTCATGGAAGTCGCCAGCGCAGGCGTCCAGCGAGGGTATGTTATGAACGGCAGCAATGTCATAGCGCAAAGAAATTCTGATGGGAGTTTCTACTGGCTGCATCAGGATCATCTCGGCAGTGGCAGGAAGATGACGGACACCTCAGGCACGATGACGTACCGTGCGGAATTTGATCCTTACGGGAAGCTTCTGCTGGAATGGTCGCAGGGCAATGTCGCCAACAGGAATAGTAAGAAATTCACCGGCTATGAACGTGATGCCGCGACGGGATTAGATTATGCGCAGGCGCGGATGTATGGCAGTGAATGGGGACGCTTTTTGTCGCCTGACCCACTAGGCTTCGCTTCCGCGAATAAGAAGAGTCCGAAGAGCCTTAACCGTTACTCGTATGTCGAAGGAAATCCTGTCAATGCGATTGATCCGAGTGGAAATTTGCTCGCAAATCCTGACGAAGGTGGAAGTGCTTGTAGCTTCGGCTTCTGGGGAACTGGGTACGGAGATGGCTTTGGAAATTTCACCATCACTTGCGTATGGGGCAGCTTCTGGTCTTGTAGTATCCCGACTTATGGAGATAGCGGCGGTGGTGAGGAACAAAAGCCGAAAGGTGTAAAATATTGGTACCCAACTCCTGACTGGTCTTCATTAATTAAAGGGAAGCTAAGTCAAAATAGTTTCCAGGATTTCATTAATAGCTGGATAAAAGGGGTTGAGAAAGAAACAAATACGAAGGCATATTTTCGAAGTATTGGTCGTGCACTATTGATAACAGATATTGTGTTGGATTTTGATGGTACTTACGATGGTGGTAATTATGGGGCAACCAATTCATTTGGCGGATCACCTAACGATGGTGCAAAAAATGGGAAAAGTGGAACAATCTATATATCGGCTGCATTGGTTGCTAGATTCTCGAGTCCAGAATATACAATATTTAACTCAACACGAGGCCAACGAATACTATTCTAGAGTACTACTTCATGAATTATTGCACATCATGGGCTATCATGGGTATTCACATGTTGATTATTATTTGGCTACAAAATACCTTGATCTAACTATAGAAGAGATGGCTATCATCGATAATAATGTTAGAAATACGGGTAAAGCGATGGATACCATTCTGAACAATCGTTGTAAGTGAGTAATTTGAAGGATAATTATGAATATCAAGAATTTATTTATCCAAATGATATTTACAATTGTAAGTATCATTGCGATTAACATTATTGGAACTGGGAGAGCTATGGCAATGGATTGGATGGGAATCACTCCTCTACACTCAACGAAAGAGGATGTTGAAAAGATACTGACCAATAGAACGAAAAGTACTGAGCGACATTCTTTCTATACATTGCCTGATAAGACAGTTCTAGTGATATGTGCGGATGAGCGTTGCTCTAAAATTGGCGACGATTCGTGGAATGTCAAAAAAGGAACGGTATTATTTATAATAGTTTCCACTAGACCAGCTATTAAAATAGGGGAATTAAAACTGGACTGGGCTAAGTTCGAGAAGACACAAACTGATTTATCTGGATTGATTGAGTATAGAAGTAACGATTTAGGAATAACATTCGAAGCAAATTTTAACAGCAAGACTCTCTCTGCTATTACTTACTATGCAAATAAGGAAGATTCCATAAAATTCACGTGTGCTACAAAAAAGAGTGATTGATTTAATGATATTTTTCTACCCCAAGTGGGAGTGGCGGCACGACCATCAATTTCACCATTGACCAGGCGGGCAATGGCACGAATGATCGTTGGCATTCACGATTGAGGTTTTCTGGATTCGGGGGTTGATAATAAGCTGGAAATGCAACCCAACACGCTTATAATCGGCGCAACGCCACGATCCTCAATGAGAGCCTTTTCGGAATCTGAGCAGAAGACGAGGTAGACTGCCTCACTGATAACCACTGATCGCAATCAACCACCACATCGTCAATGATGGAGTTCCAATTTCCACCTTTCTTGAGAATTACCATAAAGGTGAGTTTTAGTATTTTTCCACTAGAAAAACCGAAGTCCCCTAAATAACTGTTGACAATTGTTAATCACAGTGTAACACTTATTGCAGTTAATTGCGTTCACACTTCCGGCTTAATTTTGCCGAAGAAGATTTTGGATAAGCCGGCAGCTTACTCCCCCACTTTTTTTCAGCAATAACATTCATCACTGGATTGCGTTTAAGTTTACATCGTGTTTTTCGGGCAGAATTGTTCCGTTACATCACACGAAGTTGTACGATTTTAGTTAAGTGCTTTCAACTAACTAGCCCCTCAGTGGTTGATGTCATGAAAAGACGTTCGGTGTTTTTCAGTGTTATGTTATCAGTGGTGTTGGTGATGCTGGTGGCTGAATTTTTCTCTGCTTCAAAAGCCGCTTTTACAACACCTCTTACAGTTAATTTCAGTTTCCCTCTTACGACTATTGGCTCCTTACAAATTGAAGGGTCTGGAGTTCAGCAGGTATTCCGTTCTGGTTCTGTGCCAGCAAGTGGAATATTTTCAGGTCTTGACCCCAAAAACGGAATCGCACCTAGCGGGACAACTCTAAAATTTGTTTACCCTAATTCGGCACCCATCGTTGGAATAAATGATTTTGTCTATGCTGTGCAAATTACAAATCATACCAACTCTACTGGCCCTATTATTAACGCGGCCATCGGAAGCTGCTTAGAATCCAGCATTACCAGTATCGGGTATATTGATGATTCTTCCGGGGCGGTAGTAAAACCATCCAGCATCGCTATTACTGGTGGAACGATTACGGCCACATTTATTCCAACTATCGGAGTCAACCAAAAATCTGCGATCATTTTCTATACGTCACCCAGTCCTCCCAGTTTAGTGACGGCTTCTATTTTGGGAGGAAAAGGTGCTTCGACAACTTCAATTAATTCTGATAAGAAACTCTATGGAGCTTGCCCGGTTGACCTGATTACCGACATCAAAGCTGGCTGCTCTATAGCAAGTCTTCCTGATACGCCTGTTACTGCAATTAGCGGTTCCATGGTGGCTTACAGGATTCTGGTCGAAAATTCCGGGACAACCACGCTTACTAATTTAGTAATCACTGAAGCTCTCACAAATACGAATATTAATTCCCAGTTCCTGGTTGGAGGTCTTGCATTTACAGGAACTCTTCAACCGGGTGAAACTGCCGTAGCAAATTTCACCGAAACTGCGACTACCAGTGGAACAAAAAATATCAACGTCGCTGGTGAATATGTTATCCCCAATCAGGATGGAACTCCGAGCAGTCAAACATTCCCGCTCCCCGGATCGAATTCAATTCTCACTGACAGCATTAATGTCGCAGTCATTCAAGCGCCAAGTCTGACTTCTTCTTTCTCAATTTCTCCGGCAAATTTTATGACTTTGCCCCAGACCTTGACTTATTCGCTCAAGGCTACCAACACAGGCTCATCATCACTTTCCACCACTTTTGATCTTGATGCCAAACTGAAAGCATTATTAACCGCGCCTCCTTCAGGCGTAACAATTTCTTCCCCCGTGTCCTTCCCTACCGCCGCACAGACGATTGCGGCGGGAAGTATGAGAACACAACAGTTCACGATCACGGTGAACACTTTAGCGGGATGGCAGGCATTAGCCGATGCGTTAGACCCGAAAAAATCAAGCAGCGAGCTGACCGTCAACGCCTCAATCGTCGGATTAAGTTCAACCGTTTGCGGGATGGCAAACATGACACAAACCGTTCCAGCTTCAACCACCTTCACGCCACCTTGCAAGCTTGAGGCACTAAAAACAGTCGCCTGCGATTTAGGAACCGGTACACCCCCAAATAGCAATTTTTCAGCGACGGCAATTGTCCTCAAGAATTCAAGCGTTTATTACCGATACAAAGTCACGAATTCCAGCCTGCTGGATACGATCAATAATATCAATCTCACCGACCCCCTGCTGCCTGCCGTGGTTCCCATCGGAACGCTCGCGCCCGGTGAAATGAAAACCGTAGATGTGCTGGCGACGATGCCTGCCATTATCCCAGCCAATCTAACTATCACAGTGAACGGGGCCTGTGCGCAGGAAACCGTCGCAACTACGGCTCCGTCCGGCCTGGCAATCGCAGAACCGGCGGTCGCTGCGAGCAAGACTGTGAACGGAAGTGTTGATCTCACCAATTATATTCCCGGTACTGAGCTAGTCTGGACATTAACGGCAACCAATAGTGCCAGTAGTGGAATTCCGCTGAACCTGACTATTGATGATCCGATTTTGCGTGGAATTGCGGGCGTCACATTCAAACTTGGCAGCTCAAATGTGTCGCTTCCTTATACTGCTAACAGTGTTGCAGCCGGAGCTTCCGTCACCATCAAGGCTTCGGTCACATTTAACACGGCAAATGACTTCAAAGCAGTCGCCGGAATAGATGAAGTCCTGCGAAACACTGTTACCGTGAATGGGGTAATTGTTGGCAGCCTTTGTGGAAGACCTGATTTGGCGAAATTACAATCGAATGCTGTCAGCACAGTCCGGCTCTTCACGCCTCCGACCACTGAAATTTGTATTATTCGCACCTGTGAACCGAATTGTCCGCCACCGCCAGCCGGGAGTGAGCCTGCCATGAAAGCTCCTTTTAGTGATGATAAACCCGGATCGTTATTACTTTACAATTTGTATACGTCCAGTTCATCGGGCGATGCGGCACAAAATACGCGCCTCACCTTAACGAATCTGGGGCCGAGTACCACGTTCGCACACTTATTTTTTGTAGACGGCGCTTCGTGCAATGTCTCCGATACCTTTGCTTGTCTTTCTCCCAATCAAACTTCCTCATTTCTCGCTTCAGAAGTTGATCCGGGAGTCACCGGCTACGTCGTGGCTCTCGCGGTCAATGAAGAAGGCTGTCCGGTGAGTTTTAATTATCTGATCGGCTCCGCCCACGTAAAATTTGCTTCCGGTCATTCAGCGCAACTGAATGCGCAAGCGGTCGCCGCGTTGTACAGCGGAGTTCTCAATAATTGCACTTCAAGTATTTCTGAAACGGTGATTAAGCTTGATGGCATTGATTACGGCGAAGCTCCGGCGACTTTGGTGGCTGATACAATCTTTAGTCAAGCTGACAAGCAATCCACGATGCTGATCGTCAATCCAGTGGGAGGCAATTTCAATTCACCCGATTCAGTCAAGACCATTGGAACTCTTTCCGGTCAGGTTTTTGATGAGGCTGAAAAGGGCTATAGTTTTGTGGCTTCGGTCAATCGCTGTCAGTTGCGCGAAACGATGAGCGATAGTTTTCCCCGTATTCCGCTCCGCCTCTCTAAGGTCATTCGTTCCGGGACGGTCGGGATGATGCGCTTTGCGACCAATGATAAAGCCCCGATTGCCGGATCAATCATCACCTTCAATCCCGATGTCAAGCTAAACGCGTCTGGCTTCAATCAGGGACATAATCTACAATTCTCTGCCCTCACGAACATAGCAACGTATACCATCCCGATTTTCCGACCCCACGTTTAGCGCTGAGGGCAACCAACCCTGGTTGCCCTCCATTGATTTTTCAATTTTGCGATGTAAGTGAGCTGGCTCTGTGAAGTGGCCTGATTCATTTGAGACAGGTGTGAGCAATGGTGCATCGCAATGCCGGGCGATCATGGAAAGGTAGCCGTGATCGCCTTTTTTTGGAAATTACGCTGACTTAGGTATTTTAACAAGTGCAATAAAAAAAGTCGTTCTACTGCAATCCCCTCCCATAAAAAAGGATCCAGCCAGGTGCTTGATCCTTTTCTTCGTTTATGAGTCCAACAAACTTTAGTTTGTTGAGCTTTTTAAAGGGCGGGAGAAACTTCTGAAAAATCAGCGACAAACTAAAGTTTATCGGAACTGGTTCTCAAACCCGGAGATGATCTTCACGCCAGTTTTTGATCGCCAGTTTGATGTCTTTCCCTTTCTCAAATTTTCCGTCCAGCGTTTGCTGTACCAATTCCGGCAATTCAGCATCGGAGGCAAACCGCAACGCGACGCTTTGTCCGGGAGTCAACGCTTCCGCTTTCTTCACCAGTTCCGGCGAGAGAATTTTTTGATAGCGCAGATTTTCCTCTAATCGGATCACTCGATCTTGCGCTTTAAGGGCTGATGTTCGTGCAATGAATCCAGTCACTAAAATTAAAAAGGCAATTAGGAGCCAATGCAGCGAATCGGCATCGAGATAACGTAAAAAATTAAAACCAGACCAAATTAGATTGATCAGTGCCAGCGGAGCAAAAACAAAATGAAATGGGGCGTGGTAGCGGGTGTGGTTTTGAAAATTCTGGGGTTCTGCCATAAATATTTCCTTTGGGGTAGTTTAGAAATTAGCTGCGATTCTGAGCTGATTTTGGCAGCTCAGGTTTTTCAGGTTCCGGTGTAAAATCTTCGCCTGGATTGATGAAACGATCCGTCTCAAATTTGTACTGCTTATCGTAAAGTTGTTTGTAGCGACCATCCAAAACCATTAATTCCTGATGGCTTCCGTGCTCCACGATCTCGCCTTGTTCCAGCACCAGAATTTGATTGGCGCTGCGAATCGTGGACAACCGATGCGCAATCACAAAGGTTGTTCTTCCGTGACGAAGCTTTTGTAATCCGTCTTGAATCATTGCTTCGCTTTCACTATCCAAACTCGAAGTCGCTTCATCTAAAATCAGAATCCTGGGGTTCGCCAAAATTGCTCGCGCGATTGAAAGCCGCTGCCGCTGACCGCCTGAAAGTTTAATGCCGCGTTCCCCGATAATGGTCTCGTATTTTTTCTCAAAGCCTTCAATGAATTCTGTACAATGCGCCACCTTGCTAACAGCTAGAATTTGTTCCAGCTTAGCATTGGGATTGGAAAAACTAATGTTCTCGGCAATCGTGCCATCGAACAAAAAATTATCCTGCATGACGATGCCGAGATGGGCGCGATAATCTCGCAATTTCAGCGAAGAAAGCTCACGATCATCTATCAAAACGCGCCCTTGCTGTGGCTTCGCAAAATTCATCACCAATCCGATTAAGGTACTTTTTCCTGATCCACTGGAACCAACCAACGCCGTCGTCGTTCCCGCAGGCGCGTGAAAACTGATATTTTTCAGCACCGGAACACCTTCCGTATACTCAAACGAGACGCCTTCAAATTTCACGTCGCCCCGAACCTCAGTAATCTCGGCTCGACTATCGTCACCTTCAACTTCTGTCGCTATTTGTTTGACTTCACGAATGCGATCCAGCCCGGCGAAAGCTTCCGTAATTTGCGTGCCGATATTCGCAATTTCAATTAACGGCATCGCGACGAGTCCGGTGAAAAAAACATACATGAACAAATCGCCCAACGTCATTTCACCATTCAAAACCGAACGACCACCAATAAAAATCATCAATACGCCGATGACGCCCGCGATGACTGTCGTTGAAGCCATCGTAGCTGAAACTGCCGTCATTGATTTCGTCACATTGCGCAAAAGTTTATGTGCGCCGCGTGCAAAGACCAGCTCTTCACGCTTTTCTGCGGTGTAGGCTTTGACCGTCCGAATACCGCCCACGGTTTCAGTTAAGCGCCCAATCAGCTCCGAATAGATTTCACCTCGCGCTCGAAAAATAGGACGCAATTTACTAAAGGCCAACGCCATTAATCCACCGAACAAACCCAGCACCAGAATTGTCACCGAAGTCAATCGCCAGTTGAGATAGAGCAAAACGCCCAGCGAAAGAATCGCTGTGACAATGCCACCCAGTAACTGAATCAATCCCGTCCCGACCAGGTTTCTGACACCCTCGGCATCCGTCATAATGCGTGAAAGCAGCTTGCCCGTTTTCATCGAATCAAAATAATTAATTGGCAGACGCATCACGTGTTCCATGACATTTCTGCGCATAGTTGTGATGGCTCCCTGGGCTGCGACTCCTAAAATTTGCGACAACGCAAATGAAGTAATCGCTTGCGCGATGGTAGCCGCTCCGCCCACGACCGCAATGGGTAAAATCAAATCGGCGCGATGCTTCATGATGACTTCATCAATCAAATATTTTGACGAAGCCGGAAGTACCATCCCCACCAGACGATTGAAAAGCATCAGCACAAAACCGAGTGCGAGCCGATAGCGATATTCCCAAACCAGTTCACGCGCTTCGCCCCACGCCTGACGATAATCAACTTTTTTCTTTTTTTCTTCAGCCACAAACAAACCTCTCTTGAGTTTAATTTAACAGTTCGCGCACAATTCACCAATGGACTACCAAAGAACACTTGATGAAGAATTTTGCCAGACCTTGCTCCAAAAACTTAACGACGAACCTCAACCAATAGTTCCGACGCGGCTTTCGCGGCAGCCTGTTCATACCGTGTACGGCGGAGCGCATCTTTTCAAAGCCGAAACTTTTCAAAAATTAAACGCCATCGCGAAGACAAGTTTTGAGCGTTATCTCGCCGATGCTTCGCAGCTCTCCGAAGCGTTTGCCTTAGACAAAGAACTCGCCCGGCAAATCTATCCGCGTGTCAAAGCCAAACTGGAAGCAGGCGCAATCGAAGATTATCGCATAGATTTTGAAGATGGGTACGGCTACCGCGCAGATAGTGAAGAAGATGGACATGCCATCCATGCAGCCGTAGAGACATTTCGCGCAATGGAGCAAAATTCATTACCACCATTTTTCGGAATCCGGGTGAAATCTTTGAGCCCGGCAACCAACCGACGAAGCGTGAGAACATTTGATTTATACGTCACAAAATTGATTGAACTTTCAGGCGGAGTTCTTCCAACCAACTTCGCCATTACTTTACCCAAAATAACTTCAGCCAATGAAATCAATATCTTTATAGAATTGCTGACCGCGCTCGAAAATAAACTAAAATTAAATCATAATGATCTCGGTCTTGAATTCCTGATCGAAACCTCATCCGCATTTTTCAGTTCCAAAGGTGACTTCACGTTGCCTGCTTTACTCGAAGCGGCGCAGGGACGATGCCAGTCCATCCACTTCGGAGCCTACGATTACACCGCCAATCTCGGCATCGCCGCCAGCCATCAGGACATCCGTCATCCTGCCTGCGAAATGGCGCGGCAGCTTATGTTGATCGCATATTCTGACGCCGGAGTTCGATTGGTAGACGGCGTGACGACGACTTTGCCGATTGAAAAATTTAAGTACTCACCTGACTTAACGCCTGAACAATTTGATGAAAATCGTAGCATTATTTTTCGCGCCTGGAAGCTGCATTTTGAGAACATTCAGCATTCGATGAAAAGCGGTTTTTATCAAAGCTGGGATTTGCATCCGGCACAATTTATCCCGCGCTACGTTGCAACGTATGCATTCTTTCTGAGTAGTATTGACGCGGCTGGAATACGCTTACAGAATTTTATCCAGAAGGCGGCGCAGGCAACATTGGTTGGAGATGTTTTTGATGACATGGCTTCAGGGCAGGGCTTACTAAACTTTTTTGTGAGAGCGTTAAATTGTGGCGCCATTCCTGAAGACGAAGCCATAAATTATTCCTCCCTGACTCTTGAGCAATTACACCAAGGGAAGCTAATTTGATCACAGGCGTCAAGAGTCCGCGCTTTAGCGTGATTGCGTTGGCAGGCTAAAACTTGAACTCTTGACGCCTGTTTATTTCCACATTCCCGAATCATGTCAAATAGTGAGAGAAGCAAGTTTTGAATTTTTGTAGTAAATTAACCAAATGACTACCGATCCAAAAGCAAAAATGAAAACGGTCATCCGGTTGCTTCGCAAAGCCTATCCTGATGCCCACTGCGCATTAAATCACTCGAATGCCTTAGAATTATTAATCGCCACAATTCTTTCGGCACAATGCACCGATGAGCGCGTGAATATTGTGACGGCGACGCTGTTTCGTAAGTATCGAAGGGCGGAAGATTACTACACGGTTGAGGTGAGTGAGCTGGAAAAAGATATTCACTCGACAGGTTTTTTTCGCAACAAAGCAAAAAATATTCAGGGAGCAACCAAGCTGATCGTCGAAGAATTTAACGGTGAAGTGCCGCAAATCTTTGAGGAATTATTGACGCTCCCCGGCGTCGCTCGTAAGACTGCAAACGTCGTCATGGGCAATGCTTTCGGGATCGCTTCAGGCGTAGTAGTTGATACGCACGTCACACGGCTGAGTAACCTGCTAGGCTTCACGGACACAGAAAATGCGGTCAAGATCGAGCAGGATTTGATTCCCATTACGCCGAAAAAAGATTGGATCATGCTCCCACATTTATTGATTTCGCATGGTCGTGCGGTATGTATCGCCCGCAGACCAAAATGCGAAGTCTGCGTTCTGGAGAGTTTGTGCCCAGGATCAAAATTATTAACGTAACCACAGTAGTTCCAGATTTGCGACTCTACCGCCTGATGTACGGAAAGGCAGAGCCGCAAAGTAAACAACCTCCTAAAACTACCTCTCAACAACCTTTTTACTCAATGGAATTAGCATCATGAAACAAGTTTCAATTCTCCTCAGCGCTTTGTTTTTCTTCGTCTTGGCTGGCTCAACAGCTCTGGCGCAAAGCTCAGAATTCGCTGACTACCGCGCTATCGAAGACGTTGTTTACGGACAAAAAGATGGAATGGGATTATCACTGGATGTGCTGACGCCGGAAAAAAACCCGAAAGGCATCGGCATCGTCCTCGTTTCCAGTGGCAGTTGGAAATCCGGTAAATCGAACGTTTTTACCGACGAAGAGCGCAAGCGCAAAGATCATTGGATACAGGGCTTACTCAAGGGCGGCTACACTTTATTCGTCACACGTCACGGCAGTCAGCCGCGTTATTTTGTGCCGGAAATGATCGAAGACATCCGCCGCTCGGTGCGATACGTGCGAATGAACGCAAAAAAATACAATATTGATCCCGATCATGTAGGCATCACCAGCGGTTCCTCCGGCGGACATTTATCGCTAATGGTTGCACTGACCGGAGACGATGGAAAGCCCGATTCCAAAGACCCGGTCGAACGAGTCAGCAGTCGCTTACAAGCCGTTGTCGCGTGGTTTCCGCCGACAGATATTATCAATTGGGGAGCACCGAACGGCTACAAATTGATCGAAGGAATCCGCCCTGGATTTTTCCAGCAAATCTTTGGCAAAGTCACTGATCTTGAAACGCAACTGAAATCCATTTCACCAATTTATCATCTGACAAAAGATGCGCCACCGTTATTCTTGATTCACGGAGACGCCGACAAAACGGTTCCGGTACAACAATCAAAAATCCTCAAAGCAAAATATGACGAACTTGGATTGCCGGTGGATTTGGTCATCAAGGAAGGCGGCGGCCACACCTACTGGCCCGGTATTATGGACAATTATCCGGCGGTTTGGAGCTGGTTTGATCGTTACCTGAAGCCTGCAAAAAATAACTAAGCTACCTATCTTACGCAGCATTGCGTCCGCGTAAAATATTGGCGATCTGGCTTTCATTTTCAGCACATCGCATGATCAGTGATGGATCGCCTCTGAAATTCTGCCGGACATAAGCAAAAATATTGGCAGCATACTCATATTCACGACTGAGCATTTGCGTCTCGGCGGCAAGGACAAAGGCGAGAAACCCCACGTCCTCAGGCTCATAAGCAAAGCCAAGTTTTTCGTATTCACCTGCCGCTTCCGCCAGCCTTCCGCGCGCGCGCAAGTAGTCGCACAGCAGCATCCAATCTCGCGCGACGAGGCGGTGTTGCTTCTCATCAGCGGAGTAGGTTTCCAGCATGAGATTGTAAGCATTCAGAGACTGCTCCATCTGTTGCACACGTAAATGCTGGTTGATGAGGCGATGATACGTGCGGACTTCGGCTTCGCGTTGCCCTAATTTCCCATGCGTTTCAGCGAGCGCGAGTAACGCCTCAAAATCATTTGGGACGGCTGCAACTCGCTGCTTGAGCTTCCGAATGGCTTCATCATTTTCGCCCAGCACCAAATGCTCTTTCGCCTCGACCAGTGCGTTCCCTGTTCCAAAACTCACCGCTTTCCTGCTCTTTTTAGGAGTCAATAATTTTTCTAACCATGAGTATCGAATGATGGTAGCGACGACGGCTCCAAAGAAAAATCCGCCGATATGGGACCAAAATGCTACGCCACCTGAATCCATAGTCTGGATGGAATAGCTATCTTTTAATTCCAAAGCAATCCAAACTGGCAACATCAAAAATGCCGGAGCGCGAAAGGTTCCGGGGTAAATAATCAACAAATAAAAGAATTTTATTTTGGCGCGAAAATATCGCACCATAAACGCGCCCATCAATCCGGCAATCGCACCTGAAGCGCCGACTAACTGCGTCTTGCTATCCGGCGCAGTGAACGCATGCGTCGCCGTCGCGACGACACCTGAAACCAGATAAAAACTTAGGAAAAATAATTTCCCCCAGGCATCTTCAATCGCAATTCCGGCCAAAAACAGGAACAACATATTCCCGAAAAGGTGCATCAGACCGCCGTGCAGGAACATACTCGAAAAATAATTCAGCCAACTGGATTTATGAAACGCCGGGATGAAGGCGTATTGAAAGCCCCAGTAATCATCGTAAGAACCGACAAATGAGCTGGCGAGTCGCCCCATTTCTTTCTGAAGCAATTCAATTTCGTCTGGTCTCAAATTTATTCTGGAGTCATTGAAACTATGACTACTTTGCTTAATTTGTTCGGCTTTAACTTGTACCGATAATTCCTCAACAAAATACTGTGGCAATTGATGCTTACGATCAAGCGCCGCCTGATCCGGCTTGATGCGCGGATGCTCCATTTCAAACTTGAGAAGATTTTTCAGGGAGCTTTCGAGGCTGACGATCTGCTGTGCATCCTGCCAGGAAGTCAAAATGAAAAAACAGATATTCAATGCGATCAAAAAAATCGTAACGAGGGGCAACTGCCTCGTAACTTGACGATCATGTCCAATCGGCAATAAAATCATAACGGCGGCTGGAGTGAGGGTTTAGGACGGGGGACGTGCGGGGGAAAGACAGAATAAATTTTCCTGTTATTTTGTGCAAGACAAAAGTTTTGCTCAGATGCCGATGGCTCCACCTCCAGGAGTTCTGATCAGAATGCGATCTCCGGCTTTTGCCGGCAAACTACCTTTACTCTTGAGCTTCATTCGTTTTTTGCCGGATACAAATTCTGCTTCGCCTACTGCTCCTGACTGTCCATTTTTAAGACCGTATGGAGCGGTTTTTCTTCGATCCGAAAGCAATGTCACCTGCGCGTCATCAAGAATTTCGATTTCGCGGATGATGCCATCACCTCCGTTCAATTTTCCTTTGCCACCTGAGCCGCGCCTGATCGCATATTGACGCACACGCAATGGATATGCGTATTCCAGCGCTTCTACCGGAGTATTCAATGAATTTGTCATGTGCGTATGGACAGCGCTCATGCCATCCGAATCCGGTCTGGCGCCCATTCCTCCGGCGATGGTTTCGTAGTAGGCGAATTCACGGTTTCGCTTGGAATCCCATCCGCCAATCGTCAAATTATTCATCGTTCCCTGCGAAGCGGCGGGGATTAAACCTGGAATCGCCTGCGCTAAAGCTTTGAGCAAAACGTCTACGATGCGTTGTGAAGTTTCGACATTTCCTCCCGCAACCGGAGCAGGCATCTGCGCATTCACAATCGTTCCGAGTGGAGCAAGGACTTTGATCGGATTCAGGATTCCCGCGCTCGCCGGAACAGAAGATTTAATCAAACATCGAAAGACATAATAAACTGCCGAAACCGTAATCGCTTCGACGGCATTGATAGCGCCGCGCACCTGCGGCGATGAGCCAGTAAAATCAATGCTGGCGTGATCTCCTTTGATTTTTATTGTCACCTGAATTGGAATCGGATCATCGCTCTCGCCGTCGTCATCCAGAAAATCCAGCGCAGTATATTTCCCATCAGGAATAGATTTGATCGTCGCTCTCATCATCTGTTCCGTGTAAGAAATCAGATGTCCGGCGTATTCGTCACACTCCGCAAAACTGTAGCGATTCACGGTTTCGATTAATCGTTCGACTCCGATTTTCAAGGCTCCGATTTGCGCAAATAAATCGCCCTGACGTTCTTCACTGACGCGAACATTCGCCAGAAATAAATTCAGGAAACTCTGATTCGTTTTTCCTGCAATCACTAAATGCGTCGGAGGAATGCGAAATCCTTCCTGATAAATTTCGGTCGCGTTTCCCATTGATCCGGGCGTAGCGCCTCCAATATCGGCGTGATGTGCACGGTTAGCCACATAAAAAGCGAGTTTGTTTTTGACGTACACGGGAGCGACTAAGGTCACATCAGGCAGGTGCGTACCTCCGGCGTATGGATCGTTCAAAATCACGACATCGCCTTTATTCATAGGACTTTGCTCAATCGCGCACTTGACCGACATCGGCATTGATCCGAGATGAACCGGCATGTGATCGCCCTGCGCGATGATGCGTCCGTGACGATCAAACACAGCACAGGAATAATCACGACGTTCTTTAATGTTCGGAGAAAAAGCCGTGCGCCGTAGCGTCGCGCCCATCTCTTCGGCGACGGAGGTGTAGATTGATTTGAAAATTTCGAGGGTGATTGAATCCATCCAATTAATGAGCGATAAATTAGACGCAGTTTTCAGTGGTTAAGTTTTTTCTCCAGAAACTGGAGAAAAATATCTTGGTGCTCTACACGAATATTTCCCCCATCTCTGTCCATCGTAACAGCGCGACCTGTTCTGCTGTCACCATCTTTATAGCGAAAACCGACTGTCCAACCTAACCCATTTCTACTGCCTGGCGAAACTGAATAAGCATCGCGCTCAAGTGAATTATGTCGCAACTTTATTTTTTTATCAGGTTCACTTTCCCACTCAATTGATTCATTAGTTAATTGTCGAGGATCTGCAAGCGGTGGCAAATCGGTATATCCATTATCTGCGATAAATTTTTCTGCGGCTTGGATAGCCGCTTGCTCGTCAAGTAAAGCACCATTCCTTAGCTTGTACGAGGGTTTCTCTATTTTCATCAGCCCTGCCGGATCAGGCAAACTTTCAGGGATTACCCCACTACTACGATGACAAGATATTAATCCAATGCCCAACACCAATAGGATGAGCAATATCAGGTATCGCTTTATAAAGTAATTTTCCATACTTCATCACAATGAGCTTAAATCAAATTGAAGGTTTCGCGTCGATCATGAATTAATACCATCAATCCTTGATTAATTACTCTTCTTTCGGCAATTTCGCAAGAGCCTCTTTCGCCCCCTGCTTCACCGTCGCATCCGCATCATTTTCAATCGCATTTTCAATGATGGCGCGACCTCTGACGATTTTTAATTCACCTAACCAGTACGCCGCTTTTTTGCGCCAATTGGGATTCGCATGAGATTTCAGGCAGCCCATTAATTCAAATTGTCCATTGCGCGTGCTGGGCAAAAGCTTCATCGTCTCCTGCGCATATTTTTTTACAATTTCATCCTTTGAGTCCAAATAGCCAAATAAAAAATTTATCGTTTTACGGGAAAAGCTGGGATCATTGATTTGCTGCGCCACCAGAATCGCGTGGC
>JAYVRW010000226.1:0-64055 GCA_043775925.1 Blastocatellia bacterium
GCCGAAGAAACCGAATCACGCGACGATATTTGGAGCCTGAAATGGACGACCCCGACCGATATGACAGTTGGTAACAATCTCAAAGTGAGAACCTTCCTGACAGTTCCCGAAGATTGCAACATGGGTGTTTGTGCGCACGAATGGGGACATTTGGCCGCACGTTGGGCCGACTTTTATGACACGGTCGAGAGTCAAAATACACGCTCGAACGGGTTGGGCAATTACTGCCTGATGGCGGCTGGTTCCTGGGGAAATCACGGCTTGACACCTACCTTGCCCAACGGCATGTTGCGGATGTTCCATAGCTGGATTACGCCGGAGGTCGTGACGGCTAACCGCAACGACATTACGCTGAAACCCGCGGCTGAAGGGGGCAGTATCGTCATCATCCAAAACGCTGCGCGGATGACCTCCGACCAATACATCTTCGTCGAGTATCGCCGCCGTAAGGGACAAGATGCTTTCCTGCCCGATGAAGGGCTGGCTGTCTATGTCGTAGATGAAGCGATTGACAACGTTAATGATGAGAACCATCTGGCGATTGAACTGTTGCAGGCGGACGGGCAACGCGACCTGGCAAAAATCTTCGGACTCGGCAATCGTGGCGATGAGAACGATCTCTTTCCGCTCAATACCAAACGTACTTTGGGCAAAGCGACTAAACCTGCAACCAATTTGCCGAATGGTCAATGGTCAGGCGTCACGCTCCGAGTCAAAGGGCAGGGTGGCGCTGACCAAATGAAACTTGACGTAAAAATCGCGTGAGGATTCTCATCCTGTGGTTGACTGCTCTAACCATCAATCAGTGCGGTGATTGTGAGTATGGGGAATATACAGGCAAGTTTTTAGCGGGCTTTATCTTTACTAAATAGTGATGCTCGTGCTGGGCGCACTCGTTTACCTGGTCAAAGCGCGAAGCACTGCACAACGCGCCGTCAGCATTGATTCGAACGTACGACAGAAACTTGATCCGAAGGTGTTTCAGGTGGTGCGACCCGTGGCTGGCTTACCCGTGACAGCTTCGCCCGCGCCTACGAAACAATGAAGATGACTTGTGATGAATAAACCCGCACCACAACTGGCAAACAAATCGAATGTGACCACGCTTAACCAAACGGGCGTGTTGCAGCGGAAGTGCGCGTCGTGCGGCAATCACACGGTAGCTGGTGGCAAGTGCGAAGAGTGCGAAAAACAAGGCAGTCAATTGCAACGCAAAACGGCGAGTCAGGGCGAACCGGGAGAAGTGCCGACGATTGTGTATGACGTGTTGAATTCACCGGGACACCCTTTGGATGCACAGACGCGGGCAATTTTTGAGCTGAGGTTTGGGCACGATTTCAGTCGTGTAAGCGTGCATACGGACGCCAAAGCGGCGGAATCGGCGCAATCGGTCAACGCGTTAGCCTATACCGTCGGAAACAATGTCGTGTTTGGGGCAGGGCAGTACGCGCCGGAAACTATGGCTGGTCAGCGACTGCTCGCACACGAACTGACGCACACCGTCCAGCAGAACGGCGCGATGTCCAAATCCATGCCGGTCACTCTGGGCGCAACAAATGACACGAGCGAGAAAGAAGCGAGCCAAGCCGCGCAAGCCATCTCAAGCGGAGCGGCAAGTTATCAGGTTCAAGGAAACGCCGCAGCGAGTGTGCAAAGGAAGATGCCTGGCGGCGACCCGCTTCATCAACCGATGGTTGATAAATTCCGCCGCGAGCACGGTTTGCCTGAGAGCGGCGTAGACGAGTTTGGAACTCATGTCGGACCTTCGACAGCGGAAATCAAATACGGCATACCGGCGAAGGCTGGCGTACTCGCTGATGAATTACAAAAGTTAATCAACGTCGCCACATGGAAAGAAATACGCAAGCGCGCGTACCCGAAGGAATCAGCCCCCGGCATTCAGCGGGCAAAGGACCGAAAAGCAGGAAAACTCCCTGATTTAACCGGGCTGGGACAAATCAAAGTACTCGAACACTTCGCCACACAGGTACGCAGCATTCAGACAAATTGGTCGAGCCTGGCAACAGCGGACAATCGCGTAAAGGAACTCGGCAAAGCAGCTAGCGTCGAACTAACGTCCGTCAACGTTCCCGGTTTCCTGATCGTTGACAAACAGCCGATGGAGTTCAAAGGCTTCTTCAGCCCTAGGGGATGGAAATTTGTCATCCAACAGGAACTTGTTTCTAACACTTCTCTGAGCAATCAGGACGCCGCCGAATTGTCAAACACCACATTGCACGAATGCCGCCACGCCGAGCAGCATTTTCTCTCGGCGCGACACTCGGCGGGCGTAAACGGGAAGGACTCAGCCGCGCTGGTCGCCGAGCAGCACATCCCAAAGGTTATTGCGGATGAGGCGGTGGCGAAAAAGTTCGATGCCAGTACCGACGCAGCGACGAAAGCCCTCGGCAAGGAAATGCATAAGGCGATGATTACCGAAGGCGCTGACAATCAGGCAATCAGTAACGATGATGGAATTGATGACTTGAACACGAAACGCGGCGAAGCCGAAGCCGCGCTCAAGAATCTCCAAGCGGTTCCGACGGCGAAAACGATTGCCGAAGCCACCGCCAAGCGTAATGCGCTACAAGCGCAAATCATCATTGTCGAGCAGAAGTACACGCCGTATCGCAATATCCCCTACGAGTTTGACGCGCACGAGGTCGGGGATGCGGCTGAACAAGCGTTCAAGGAGTGGAAGTGACGACCATCGCGTGCTGTCGCTGCGGCACAGGTCAAAGGAGACTGTCAGATGATTAAGCTGATTCAAGATATTGTCCGGTTCTTATCGCAGGATCGGCTCACAGTTGAAGACGTAGCCGCGCGCGTAGGTTCGGTGGCGCACGATCCAGGCGAACTGCTGCCGATTGAACTGTGTCCAGTTATTGACGGCGTTCGTTCCGCAAGTCTGGCGCGCTATCCCGATTCGGGATTGCCATATTTGCTTGAAATTGAGCCCGCGCCCGACGTACAGCCGACGGTCGAAGCTCTGAAGTCCGTGTTCGGCGACTATCATCGCGCGCTCACTGACCGCGGCAGACCCGCTGAGATATTGTTTTACCCACTGCTCACAGGAGCGCGCTGGAATGTAGTGATAATTGCCGAACTCGCACCGGGCGACGGTGAAATCGAAGACGCGTCAGTGGCGAGAATCGCGTTACGCCGCGATTCCGTGTCAGAGTAATTGAGATGAGAAAAGGGAAACTTAACTGCTGAGAAAGTGTAGTGAGCATTTATGCCGACTTCGATCACAAGCCCTGAAGTTCAAGCAGCGTTCGAGCAAGCGCGCTTGCCGCAACTCAGAAGTGTGAAGTCAGGCGCTCAAACGTTTGACGTTCCCGCGCCGTTCCCTTCGCCGGAAGATTGGCGCGATCAATGGGTCTATTTTTTGCTGATAGATCGTTTCAATAATCCGCAAGCACCGCCGCGCTTCGCTCCTTTTGATGGAGCGCACGGGATTTTTCAGGGCGGGACGTTCAATGGCGTGCGCGCCAAGCTGGCTTATCTGAAGCAGCTTGGCGTCGGCGCGCTCTGGCTTTCGCCTGTCTTGAAAAACTGTCAGTACAGGCCAGACAGCTACCACGGTTACGGCATACAGGATTTTTTGCAGGTTGATCCGCGCTTCGCTTCTGAGCCAAAGCTGGCCGAAGCGGAATTACGCGCGTTGGTTGATGAAGCGCACGCGCGCGGGATGTATGTGATTTTCGACATCGTACTCAACCACGCGGGCGATGTCTTCGAGTACGTGTTCGATAACGGCGGACGAAGCGCGGAAGCCGAGGGGCGCGACAAGGCTTACAAAATCAACTGGCGCGATGACGTCGGGCGCGGCAATCCGGCTTGGGAACAGCCGCCGGATAACCCACCGGCTGATGCCGTCGTTTGGCCGGTTGAATTGCAACGCAATGAATTTTTTCGTCGCCAGGGCAAGGGTGGTGAAGCAGGCGGCGATTTCTTTTCACTCAAGGAAATGGCGACGGATTTTCATGCGCCTGATTATCCGGTGCGCAACATACTGATCTGCGCTTATCAGTATTTGATGGCGAAATATGATGTGGATGGGTTCCGCATTGACACGCTGAAGTTCATCGAACCGGAGTTTGCCAAAGTCTTTGGCAATGCGATGCGGGAATTTGCGCTGAGCATGGGCAAGAAAAACTTCTTCACCTTTGGCGAAGTCTACGACAGCGAGGAGAAGATCGCACATTTCATCGGTCGTCAGGCGTCGGAACCGGGCGACCTGACAGGCGTAGACGCCGCGCTTGATTTCCCGCTCTTTTTCAAACTCCCGGCGATGGCGAAAGGGATGCTCGCGCCGGCTGAAATCGTCAACGTCTTCGAGCATCGCAAACAGGTGCAGCGCGGCCTTATCAGTTCGCACGGCGAAGCGAGCCGGTTTTTCGTGACCTTTCTCGACAATCACGATCAGACGGAACGGTTCTTTTTCAGTCCGGCGGATGAACCGCTGCGCTTTGCCGATCAACTGACTCTGGGGATCGCGTGTCTTTTCACGCTGCAAGGAATTCCGTGTTTGTATTACGGCACAGAGCAGGGGCTGCACGGATTCGGCGGCGACAGGGAAGTGCGCGAAGCGTTGTGGGGCAAAGCCGAAGCCTTCAAGCAGGATCAGCCGATCTTCAAGACCATTGAGCGATTGGCTACCGTGCGCAGCGAACAACCGGCGCTGCGTTATGGGCGGCAGTACTTTCGGCAGATTTCAGGTGACGGCCAAGGCTTCGACATTTCGACTTTCGTGCCAGGTGTGCTGGCGTTCTCGCGCGTGTTGAATGATCAGGAACTTTTGATCGTTGCCAATACCAGCACACAATCAAATTGGAAAGGTGACGTGATCGTTGATCGAAGCTTGAATCAACCTGGTGCAGCGTATGAAATCCTGTTTACCAACCAGGCCACTGATGCAAGTGTTGCGCCAGGTGTCGTCATCGAAAAAGCCGGCGGGCAAGTCGAAGTTCACGAGTTGGATGGTTCGGTGACACACGGGCCGGTGCGCGCCGTTCACGTCAGTTTGCGAGCGATGGAGCTTCAGGTTTTGCGACAGAAGAAGCTGGGATAACCAGCAAGGCTAAAATTATGACTACGTTTCCAGGTTCACCTCGATTACTCAAAGGCGGCATTGTGTTAATTGATCCGACGACTTCGCAGGTGGTGCGGATTATTGCGATGCAGTACAACCCGGACACGCTGACGCGTTCGTTGCAGGTCAAAGGGGTGGGCGAAAGTGGCGACCGCTCGGAGGCTTTGCGGCTCAAGGGACCGCCCGTTGAAACGATTAAGCTTGACGCTGAAATTGATGCGACCGATCAGCTTGCGGCGGCTGATGCACAGGCTACGCAAATAGGCATCCATCCGCAACTGGCGGCGCTCGAAACGATTATTTATCCGAACAGTCAGCATTTGTTGAGCAATAACAGTATGGCGCAGATGGGGACGCTGGAAATTGCGCCGATGCAGGCGCCACTCGCGTTATTTATCTGGAGCAAAAATCGCGTCGTCCCTGTCCGCCTGACCGAATTCAGCATCACCGAAGAAGCCTTTGATGTAAACCTGAACCCGATTCGCGCCAAAGTCAGTTTAGGGATGCGCGTGCTGAGCGTAGACGATCTCGGCTTCGATCATAAGGGCGGCAATCTGTATATGGTCTACCAACAGCAAAAAGAAATGATGGCGACCTTGAATCAAGGTGAGGCGCTGAGTGCGCTGGGCGTGACAGGATTTTAGCGTAAGGAGAAATATGATGATTGATCCAAATGAAGCTTTACAGGCGATGCTGCAACCAGCGGGGTTAAAGGCGACGTTATTTCCGCCGACCAGCCGATATTACGGCATCGCAACGGCCACGATGGAAGCAGGCGGCGAAACGATTATTTATTTGCGCCGTCGGTTATTGCCGGCGGTCGAACGCTTTGCGCTGTTGCAGGAACACGCCGTCACCCAAAGCGAGCGGCTGGACAATATTACTTTCAAATATCTGGGCGACCCGGAACAGTTCTGGCGTCTGTGTGATGCGAATGGAGCGATGCGCCCTGAAGAATTAACCGAAACGATAGGACGACGCTTGCGGATTACGTTGCCGGAAGGCGTGCCGGGGATTCCCAATGCTTAAAGGCGTTAACCTGACATTGATGATTGGGCCAGCAGTACCGATTCCGGTGCCAGCAGTTGTCCTTAATGCGCTCGAAAGCCTGACAGTGACTACTGCGTCAGGAGAGACACAAAGCGGCTTCGATTTGAAATTTTCGCTCAGCAATAAATCGCCTTTGCATACTATTTTTTTACTAGCGGGCGGAAGCATGCCACCGATTTTGCGGACGGTCATTGTAGTGACGATGAATGGTTCTTCCGAAGTCTTGATAGACGGCGTTGTAACCAAAGTTGATGTTATGCCAGGCAATGAGGGTGGTCATTCGGTATTGTCAGTGACAGGCAAAGACCTGACAGCGGTGATGGATGTCATAGATTTCACTGGCTTGCCGTATCCGGCTCTACCGGTCTATGCGCGGGTGAATTTGATTTTGTTGAAATATGCAGCGTTGGGCGTAGTGCCTTTGGTGATTCCACCCATTGTGACCGACCTGCCGCTGCCGACGGAAAGAATTGATCGCCATCAGGGCAATGATCTGGCGTATGTTCGGCAACTCGCACATGAATCGGGGTACGTCTTTTATCATGATCCAGGGCCGATACCAGGGATGAGTAAAGCTTATTGGGGGCCGGAAATTAAAGTTGGCGTACCGCAAAAGGCGCTCAACATTGATATGGACGCGCACACGAATGTCGAGTCGTTGAGTTTTAGCTTCAACAAAGAAATGAAGGAGATGCCAATCGTGTTTTTTCCGGAAGAGAAAACAAAACTTCCACTGTTTATCCCGATCCCGGATATTTCGCCGCTCAATCCGCCGCTTGGTTTGATTCCACCGTTGCCGCTAAAAATCAGGTATCTCGACGATGTTGTGTATGCCAATCCGTTGCGGGCTGTGATGGCAGGCATGGCGCAGGCCTCGCGGACTTCGGATTGCGTGACGGGAACTGGCACGCTGAACGTGTTGCGTTATGGCAGCGTTTTAAAAGCGCGGCAACTGGTCGGTGTGCGCGGTGCAGGGCCGGCGTTTGATGGGCTGTATTTCGTGAGCAGTGTGACTAATACGATCAAGCGCGGCGAATTCAAACAGAGCTTCGAGCTGAAGCGCAACGGATTGGTTTCGACAGTTCCGAGGGTTCCCGCATGAATGAACTGAAACGCTTTTACGGAAAATATCGCGGCACTGTCGTCAACAATATTGACCCGGAGTTTCGCGCCAGAATTCAGGCTATTGTGCCAGCGGTTTCAGGACTTGTCCCGACCAGTTGGGCAATGCCGTGTTTGCCGATAGCGGGTAAGCAGGAAGGCATTTTCGCCATTCCGCAAATTGGTGCGGGGGTGTGGGTCGAATTTGAAGAAGGCGATCCTGACAAGCCAATTTGGGTTGGTGGATTTTGGGGACTCGCGGCAGAAGTCCCGACATTAGCGAATGTCCCGCCGCCAATTCCGCCAGGACAAAACATCGTGCTGCAAACTACCGGGCAAAGCACGTTGGTGTTGAGCGATTCCGCGCCGACCCCTGTGTCGGGCGGCATAATTTTGAAAAGCGCGACCGGCGCCATGATCGTCGTCAATGATTCAGGGATTTACATTCAAAACGGCAAAGGCGCGTCAATTATGATGGTGGGGCCGTCAGTCACCATCAACAATGGCGCGTTAGTTGTTATTTAGAGCTAAGGATATTGGGAGGCAAACCCCCGTCGCTCCGGCTCCGGGTACTGTACCGACCAGCGCTCTTGAGCAATTGCCGTCCAGCAAAAAGGAAAACGTTATGCCAGGATTTTTAATCCATGTCGGCGCAACGGTATTGTGTTCGCACGCCGGACAAGCGCAACCAACAGTTCCGAATCCGCGCGTGATGGTGAGCGGGCAACCGACTGTCACGATCACTGCGCCGTATGTCGTAGCGGGTTGCGCGTTGCCGCCGCCGCCTGCCGCCAATGGCCCTTGTGTGACGGCGCAATGGTTAGTGGGTACGACGCGCGTGCTATCCAACGGGCAGCCTTTAGTCGTGCAAAGCAGTCAGGCAATCTGTGTACCGACGGGGACACCGTTGTTGATCGTAGCGATGCAACCGCGTGTGAGTGCAATGTGAAAATGCCACTTCAGAACAGGAGATTACTATGTCAGAAAATTCTTCTTCAAGCATGACGCAAATCGTCATGACCGTGATTACTGTTTTAGGCTCGCTTGGTGTGGCATATCTCACAACAGGAGCGAAATTTGCCTCAGAGCTTTCATCTAATCAGGCAGCCGTTCAGCAATTAAAGACTGAGTTACAAAGTGTGAAAAATGATACGGGGAAACAAGTGGCAGACATGAAAGCATTGCTTATTTCTGCGACCGGGCAAAACAAAGAATTGCAAACACAGATCGCTGCGCTCAAGACACAAATTGAATCGGCAACTAAAAAGACTGAGGAAGTGAAGGTTGCCACTACAAATGCGGACACCAGGCTCAAAGCGATTTATGCGATTCGACCTGAGATTTTGAAGTCAATGCCAATCCAGCCAAATACTAAAAATTTGGTGACTCCCAGGCAGTAAGAAATATTAAGTGTATGCAAAAAAGGAAAACCACAGGTGAAATATGAACATTGATTTTCCCTGGCATTTTGACAGTCGCGGGCAAACGGCGGCGACGAATTATGACGAGCATATCAAGGACATGATTGTGCAGCTCTTGCTCACCAGTCCCGGCGAGCGCGTCAATCGTCCTGATTTTGGTTGCGGTCTGTTGCAATTAATTTATGAACCAACCAGTTCGACATTAGCCACCGCGTTGCAATACACCGCACAGGCCAGCTTGCAACGCTGGCTCAGTGATGTGATCGAAGTCCAGGCATTAGCCGTCGACAGTGAACAATCTACGTTGCACGTGACAGTGCAATACATCGTGCGCCGCACCAATCAACCGGTGGTCTTCAGTTTCACTGAGACGAGGTAAGTTATGACGAATTCACTCCTTTGCGAAAACCCAAAACGCCGCCGCCAGATTCGGCAACAAAAGAGTATCGGCATTGATTATGTCGAGGTAGAATTATCCGACAAGCAGGGAAATGCACGACCGCAGGCCGTTCTGCGCGTTTATTTTTTCGGAGATGTTCCGTCTCTCCAAGCCAAAAATATTCTGCTGACAGGCGGGCGCAGAATTCTCGGTAAAGAACTTCAAATTTTGCCGCCGCCACCTAAGCCTAAAGAAAAAAAAGAGGAAGTTGACAAGAAAGAGCCTGCTCAAAAGAAAAAAGAATTTTTTGAAATTTCTATTGCTGGCGTAGGCGATTTCTCAACGTACACGCTTCACTTAGTCGAAGACAACAAGGCAGCAAATATTATACCGCTCGCCAGCCTGGATCAGCGTTACGCGCAAGCCGATTTTACCTTCAAGGTGGATTGCCCCAGCGACCTTGATTGTGCCGTCCCAGATAATTGTCCGCCTCCACAATTCCCTGAACCTGTCAGCAATTACTTAGCGAAAGATTATGCTAGTTTTCGCCAATTAATGCTGGATCGGCTGGCGTTGATTATCCCTGATTGGCAGGAACGGCACGTCCCTGACATCGGCATTACGCTGGTCGAATTATTAGCCTACGCGGGTGATTATCTCAGCTATTATCAGGATGCGGTGGCAACTGAAGCGTACCTTGAAACAGCACGAGAGCGGATCTCCGTGCGGCGACATGTACGGTTGGTTGATTACCCGATGCACGAGGGTTGCAATGCGCGTGCTTTGGTCTGTGTCGCTACCGAAGCCAATGAACTCAAGCTTTCCCGGGCGGATTGTTATTTTGTGACCGGACATAATGAGGCTTTGGCCAGCCTTCATCTGTCAGGCTCCGAGCGTGTCTTAACGCAACAGGAAATGACAGACGTGCCACGCGGCGTGTCTGAAATTTTCGAGCCGATGCTGGATGAAGTCAAAATTTATCAGGCGCATAACAAAATCAATTTTTATGCGTGGGGCGATGCGGAATGCTGTTTACTAAGCGGCGCAACTTCTGCGACGTTAGTGGATGAATGGGTTGCCGACAAAAAAGTCGATTACTCGCACGATCCCCAACAGCAAGCGGAGGACTGTGAACCGGCAGAACATCCACACAAACAAGAACGAAAATTATACAACTTACACATCGGTGACATCCTCATTTTTGAAGAAGTGAAAGGCGCCAAGACAGGCTTGCCAGCGGACGCTGATCCCCGTCGCCGACACGCCGTGCGCTTGACTCAAGTGACGCCAGCCATTGATTTTTTATACGAACAACCTGTGGTGGAAATTGAATGGGAACGTGCCGATGCGCTGCCGTTTACGCTCTGTCTTTCTGCGCTCGATCCGCACTGCAAATTGATCAAACATATCAGCGTCGCACACGGCAATGTCATGCTCGTAGATCACGGGAAAACTGTGACAGAAAAACTGGACGACGAAGTGCCGCTTCTGCCAGATTCAATTTGTTGTGAAGACGAAAATGAGCCTGCCGAAATCGTGACGCGAGCCGGGAAATTCTCAGCGAAACTAAAAAAACCGAGGCTCACCTTTCGTCAATCGTTTGCACCCGATGAACTTTTACACACTCCCGTGGCCAACTTATTTGCGCAAGCTGTGCGTGGAGCGTTGCCGCAAATTTCGCTGACGGATGCGCTGAAAAATGAATGGCTCCCGCGCCGCGATCTGTTGGAAAGCGGCGCTCGTGACATGCATTTCGTGACCGAAATAGACAATGAAAGCCTCGTGCATTTACGTTTTGGCGATGGCGAATCAGGACGCCAGCCAGAAGCAAAATCTACCTTCACGGCGAGGTATCGGGTAGGTAACGGCAGCATCGGAAATGTTGGCGCTGAAGCAATTTCCCATCTTGTTTTTCGAGCCAACAAAATCAGTGGAGCAAATTTACAACCGCGCAATCCATTACCGGCGCAAGGCGGCAGTGATCCTGAAACCTTAGCCGAAGTAAAATTGCTGGCGCCGCACACCTTTCGCAAAGATTTACAACGGGCAATCACCGCAGATGATTATGCGCGTCTGGCTGAACGCAGTGCCAGCATTCAACGCGCCGCCGCACGGTTGCGCTGGACGGGCAGTTGGTACGAAGCGCAAGTGACTGTTGACCCGCTTGGCACGGAAGATGATGACGAAAATTTGCGTAGTACAGTTTCGGGTTCGCTGCATCGGTATCGGCGGATGGGGCACGATTTGTCTGTGCGGCGCGTCCAATATGTGCCGCTGGAAATCGAAATCGAAGTCTGCGTTCAGCCGCATTATTTACGCGCTCACCTCGAAGCCGAATTGCTTGATCTCTTCAGTACCCGTGTACTGGACAATAAACGACGCGGCTTTTTCCATCCTGACAATTTGAGCTTTGGCGATGACATTGCGCTTAGTCGTTTAGTCGCGCTCGCGCAATCCGTCGAAGGCGTACAGCACGTCACGATCAATAAATTCCAACGATTATTTGAACTACAGAATGGAGAAATTGCGAACGGTGTGCTGGCGCTGAATCCATTTGAAATTGCGCAATGTGACAACGATCCAAATTTTCCTGAACACGGCAAATTGAAATTGATTATGAAAGGAGGGCGCTCATGAGCCATTCAGAATGTGCAGGCTGTCATTCATCTTTACCTTGTAATTGTTGTGTTGGCGCAGAAATTCTGACGCCACAACCCATCGTCAATCGCCCTGGCTTAAGTGCGCTCAAATATCGGGCGGGGACGCACGGTTCTTTTCTGGCGACGATGCAGGCGCGGTTGGCGAGCAGTGATTTTCCGATGTTACGCGGACTCACCACCCGCGCCGCGAATGATCCGGCGATGGCGATGCTGGATGCGTGGGCGACAGTCGCGGACGTGCTGACGTTTTATCAGGAGCGGATCGCTAACGAAGGCTATTTGCGCACTGCGACAGAACGGCGTTCAGTGTTGGAATTGGCGCATTTGGTTGGCTACGCCTTGCGCCCCGGCGTCGCATCAAGTGTTTACCTGGCCTACACGGTTGACGATAACCAAACGGAACCCGTAGCCATTCCCGCCGGCGCACGTGCGCAAAGCATCCCTGCGCCCGGCGAATTACCACAATCCTTCGAGACCGGCGAAAAATTCGTGGCTCGTCGGGAGTGGAATAATTTGCAGCCGCGTATGACGCAGCCGCAGGTGATTACGTTTGATAATGTTAATACGCTCGAACGAATTTATTTTGAAGGGATTAGTACGAACCTCAAGCCGAATGATTTACTACTATTCGTTTTCAAGGATGAGAAGGTAAAACGAAATGTTCATGAAGTGAAAGTTTTATTTACCGAAAATAAAACAGAAGTATGGTTGCAAAGCGCCGCGAACCATAACCAGAAGAAGTCGCGTACTTCTATTGGTAAAATTATAAATTCACTTCAACATACGCTTATATTGCAGCCAAGAAATAAATACTTTCTTGCCCGTGATGAAAAAAAACTCTTTGCCAAAAGAGGCGACGTGAAATCACAATTAATTACCAATATCTTCTCTCAATTGGATTCGCAAACGTACTATCGGGCGCTGGCGAATGCGGCATTGAACCCAAAAGAAGGAGAACTGCAATCCGTTCATGTCTTTCGCCAGTCAGCGGCGCTATTTGGCTACAACGCGCCTCTTGAAGTGAGCTTTGACAATGGGAAGAGTGTTAAGATGCCGGAATGGACACTGGCAGATGATGAAGCAGTTGGCAATCTGTTTCTTGAAAGCCCAAACGAAAATATCTTGAAAGATAGCTACGTGGCTATTGTAGATGAGGTCTTTAAGGTTTCGTCTGCCATGACAAAACCGCGAAGCGCTTATAATGTAATTGCAAAAACTACAGAGATAACACTGCTGAATGATACATGGCGGAAGGTTCCTGATCCTAAGCCTGATATTTCACTAATTCGTCAAACCATAGTTCATCTTCAAAGTGAAGAATTGAAACTTGCCGAAGAACCAATCATTGAAGATATTTCAAGCAGCACGATTAAATTAGGCGCGCTTTACAACGGCTTACAAGCTGGGCATTGGGTAATTGTTAATGGAGAGCGAACAGACATCTTAGGTGTGAAAGGCATAAAGGCGAGTGAATTAGTTATGATTGCCTCCGCCAGGCAGGAATTCAATAAAAAATTGCCTGGCGATAAAGTACTAACGACAATCCTACTGGCAGAAAAACTTACTTACACCTACAAACGCGACACCGTCACCATTTATGGCAACATCGTCAAAGCCACGCACGGCGAGACGCGCATTGAAGTTTTGGGCAGTGGTGATGGCAGCAAGGTGTTTCAGAAATTTGATCTGCGGCAGGCTCCGTTGACGTATTTGCCTGCGCCTACTACCGCCGGAGCCGCCAGCACGCTGACGTTGTTCGTCAATGAAGTCAAATGGCACGAAGCCGATGCGCTGGCAGGTTTGTCTAATACAGCGCACAATTTTATCACGCAAACCGATGACGAAGGCAAAACATCGGCCATTTTCGGCGATGGTAAACAGGGGGCGCGATTGTCTTCAGGGCGCGAAAACATTAAGGCTGTCTATCGCTCCGGTATCGGCAAAGCGGGCAATGTCAAAGCCGAGCAAATCAGTTTGCTCTCCACTAGACCGCTGGGCGTCAAAGGTGTCATCAATCCGTTGCGCGCTTCGGGTGGCGCAGACAAAGAATCGCGAGATCTGGCGCGGCGCAATGCACCATTGGCTGTCCTGCCGTTGGATCGTTTGGTCTCCGTCAAAGACTACGAAGATTTTACGCGCCTGTATGCAGGAATTGGCAAAGCCAGCGCCCAAAAGCTTTCTGATGGGCAACGGCAATTGGTACACGTGAGTATCGCGGGGGTAGACGATGTTCCGATTGACGCCAGTTCTGATCTGTATCGCAATTTGCAAAAAGCCTTGCACGAATCGGGCGATCCACATTTGCAAATTCAACTGGAAGTTCGTGAGTTGATGTTGTTAGTAATTGCCGCCAACATCACGATTCACCCTGATTATCAATGGGAAATTGTCGCGCAGAAGATACGTGCAGTGATGCTGGATACCTTCAGTTTTGCGCGGCGTGAACTGGGTCAAAGCGTATACCTTAGTGAGGTGATTAGCACCATGCAAAATATCGCAGGCGTAGAGTCTGTAGACGTAGATTTATTGCAAGGTATTTCGGAAGAGGATGTCAAAGACGCGGCTAAACTGAAAACAAAATTAAGCGAAATTACGGCGACGACAACCCCCTTGCAACAAATCCCTGTGCGGTTGGCGGCGTTAGATCAATCCGCCATCAAGCCCGCGCAAATTGCCTTTCTCAGTCCGCAAATTCCTGACACGCTCATTCTTAACTTACGGAGTTCGCAGCCATGAACAATGACCGTTTATACAATTTGTTGCCGGAGATTCATCGCCAGCGCGACGCTGTAGGAGGTTATCCACTGCAAGCGTTATTGCGCATCATCAGCGAACAGGTCAACGTGGTCGAAGCCGACATCGCGCAGCTCTACGACAACTGGTTTATTGAAACTGCGCAGGATTGGGCGGTGCCATACCTGGGTGATTTGATCGGTCATGAACTGGTTCACGAGGCGGGCAGCCCGGGTGATGTGGCTACGGCGGAAGGCCAACAGCGCAATAAAATTTTGATGCCGCGCCGCGAAATTGCGAACACGATTCGCGCGCGCCGTCGCAAAGGCACATTGGCTTTACTTGAAGAACTCGCGTGCGACATCGCCGGATGGCCGGGGCGCGCCGTAGAATTTTATCAGTTGTTAGCCTGGACACAGCACCTCAATCATTTGCGATTGGCACGTGGGCGGACGGTAGATTTACGCAATGGCGACGCCTTAGATCGCATTGATGGTCGCTGGGGTGAAGTCACAGAAACGACCTTGCCCGATGCGCTCAGTGATCTGGTGTATGCGATCAAACAAGGAGCTTTTGATGAATTGGCACATACGGTTGATGTGCGCCGCATCAATTCGCGCCTTGAAAAGGGCAATTTCAATATCTCCAGCGTTGGGCTTTTTCTCTGTCGCTTGCCAACCTATTCGGTGACAAAAACTTCAGCGTATTGTCTGGATAACCGACCGCATTGTTACAGGTTCAGTATCCTGGGCAACGACGAGCCGCTTTACAATTTGCCACAGCCGGAAACTGATCCGACGCACATTGCCGAAGAGATAAATTTGCCCACGCCAATTCGTCGCCGTGCGTTTGCTGAAAAAAATGAAGCCAATCAATTCCAGGCTTCCAGCCAATTTTATGGCGCGGGGAAAAGCCTCGTGATTTACGCGCAGGATTGGCCGAAGAAAGGCGAAGGCATGCCAGTTGCAGCCGCTCAGATTATTCCGGCGGATTTAAGTAACTGGCATTATCGCGTACCCGAAAAAAATTACATTGCGGTTGATCCTGAGCTTGGACGGTTCATTTTTCCGGTGCGGCAATTGCCAAAAAAAGAAGTGCGCGTCTCCTATCGTTATGCGTTCAGCGCAGACATCGGCGGCGGCGAATACGACCGACCGATTTTGCATCGCCCTGCGTTGCCAACGAAGGAAAACGATGCGTCAAAGACGGAGCTATATCGAGTCGGTAAAAACGCCAAATATCCATACCATTCAATTACTAAAGCCCTGGAACAATGGGCTAAAGATAAACCGCAGGACGCCATCATCGAAATTGCTGACAGCCGTGATTACACCGAACAATTGGAAATCAATCTTGGTACGAAACAGCGTCTGCAATTACGTGCGGCGAATCGTTGTCGCCCGGTGTTGCGCATTTTGAACGTGCGGACATCGTTGCAAGATGCGCTGATTGTGACGGGCAAAGATGGTAGTCATTTCACCCTTGATGGATTGATGATTGCCGGGCGCGGCATCCAAATCAGCGCGGGTGAATATACAGAACATACAAACGAAGGACTCGCCGTCGTCACGATCCGCCATTCGACGTTAGTGCCGGGCTGGGATTTGGAACCCGATTGCCAGCCGGCTCATCCTGAAGAAGCCAGTGTAACGATTAGCAATACGACAGCGCGGGTCAACATCGAACACAGTATTCTCGGCTCAATTTTTATCAGCGAGGATGCTGACAAAGCCGAACCGGTTCAGCTTTGTATTACGGACAGCATTATTGATTCGACCAGTCCAAAGGAAGATGCTATCCGAACGCCGGAAGGCTGCGTCGCGCATGCAGTTCTGACCATTAAACGCAGCACCGTCATGGGCGATATTTGCGTCCACGCCATTCATCTGGCTGAAAATTGTATCTTTAACGGCAAGGTCAATGTCGCGCATCGCCAAATTGGTTGTGTCCGTTTTTGTTATGTGCCGTCCGATTCGCGTACGCCGCGCCGCTTCAATTGTCAGCCGGATTTGGTAGTTAAAAATGCGCTGAAAGCAGACAAGGAGCGCGAGGCAATGCGCATCCAACCGAGGTTTAATAGCACGCGCTACGGCAGACCGGATTATTGCCAGCTTGCGTTGACCTGCGCCGCCGAAATCACGCGCGGTGCTGACGACGAATCCGAAATGGGAGCTTTTCACGATTTATTTCAGCCGCAAAGAACCGCCAATCTACGCGCCCGCCTGGACGAATTCACGCCCGCCGGCATGGAAGCAGGCATCATCTTTGTCAACTAACCGGAAAGGAATTTTATGCAAGGCGATTTTACCCGCAACACCTTTGATCCACTCAAACATTTCACCCGTGTCCTGATGCAGCAGGGGCGTGTGCAACTGGACGCCGATTGGAATGAACAGACGGCAATCTTACTAAATTATTTACAAGCACTGGCAAAGGATTTGATTGGCGCACATGGTGGTGAGGCCGGAGCCTTTTTGCTTGGCGCACCAACTGACGAAAATGGCAAATTTAAAATTCCGGTTGGGGCGGGGCATTATTATGTGGATGGTTTACTTTGTGAAAATGACTTGGGGAAATCTATTACTGTAGAAAAAGGGAAAAGTGCGCTGGTTTATCTGGATGTGTGGGAACGCCACGTCACCTACGTCGAAACCGCGCCTGTACCCTTCGACCAGACAATTCCCAACATTCGTGAAGTCGCGCTGGGCGGCCCTGATACTGCTACGCGGGCGCAATTGGTGTGGCAGCTTAAACTAAAAAATCTTGATGAATCAGGCCTCAAGTCCTTTAATGACCTCTTAAAAACATTTAAGAGCGCAAAGGACGATGATTCAAGAAGATCGTCAAGAAGTGCCATTGAAGAATTCTTTAAAACAAGAAACCCGAAAAGTGAAGCGCAGCTCGCAGCTCGTGTCGAACCAACAACATCAACAGAGCCTTGTAATATCACGCCTGATGCGCGGTATCGCGGCGCAGAAAATCAACTCTATCGCGTCGAAATGCATAAGGAAGGTCACGCAGGAACCGCTACGTTTAAATGGTCGCGCGCGAATGGTTCGGCGATCTTTCCGATTCTTTCCAGCACAGCTACCAGCGTCACACTTGCGCATCTTGGGCGTGACGACAGATACGGGATCAGCCATGACGATTGGGTTGAATATGTAGATGACGATATTTCGTTGTTACAAACAGCGAATCTTTTGTGGCAAGTAGACTCCATTGATTCTGCGGCAATGTCTGTAAAATTAACAGGAACAGGCAGCCTCAAAGTGAATGCTGATAAACATCCATACTTACGACGGTGGGATCAGGCGGAAAGCCTGGTAGAAGAAGCCATTTTGCCGACAGCAACTGATCCTAAGGGAAATGAAAAATGGCAAACTTTGGAAAATGGCGTACAAATTCAGTTTCAGCCAGCCGCTGCCGGTCTGCAAAATTTCTATCGCACTGGCGATTATTGGTTGATTCCTGCCCGCACCATGACTGGCAATATTGAATGGCCGAAAGAAAATGGGCAGCCCGTGGCCTTACTGTCGCAAGGGATTAAGCATCATTATGCGCTATTGGCGGCGTTCGGGACAGATGGCACAGTTGCCACCGATCTCCGCATGATAATTGCGCCGATAGCGCAACCGGCGAAGCCGTGAGTATCGAGAAGTATTGGAAGCGCTTCGCAATTTACCGATACAGCATAAAACCTAACCGCTCTACTTTTGAGTAGAGCAACTCAAGATCAAAGGAGCCATCTATGCGATGTGTCAGCTCTCCCGCCGTCGTTCGCCCTTTCAGCCGTTCATCCACTAGCACAGGATCAAATTTCGTCAGCTCCATCAGTTCGTTTTTGCTTTTCATCTGTGAGTCTTTTCCTTTCGGTCAGTTTCTCACTTACACATAATTCCCCATACTCTCCGCGCGTAGTAGCAAACTCATTTGCTCCCAGAACTAAGCGGATGAATTCGCTACTACGTGTGCCTTAATTCGATGCCATTGTTCCTTAAGGCGCTATGTTAGTTGCCTTCTGGTGTTGATGCGGGCGCGATAGTCGTCGTACTCGTGCAGGGCGTAACCAGAATCGAACTCGTCGTGCTGCAACCGCTGGCCGATGTGATCGTCACGGTCAGAATACTAGCCCCGGTTGTTTTCCACAGGACATTGACGCTGCTGCCGGTAGTCGAGGAAGTGATCGTGCCGTTGGAGACTGACCAGCTATAAGTGAAGCCCATGTCCTTCACCGAATACGAAGTATTGAGGTTGCACTTCGTCGTGGGGCCGTGGATCGCCAGCGCCGGAGGCAGCGGGTTCACCGTCACGGGCTTCGTGATGCAGGCCGTACCGCCGTTGATAACTGTACGTTGTAGGTGCCTGCGGTCATATAGGTGTGGGTCAGGTTCTGATCCGTCGCGGTTGTGCCATCGCCCAAATTCCATTGCCAGGAATTGACCGTCCCGCCCGAAGTCACGCCGGAGAAAGAGGTGGCTGTTCCTTGACAGACCGTCGTGGCCCTGAATTCAGCCGCCGTCACGATGTCTTTGGCGGGGATGCGGAAGATCAGGAATTCCTTGTGGCCATTGCCTCCTAGCGGGCTCTCGGTGAAGGCATCATATTGGCTTGGATCTAAACCACATCCATTTCGCTGCGCTGTCAATCCCCGCCACTTGCGCGAAGTTGCCTGCGCTGCTGGCATTCGTCTCGCCAATAGCCAGGCTGAAGCCGTTATTATTGAGTTTACGCCACCCCCAGCTCGATGCATACTTATCGCCACAGTAGCAATTGGCAGCCTCAATCTGTTGGTTAATCAGGAAAAGCGATGGTCCTTTGGGGAACACACTGGCTGGGAGAATATTGATATGGACTCCCGTCGCATAGACCTCCCAATTGCCAGACCCCGTGTAGATGGGCGGGAGGGTGCCATTCTTGAATTGTCCGAGTACGCCCTGATGATAAAAAACGTCACTCCAAGCCACGATGTATAAATAGTCAGTGATCGCGGGGGAGACTGTATATTTTTCTGCGCCGGTGTTAGCACTCGTGATGTCTACAGAAGTCAGATTCTCAATGCCACCATAATATTGGCCTGCGAGAATCTCCTTGTTTGTGCCATAACCGAAGCCATAGGCATTGTCCGCTGTGATGACTGCGGTTACTTGTGCTTGCGCCGTTACTCCAATCAGTAGCGACAGGATGGCAAGCGCGATTGCCAGGGTACTGTTGTTGCGTAGATGTTGTGACATAGAATTCTCCTTTAGTTTCTGTTTTATCAAATTGTTGATCGAAGCCCCCGCCGCTCCAAGTCCGCGCCCATCGTTGCGCGGCACTCAGTAATGGGTCGAAGCCTTTTCTCGTGCTCACCTTAGTAAGCGAGATGTCTAAGAAATCCGTATCATCAGAAAGTAGATTTTTTCCGGCTTTGGGCGTGCACCCGCACCCCTGTTGCCTGCTCTGCTTTAGTGGTTGATCTCAGAGTGAGATAGCTGACGTTTTAATTGAATTGGCTAAGGGGAAGGTTTACGGTCTTTCAATCGCCCCAATGTCGTTGAAGAGGCCGCGCCCGACACTTACCTGATCGGGCGTGGAAGAAGCGCCGGGTCTCCATTGTTAAGCGCTAAGCAGCCTATCTCTGGCCACCAATACTGGTCGCCTGGTTTGTGGTCGTCGTGATAGGTCAGGTTCGCCAAGATCGGTGCATAAAAGTCTGTGTAGTAATGAAGTAATTGCTAAACGTCCCGTAGATATTATGGCCGCGCGATTTGATCACCCCATTGCCCGCGAAATCTCGGTTAGGTGCCAACAGGCCATTGTTGGTCACGATGATGTTTTGGATTTCCACGTACGTCGTTGCCTAGAACGGCAGACACCCACAATCGTAATAAATCCCGCCGCCTTCCAAAGTCGCCTGATTATCTACGACCGTCAGGTTGCGCAGCGAGACGTGATTTATTTTCGGCACGACTTGAAAGAGAAGGCCGTCCCCGTATGTTGGTGAGGAGTTGCGGGTAATGGTGGTGTCGTGAATATTGGTTTCATTCGCCCCACGGATGAAAAGGCCGCCGCCCATCGCACCAAAGCCTTTATCCTGCGCCGCATTTTCCACCAGCGCGCTGGGTTCAATCGTAACTTGTGCGATTTGGATTTGATTAGGCAGGGGACAGCGGCGGGCGTGCCATCGCTTGCGATACCATCGCCCAATGCTGCGCGGTTAACGAAAAATGATGGGTTGCGAATCACCAGTTTTTTCGTTTCCACCCACGTAAGCGAGAACGCGGGAAAATCGGTATCATTGCGTGGCCGCTTGCTTGTGCTTTTCGCTGGCGGAGCGGATGGACTGTTTTGCTGGCAACACTGCCCTGTTACTGCTTGCTTCATCGAACCGTCACAGCCTGACGGTTCAGCCGAGAGAACGGTGGATGGCTTCCGACACTTTTCGAAGTGTCATAGGATCACGCCGTTTTCAGCGGCGCTGGTAAGTGCCCTTTGCTAAGGTCTCTCACTCTCGCGGTCTCTTTTAGGGCGAGGAAGGCTGGTAGCGAAAAAAAAGATCAGGACTGTGATTGTCCTGATCTTTTCCCGTTCCTCGCTTGCACCGAAAGTTTATGGGCAAGTACAAACCATCTGAATCGCTTCCATCCGGCGCGCCTGCCCAGTGGTGCCCGCCGTCTTTCCGTCTTCTACCCAGGGCAGCCACCCCAAGTCTGCGACGTGGGCGCGGTAGCGCACTTTGCAATCCGGTGATGGAGCACTTATCAGCTTAATTTCAGCCGCTTCCATTTGCCGACCATACCCCACTGTTCCGGCAATCCCTCCATATCCAGCCGTCGTCCAAGGCATCCAGCCCAGATTGGCAACGTGGGCACGATAACTGACACTCACGCCTGACGGCTTGTAGATTTTCAGCGCCTCCATTTGCCGGTTCTCCCCCGTCGTCCCCGCTACCATAGTGCTGAACACTGGATTAAGCCAATATAGCAAGGCAACGTTTGCTTGATACTTTAGGCTGTAATTTTTGTAGTACGGGATTAAAGAATAGAGCAACAGGTTGGGTGAGTTGAAGCCAATGTCTGTAACGACATCGAGCGTGGCTTTCCCTAGTATGACGCTCTTCACATCGGCAGGCGCGGCAGTGGGATTGCTTTGCAGGTAGAGGGCGGCGACACCAGCGACGTGCGGCGTTGCCATAGAGGTACCGCTCAACGAGGCAATCGCTGTAGTGCTGCTGTTCCAAGTCGAAGTGATGTCTGCGCCTGGGGCAAAAAGGGAGACACAACTACCGATATTGGAGGCCCAAGTGGGGAAATTTGCCCGCTTGTCATTGACGGCTGTCGCGCCTACAGTAATTGCTGTTTCTACGCGAGCGGGAGAAAAGTTGCAGGCATCCAGACCTTTGTTGCCCGCAGCGATAGTATAGGTAACGCCCGCGACAATGGAATCCCTCACTGCGTCATCAAGCGATTGGTCTGCTGGGCCACCAAGACTCATATTAGCCACTGCCGGAATCCATGGTGCGAGTTTTTTTTGTTGCGTAACATAATTCACCCCTGCGATGACGCCCGCGTAAGACCCCCCGCCATTACAATCAAGCACGCGCACGGCGATCAGTGTCGCGCCTTTGGCTACGCCATATTGTGCGCCGCCTGCGGTTCCCGCAACGTGGGTGCCGTAGTATTGAAAGTGCCATCAACGGCGTCGTAACCATTGATGGCACGCCCGCCAAAATCCACGTGTGTGGTGAGAATCCCGGTGTCAATGATAAAGATTCGTACGCCTGCGCCATTCAGGGTGTAATTGTATTTTCCATCCAGGGGTAGATTGCGTTGATCAACGCGATCCAAGCCCCAGGAATCAACGGCGAGTGTGGTATTCGCCGGGAGGATTTTGGCGTTAGCACTGACGGCGGGGTCAAGTTGAATAACTCGATTCGGCTCCACGTAATCCACGCGAGGGTCGAGTTTCAATTCTTGCGCAGCACGCGCTGAAAACTTCGCGGCAAAGCCCGGCGCGGCATATTCGTACACATAAAGCATCTGCCCGCCATACGTGACGACCAGCGATTCGGCTAAGGCGCGGGTGTTGGTCGGGGGTAGCCGGTGGATCCGATTTTTTGAAGCCGACGATATATTCGCCCGGAATGATGTCCCCATTGGCGGGGGCTTGCGCCCAAACGGATGAAATGTTGCAGCAACAGATGATGAAGAGCAGCACACTGATGAAGAGCGGCAAGCGTAAGCTCAACTGGTTGCGGGTTTCTTTTCTTTTCTAAGCTTTGATGGTGTTGTTCGTAGACATAATAATTCTCCTTCTCCTGCTTATTTTTTGGTTTATCGAAGAGCACCATTTGTGCTCACCCCTGTAAGCGAGATCGAATAAAAAGTGGTATCACCCTTGCCAAATTATTTTTATTTGTTCGTCACTTGTTTTCGTGTTCGAGCCAATGAAGCTCAGGAAGAAACGGAGCGCAGATCTTGCTTGGAGACGGGGAAAGAGAGTTTAAGGATTAGTCACAGAGGACAGGAACAGGTCGCGGCAAATCGCTTTCTTCAAGGTGACGAAAGGCCCATAGTCTGAAGTAATTGCTGGAAGCGAACATCTGTGCGCAGCAGGTCGAAGCGCGGGTCAACTTTGAGATAAAGCAATCCGGTGACACTGCGCGTGCCGTTGATGCGCTCCGCAAAAGCTTTTTCGAGCCACGCGAGCGCTTCTTCGCGATTACCAAGATTAGCGTTGAGCGAAGCCAGGCTAAACGGCGAGACCGATTGAATACGCGTGGGGGTACTGAGCAAGGCAATTCGCTGTTTCCAATATCCGCGCATTCCTTCCTGTGTAGCCGCTGTGCGAAGCGCGGCAATCGTTTCTGGCTTTTCGCCGCTCCTCGTTGCGATCTTGAGATATTCGGCAATCGCCTCGGCGTCACGGTGTTGCTGAAAATAAGTGCCCGCCAACCACTTACGTGCTTCATCCTAAGTTTCATCCAGTTCCAGCGTCTGCTGTAATTGCGTTACGGCCTTATCGTATTCGCGCGCAAGGTAGTGGCAGTAGCCAATCTCAGTGTTCAATGGTAACGACAACGGGTCAAGTGTTTTGGCGATTTGCAACTCCTGTTGCGCCGCGCTGAAACGCCCTTGCGCAAAATGCAAAATGCCGTACCAGTGATGCGCGGTCACATACCCTGGATTGCATTCGATGGCGCGCTTGAATCCCTGTTCGGCTTGCACCCAATCGTAATCATAAAAGAGTCGCAGCATTGCGAGTGACGTGTGGGCTTCGGAGGAATTGGCATCCAGTTCGACGGCTTTGCTGGCAGCGGCCTTCGCTCTTTGCAACGTTTCATTGCGCGGCAACCCCGAGTTGCCCGAACCTAAAAAGTACGCATCCGCGAGTCCAGCATAGGCCAGCGCGTAATCCGGGTCTTTCGCTATTGCCTGCTTAAAATAATCAATGCTTTTGAAGATTGCCTCGTCGCTTCGTTTGTTGAGCTGATATCGTCCGTACAAATAGAGCTGATACGCCTCGCTGTTTTTCGTATTGCGTTTTTGTAAGCGAGCGCGATTGTCGCTATTGATCGAGATGTGTAGGTGCTCGGAGATGCGTTCGGCAATCTCGGTTTGCAAGGGAGTCAAATCGGCCAACGGGCGAACATACTTTTCGCCCCAGAGTAACGATCCATCTACCACATTTACGAGTTCTGTGCTAATCACGACGGCAGCGCCTTTGCGAGCGATACGCCCCGTGTCAATACGGCTTTGACCTTGAGTTGTTGCCCGGCTTGCTGCGGGTCAATCGCCTGAGCCTTGAGGCGAAAGACCGTGCTGCGCGCCATGACGCGCAGGTCAGGGATTTGCGAAAGATGCGTGATGACACCTTCGATAACGCCTTCCGCCAGCGAATCTATCTCTGGGTCTGGGGCCACGCTCATCAGCGGCAACACCGCTAACGAATTGATTGCGTCGTTGCGCTTCCACCACGCACTCCCAACCCACGCCACAATGCCTAACAACAAAGTGACAACAATGAAAGCAAAGCTGCGCCTCGACACGTGAAGCCGGGATGGAGAAGAAGCCTTAGTGCCAGCCAGCATGGCTTGCACGTCAAACGCCAGATCGCGCGCCGATTGATAACGATCCGCCGGGTGTTGGGCCAGACAGCGCAACAACAACCGTTGCAAGGCATCAGGCACAGCAACCTCTTTGCCGACCCTCAACAATGGCTCATCGCGCAGGATCGCCGCCATCGTTTCCGCGGTTGTCGCGCGCGTAAACAGACGTTGCCCAAAGAGCATTTCATAGAGCACACAACCAAACGCAAAGATGTCGCTCGGCGTGTCCACCGCTTCGCCGCGCACCTGTTCCGGCGACATATATCCAAAGGTGCTGATGATGCGTCCGGGGGCAGTAACATTGCTGACGGTGGGGCTGAGCGCGGGCAAGGTCGTAGCAGGCGAAGATTTGATTTGATAATGCCCGAAGGTCAGGCCGATTCTTTCTGACCGTGTTGGCGGAGAGTTTATACCCTCGGGTTCTTCTGCTAAGACTGCTTGCATCTCGGTAAGCGGTGGTTTCTCAATGAAGCCGGGCGCGCGTTCGTGGGCAGCCAGCAGGGCTTCCACTTCCCCCCGTAACTCCGCATCGCCCGCACAACATTCGTCAAGCAGTGCGGCTCGTTCGTGCGGCTCGCACTCCAGTACACGGTCTAAAATCTTGTCAATCAGGCGCCAGCGTTCAGGGGTCATAGCGAATCCAAGAGATCCATGTTGTATTATTGTTTATCGCATTAGAGTAGATTTAAGTCTGGTGTACGGCATATCCACAGCTTTTGAACCAGCCCAAAGCGTCTTTTTCGGTAATCAGTAACAAGGCTTCTTTTAAGGCTTGTTCCAGTTCGACTCTTGTTCTGGCTTTCGCTTTGCGTAGCGCGGTCTTGATTTTCGACCAACATTTTTCTATCGGATTCAAATCGGGCGAATAGGGCGGCAAGTAGATCAATTTCGCTCCGACGGCCTCAATCAACTCTCGGATTCCTTTTACTTTATGCACTGACAAATTGTCCATCATGACAATATCTCCTGCTTTTAAGGTCGGACACAAAACCTTTTTCACATAGATTTTGAAAACGATTCCGTCAACCGCTCCGTTAATTGTCATCGGAGCTTCAATGCCCGAAAATGACAAACTTGCCAACATCGAAATATTTTCGCCGTAGTTTTGCGGCACACTTTCAATTACCCGTTCGCCTTTCTCACCTCGCCCGTAAAGCCTTGTCATTGCTATGTTACTGCCTGCTTCATCTAAAAACTTGAACCGCGAAACAACCTCTTTTTCAATCGCTGTTCGGTAATCCGACCGCATTAATTTGACTCGTTCGGTTGCTTGTTCGCTGGCGTGGAGCGACTTTTTTTGAGCCGTAATTTCAATCTTTGTAGTTCGACACACATTGTTGCGGTCGTTACTCGCGGCTTATTTGTCGCTTCCGAGACGACCACGCATAACTCGTCAAGCGTTGCATCCGACCGGTTTTTGACCAACTCCCGAATCAACGTTTCATCATTTTTCAAGCGTCTTTCGGCACCCCTGACAGCCCAAATTTTAGCCCGATAATCGCCTGTTGTCCGAAAACGATGCCACAATTTCTCGACAAACGGCAGACTGACGGCAAAACGTTTGGCAATTTCGGCTTGGCTTATCTCATTGGCTTGAATTGTTTCAATGACTCTCAGCCTTAAATCCTCTGAATATGGTTTCATTCAACTATTATACCATATATTGAATCCCAATCTGCTCTAGGGAGCAATTTGAGCTTTTGAAGCCTACATTCCATATCTGAAATCGCTGATAGAAGGGTGGTTATCGCCAACCTGAAAAGCTCAATTTGTGCCCTTACGCAGTATAGTTCATTTCCTGATAGAGCCAGGCTTTGGCCTTTAGCCATTCGCGCTTGATGGTGATTTCCGACAGCCCCAGCACTTCGGCGGTTTCGTCCGCGCTCAGTCCCCCAAAATAACGCAATTCGACAATCCGCACCTTTCGTTCATCCAGTCGGGCAAGTTTATCGAGCGCTTCGTTGAGGGCCAGGACGTCAACGGAAGCTGCCGGCATCACCATCGCGGCTTCGTCAAGCGTGACCTGCTGTGCGCCGCCACCGCGTTTAGCAACCTGGCGCGAACGTGCGTGATCCACCAGTAAATGCCGCATGACCTGAGCGGCAATGCCGAAAAAATGCGCCCGGTTCTGCCACTCGACTTGTTCCTGACCCGCCAACCGTAAATATGCTTCATTGACTAAGGCCGTGGCTTGGAGCGTGTGGTTGTGGCGCTCGTGGGACATATAGCGCTTGGCTAAGCGATGCAATTCGTCATACACTAGCGGCATCAATTGATTCAGCGCGGCCTCATCGCCATTGCGCCAATCCACCAGTAGTTGCGTCACATTCTGAGGCATCGGAGTTTTCTCCCTCCTGTTTGTTACTGCGAAAATACCAATGAAATGACCAGTGTGATTATACTCTCACGATAGGTTGTTCTCCTCATCCAATCGCTGCCCCAAGAAAAATCTGTCGCTGAGCGGAAAGGGTTTCCCCTAACTCCCTGGTTTTTGCGTTCCCTTTTGGTTGATTGAACAATGAGAGATTAATGGCTCAATAAAAGGAGAAGTTGGAGAATTACGACACTTTTAAAAGTATCACAACACCGGGTAGAACTCCACAAAAGGGAGAAACGTCCACAGGGGTTTGCCCAGAAGGAAAACCCCAACTTAAGTCACTAAAGTTCCATAGGAATGGGTTTCTGCCCTGAAGGATGGACACATTAACTAAATGAGCGTGTCAGAACAAGTTAACAAACTTGTGAGAGTTTATTTCTGCTATGAAAAGAACTCTGATCTGACACGCATCACGGACTATAGCAAAGAAATGTTACCTTGGGCACATCCGCATCAAAGCAAAGTGCTGACCACCTTCGTGGCTGCCATCCTCGACCAGCAAACCGGGAACCAATCGCAATTGGCTCGCACGCAAGGCAATCAAGAAGCTGCGTGTAAACGGTTGTCCCGTTTGTTGCATAATCCGCGACTGGCTCCCAAAGCCCTGGCGGAGAGTGTCTGCCAACAAGCCTTGCGCCAACTGCCCAAACAAGGAATCGTGCGCTGCGCCATTGATTGGACCAGCGAAGGCGACCAACATTTATGCGTTGTCTCGCTCGTTATCGGTCGTCGTGCCATCCCCATTGATTGGCGCGCTTATGCGCAAAGCGTCCTGAAAGGGCGGATGAAACGCGATGAGCTCGCCGTGGTGAAGCGTGCCGCTTCGGAATGTTCCTCCGGCAGCATTTTTACTTGAGGCAATACGCAATACGATTTTTAATTGTCGTTCATCAGGCAGATAATACGGCACACGATTTACACCTGACTCTCGTTAGGCAATAATGTGGACATCTTTCGTATTTTCTCGTTTGTAAGTGATCTTTAGGGCGTTTCTGGCGCACAGCCCCAAGGAAAATTTAGGGAAAAGCGGCTGTTTCCCCCCATCGCATCACATTTTCTTCAGGAGCGTAGAACATGAAAACTTTCATTCTTCTCGTCAGTCTGACAGTCCTCGTTGTGGCAGTATCTGTCGGTTATCCACAAACACCGGTCAAGCCAACCCCCACCAAACCGACTCCCACAGCGCCCGGCCAGAAGACCGGCACTGTCACAACGCCTGCGACTCCCAGCCAGCGGCCAGCGACGCCGACACAGCGGCCAGGGGCCCCACAGCCTGTGGCCGGAAGCGCGCAGTTACCGCCGGGGACAGCCTTGTTGGAGTTGCGTGGCACACGCGGTCAGGGCGTCAATGTGCTGGCGGATGAGCGCCTGATGACGGGTACACAAGGCACCATTGATTTCTGGGTGGCCACACAATGGGACTCCGCCAAAGTAGCCCAGGATCAGCCGCTCATGGTGGTGAAACTCGGCAGCACCAGCAAGAACGCCTGGGGCATTTTCATCTCTCCTGGAAAAGACACGATTGGGTTATGGAATGGTGAGGGACAGGAAGAATGGCCCTTCAATTTCGCCGATGGAGCTTTGCATCACGTGGCACTGGCAACCAACGAGCGCGGCACCGAGTTATTCATTGATGGACGCACCAAAGGTGTTCGTCCGGTCAGTTATGGCAATCCGGGCGAAGGCGTTGTGCTGCCCATGACGATTGGCCCGGCTCCCTTTGTCGGTAGAATTGGCGGCGTGCGAATCTGGAAAACGAGACTGTCGGCAGAGGTGCTGCGACGCTTGAAAGACACGCCGTCCAGTGGGATGGAGGGACAGGCGGAAGCCAGCAACTTAGTGGGCTATTTGGGCGGGACTGGCGCGGCGGCCCGCTTCAATATGCTGACTGCTTCTTTCAGCATCGGAGGGATTTGGAGGAAGGATGACGCTGAGGTTGGCGTAGCGCTGGGGCAAAGCGGCACGGCCAAGGATTTCATTTATAAACCCGCTCAGTTGGTGACGATTCGCCTGCTCCCAGAAAACCATGCGCTGGTTCGCTTGGGAGGAGCGTCTCCAACACCAAGTGCTACGGCTGTGGCGGGAAAGCCTGCGGCGACGGGCGGCAACAAAGTGCCGGTGCTGCTGTTGGACGATCCAGCCAGCGGCAAATTGGTGGTGCGCACGCTTCAGACCAGCGGGCGCAATCAATACAGTGCCGGAACGCTCGCCCTCAAGCTGATTGATAATGGGCGGTTGCAGATCGGGCAAACCCTCTATCGGCGCGCGGAAAAGCAGGCGAAGAACACCCAGAAGATGAACGAGGGCTTCAAAGGAGCCATTCCCAGCAACCTTGAATTCAGTGAGCGCGGGTATCATCTGCCCAGGATCAACCCCTGGGATTACCGAGACACCGGTACACAGCGCAAGCTCTTTATGCATTTCAAACCAGATTCGCTTGATTATGACCTGGAACCACCGCTGATGATTCCACGGGGATTGAAGTATCGAGCTACGTCTGGTAGTTGGACAACCACGGAGGCAAAGAGCTACTCGAATACGAGCGATTATTACAATGCCATGACCTTTGGCATTGGCGTCAGCGCCAATGCCGAGGTTGGGATAAAATCCCAGGGTAGTTGTGTCGGGGTCTGCGTTGGTGGTGGCTTCTCGCTCAACACGGAATTCAAAAACGCGCTGACGAAGATGCAAAGCGAACGTCGGTTGCACCGATTTCAGGTCGCAGAATGCCGCAAATATGATCTCGTGCTTGACAAGGCCAATGCGACGCTCAGCGACCAATTCCGCCAAGCCGTCGAATCCCTCAAGCGTTCGGGGAGTTATAGCCAATTCGTCGAGAGTTGGGGAACACATTATCCTCACGGCGTCGTCTACGGCGCGAAAGGCGTTAAGGACATCTCAATCACCGAAAAATCCGTCAGTGAGTCAAAACAGAGTACCCAAGAAATTCAGGCTAGTATTAAGGCTGCAGTTGATGGGACTTTTGCGCGAGGAGGCGGAGAACTTTCGGGTAAATATGGCAGGGACACGAAAAACGGTAGCGGAAATTCAACGGAGTTGGAGATAACGAAGTCGTTTAGCGTTGGCGCGACGGGAGGCGTAGACGGATTAAGTTGTGCCAACCTCGACGAAGTCACACCAATCCGCCTTGATCTGCGGCCCTTGGATGAATTGCTGACGCCGCCCTTTTTTGACGACCCCGAAATTCTCACGCGCGTTCGTGAAGGTCTCAAACAAGCCATTGCCAAAACACTGGCGGATGCTAATGCCAATCTCGCGCAGTTCCTGAGCACACAGACGACCTTTGCCCCGCGACCGAAACAAGCGGGAGGAACAGCAGCTACGCAATCGCAACAACCCCAAACCTGTCCGGCGAAAACCTATCGTTTAGAGAAATCCTATGACGTGACCCATGCCTATGTTGACCTTAGTTTACCCGCGCGTGACGAGGGAGAGACCTATTCATGGGAAGCGGGCGGATACTGGAAAGGGCATGAGGCGCATTGTGATTATATCGGGTGGAGTAAGGTGGTTTTCAATTGCCGCAAGGGCAAGTGGGAGCTGGCACCCGTGAACATTGAAGGTGGTGGTTCCTGTTCCGGTGCCACTAACTATCAACAAACCGGTATGACGGCTGGTTTAAATAGAACGCGTCCCAGGTGAGAAATCAATTAACCCTCGACGGCGGCGAGGATTGGCACTCCCCTCCTCCCAATGTCGGCTGCCATTGCGTGAGAAACCTTGATTGTCGCAACCAAACGACTTAGGCACTGACCCGGTATTTTAGTAGTCAGTACCGGGAAGCAGGGCTGGCGAGGATTCATCAATCATCAGGAAGGAAACTATGAAAGCAGTGAAATACGTGGTTTGTTGCATACTTTGCAGCGGATTGTTGTCAGCGGCTTGGGCACAGACAAGGTCCAAGAGCGTGCCTAATCTGAACAAGCCCACAACGAATAAGGCTGGGGCGCTGAAGCGTAGCGCCTCCGCCGGTGACGTCAGTAAGGGAGGGCCAGTGAATCTCAGGTCAGGACCTGGATATAAGAGAGGACCTGCGGCACCGCACGTACAAAGTAACAGTGGTGTCGTGAAACCAACTACTACCCCTGTCACAGTCTGGTCCGAGGTGCGAAATAGAAAGGATTCGGCACATCCGAGCGTAGCGGCTTCTGCGAGGAAGATTGCGAATGGTGCGCACGCCAAAGCAACCGAACAAAAAACACTATTCCTAAAGCGACAACCGAAGTAGCTGTGATCAAGTTGGTTGGCTCAATTGAGCGATTGAACCGGAAACCAGCTATATACATTCTTGCTCCAAAAATCTTAAGTCAGCAGCGCCAAAGATCGGCACTGCCGACCCATCCCTGAATGCAAAGGAAAAATATGAAAACATTGATTTTATTTCTGACTATTGTTGTTTTGTTCAGTCTCACCGTCGCGAGTTGGGCCGTGAATCCACCCCCATCAGGTAAGTGGGAGGCGGACAGCCCAAGCAGCGGCCTGACCAACGTTGAGAGTGTGCACCCCACCTCCATACACTTGTTCTTGCTGGATGGTGCTGCTTGTGGCGGAGTCAAAGGCGCTCCCAAAACACCTTCTACGTCTCCGGCTCGTTCAAGGACAAATTCTAAAGGTAAGATAAATTACGACTCCTTGCCAGGAAAACCGACTACGAATCACGCAGCCCCCAATAAAACGTCACCGGAAGCCTTCAAAAATATTACGGCTGATTCGCCAGCGAATAGTGGTGGTGGTAGCAGCACGACATCCTCAACGACTACGACCACGTCCCAAACTCATCAACAGCTTCCAAGGCACGCTCCTATTCGGGTGACGAAGAATAGTGCTCCGCAGGCTCTAGGGACAACCACAAGTGGCGGCGGCAATAGCACGATGTCCAACACCAACACACCGTCCCCCAAACGAGGCAACACCGAATCGTCTACTTTCAGTTCGTCCAGCACGACGTCTTCCACAACGTCAATCACACGTAATCGCATGGCGAGAGAGGAACGAATACAGCGTATTCCTGAGAAAAGGAAAGACTTAGAAAAAAAGGCCGACTCAATGGGCGGCACGGTAAACAAGATTGGGAACAACGCGAGTGTCATTCCAAAATCAACCTTGAAGGCGAGGAAAAAAGAATCTGCCGCCGAATTAAAGAATCAGCAGAAGGATAAGCAGTAGCCTGAGAATCGCTCAGCGTGGTTGGGGTGGCATCGGACGATTGCTGCCTCAACCAAAACGAGAAGAGGATAAGAGTGTGGCTGAATACGAAAGGCACGGCGCGCCTGCAACGAAAATCAAAGCTGCGAGCAAAAAAGAGCTGCCAGTACCTGTAGGCGCGTCGTACCTTCTCGTAAGGAAAAAGCTGAAACCCCGTTGGAATATTCAGCCCTGACCGATACCAAAGAAGGCTATTGCACGGCAAGCTATCAGGCAGGGGCGTTATCCATGACCAGCGCGGGTCGGCAGGTAAAAAATCTTATGAAGACAACAAGAACAATCCGACAGCGATGGATATTGTGCCTGCTGGCGGCGAGCCTGGTGCCGCTCCTGGCCGGACTCGGCACACGTGAGCAGGTGCGTGCGCAGGATTCACCCTGGTCCATTGAGTCCCTGTTAACAGGGCTGAAGCTAGCGAAAGGCGATAAAATGAGACTGGATGATCTCATCAATACCGTGCGATTGCGGGGGGTGGATTTTGTGCTAACCGAGGAGAAAAAAAAGCTCTTGACGGATGCTCAAGCCAGTCCCAAGCTGCTGGAAGAGATTGAGAAGAACTGTCGCGGGGCCGCTTGTAAACCAACACCTAAACGGATTAAATTCCCGATTGGGGCCACCCAAGTTGAAGTCACCGGAACTTTGAATGGTCGCAAAGATTCGCAAACTTATCTGCTGCGCTTGCGCGCTGGTCAAACTTTAAAAATAGTGAGCAACGCTCAAGGCGTTACTGAAGGTGTCCACGCCATTACCGTGGGTGTCACCTCGCCGCGAGGCGAAGATCTGAATGATCCCGGTATGGGGTGTAATGGCAACGCCGATATTTCGCCAACAGTGGCGGGAGATTACAAAATTGAGGTGTGGGAATGTAATAAAGTCGGACCTTGGAAGGGAACTTTTAAGATGAACGTGATCGTCAAGTAGTAAGTTATTGGTTTTGGCGGATAATGAAAAAAACGACAAGACCAGAAAGATTGCTGTTCAGGTATAGATGGCATGTGAGGTGTTGTCGCCAATGGTTAGCGAGAGGCTGAGGGCGTAAAAACCATCAAGGCTGGATCATCCTGAAGCTATATTACTATATCGCCGCCCGGATCCTGCGGAGATCACCCAAAAAGGAAGCGTATGAAAAGCAGAAGAACAATGCAACCGCGATGGCTACGGGGCCTGCTGGCGGCGAGCCTGGCCCTGTTTCTGGTCGGACTCGGAGAGAGAGAGAGTGCGCGCGCGCAGGATTCGCCGTGGTCTATCGAGGCGCTGTTAACGGGACTGGAGAAGGCGAAAGGCAATGAAACATTCCTGAATACTATCGCCAAAACCGTGCAGGTGCGCGGTGTGGATTTTCGGTTAACACCCGAAAACGAACTGACATTGCGGCGTGCTGGAGCGAATGATGCGCTCATTGAGGCGATTCGCAGGAATTGTCGCGGCGCGGCTTGTACTCCAAAGTCTAAACCACTTATACCAACCCCCACGCCAAAACCGGTGACGCCTTTGGCCCAGGATCGTAGAGAAAATAGTGGGAAATTCTCCGCTGCTGACTTAGGTGATCGTGAGGTCGAACTGTTCTTTCTCTCTTTCAAGACGGCTATCGCCAAAGATGATAAGGAAAAGATCGCATCTATGATTGCAGTTCCTATCAAAGTTAAATTGGTAACCGGACCATTAGTCACGTTAAAGAACAGGGCCGAATTTATCGCAGCATACGATATGGTATTTGATAAGGAGTTTAAGAAGGTTATTCTGCAAACCCAGGTGGAAGACCTTTGGGCTAATTCTAGAGGTGTAGCCATGCCGCGTGGCGAGATATGGATCACAGGCGTACAGGAAGACAAAAGGGACTTAGAAAAAGTCCAAATCAAGATTTTTTCTATCAACAATATATTTTCTCGTTCTGTGCCCGCTAATCGCGGAAAGAGATAACTGATTGCATTTCTACACAGTGCCTGAAACCCAATAGGAACGAGTGGGGGGATGAAGAACTTGGTAAGCTCGCGGTGAGCGCCAAAGGAAAACACTAGCTTATCAGGAGACGAAGGGGGCCGGAGCATTTTAAGGTTATGTCTATCAAAGTAGCACCTTAGGAAGGCTGGCATTAGCCCGACCTTCGAAATGTAGCGGGGGAGCAGAGACAGTCTATGAAGAACACTAGAACCATTCGCAAAAACTGGCTATTGATTACGTTGGTTGGGAGCCTGGCGCTGATCCTCGTAAGCCTGTGGGCGCGGGAGCCGACAAGGGCGCAGGATACGCCGTGGGCGATGGAGGCGCTGTTGACGGGACTGGAGAAGGCGAAAAGCAATGAAACATTCCTGAATACTATCGCCAAAACCGTGCAGGTGCGGGGCGTGGATTTTCTGCTCACGCCGGAGAAGGAACTGACATTGCGGCGCGCCGGGGCGAATGACATGCTCATTGGGGCGATTGGCAAGAATTGTCGCGGCGAGGCTTGTACCCCGAAACCCACACCCAAACCAACTCCTACGCCAACACCCACACCCACCCCGACGTCAAGGGCGGGGAAGGAAATTGAAGTCTTTGCGGGCATTCGGATGATTGCGATCCCGCCGGGCCGCTTCCAGATGGGGTCCGACAGTACGGAAGACACCGCCAAGCCTGTGCATGAGGTAGAGATTACGCGCGAGTTTTATCTGGGGAAGTATGAGGTGACACAGGCACAATGGCGCGCCGTAGCAGCACTGCCAAAAGTAAATCTGGATTTGAATCCTGACCCCGCGAAGTTCAAAGGCGACAATCTGCCGGTGGAGACGGTGTCGTGGGATGAGGCAAAGGAGTTTATCGCCAGGCTCAATGTGCGCCGGGACGGCAATGTGTATCGCTTACCAACCGAAGCCGAATGGGAATATGCCGCGCGGGCAGGTAGCAGCGGAGACTTTGCGGGGAACCTGGACGAGGTAGCCTGGTATGGCAACAACTCGGGGAAACAGCCGATAACTATTAACGAAATCATACAGTCAGATCGAGCCAATCTTGATAAGCGCCTGGAAGAGAATGGCAATCAGCCACATCCGGTGGGGCGCAAGAAGGGCAACGCCTGGGGCTTGTATGACATGCTGGGGAATGTTGGGGAGTTTTGCGAGGATTACTATGACCCGGGATACTTCAGCCAATCGCCGCTGCGTGATCCGTCAGGGCCAGAGGTTGGAAGAGCACGGGTGGGACGAGGTAATAGCTGGAGGGGAAATCCAATTTTGGGCATACGTGGTTTTCCGAAAGTCGGCTGGTCAGCTCGCCTCGTCTTCACGCAAAGCAGTCGTTATGGTTTTCGCCTGGCGGCAAGCGTTGGCGGAAAGATGGTTAGCCAGGAACAAGCCAAACCGACACCACCTCAACCGTCGCCTGCCGTGACTATCGAAAAGGCTGTGACTGCTGTCTGGGAAGGGAGAAACCTGATGTACTCGAACATCTCACTGAACGATTCTGGCAATGTGATCAGAGTCGCTCCAGAGACCCAGATCAGAATCGCTTTCACATGGGAGATCAAGGTCGTGGGAAACAATGTTTATTGCCCGGGCTGTATCGTCCAAGCTTATTTTGGTATAGGGCCTACGCCAGAAGGGTTTGCAAAATGCCTCTACTCTAGCTCGATCCCCCCTGGAACAAACAAGAAAGGTGAGGGGCAGCATGTTTTCACTGCGCCGAAGACAAAAGGCACATATTTCATCACTAATGCCTTCAGCTTGGATTACGAGTGCAAACCAAATATCGCCGGACATGCTAATCAGCAGAGCGGTGCTATTGCCGCTATCATCGTGCAGTAACTCTTCAGATAGTGGATCTGCCCGCAAAATCGCAAACAAAAGGAGACTATATGGCCGCAGATAAAGATGACCGAAGCGTAAGTAGACGAAAGGGAAGTAGTGAGACCGAAACTGCTGAAAAGGGTAGCAAGAAAACACAAGAGGCTGGCGCACAGACCCAGGCGGATTCCGTACTGGCCGCCGCCGCCTTCACGAAGGACCCAGCGCAAGAGTTAATTGACCAGATGAACAAAAGGCAGGAAGAGGTGGATCAGATGAAGGCGGGAAGTGCCGCAGATGCGAGCGCTCACGCCGCTAATCCGGTGGTACCTGATGATGCAGCGCATCATTCAACACATCCGGCACACGATACTGCACAAGAGGCACACGATCACGCTATCGAAGAACCGCGCGAGCAGCTCCAGTCCGAAATCCGCGAGCAGGAACACGAGCGCCAGGAACTGGCCGCCAAAGCGGAAGTCTTACAACACCAGATCGAAGAACAGGAACACAAAACCGAGGAGCATCAACAGTCCGTCGTAGCGGTCGTCGCCGAGCTGGAAGAACTGGCCACCAAAGCCAGCGAAAAGGTGGCAACGATGCAGCAACTCGACGAGGACTTGCACCATAAGCTTGATGCCTTTACGGAGACGAGTGCGCAGCAGTTTGAAACGCTCGGACAGCATCTCACCGAAGCCACCACGCAGTTTGACGAACAGTGGGGGACGATCACCGAAGGGTTGGAAGCAGGCAAAACAGCGGCGCAGGAATTAGCCGAGCGAATTACCGCCGCACAGGAACAAGCCAAGACCGATTTCGCTGCCTTGACCGAGCAGCACGAGCAACTGAAGCAGGAATCGCAGGCTCGACGCGAGGCAGCGCGTCAGCAGTTCGAGGAAATCAAACAACGACTGACTGCGCTTACCGAGGCAGTGAAGCAGGAAAACGACATCGTACAGCAACAAGCGGAAACCTACCATCAAGCCGTCGAACAGGCCAAAGCCAATCTGCAACAACAAACGCAAACGGTGAACGCCAAGTCGGATGCATTCAGCGAGCAACTCAAAGGAAAGCTGCAAACGTTTCTTACCACGTTCGACCAAAAGGCGGGCGACGCCACTCGGAGGCTGGACGAATTAGAAGAGGCCATTGGCAAAGTAACAGATGAACAACTCGCGCAGATGGGTGAGCAGTTCCGCGAAAACCTTGTGACACACTTGAAGGAACGCAGCGAGAACTATAAACACACGCTGGACGGACTGGGAGAACAAAGCCTTTCGGCTATGTCGGGAATCCGCGATTCGATTGCTAACTTAGCTAACGAATCGCAGGGAGCCGCCAGTAAATACCAACAGTCAGACGATGAGTTGCGGTCACTCACAACGTAAGCCGCCAACCCAACCGATCCATACTAAGGAGTTAATGCGATGCCACAAGAAGAACACGATACCACCACTGCCGCAGCGGCAACGACGCACGATCATAGCCAGCTTGAAACGTTGGAACACCGCCAAGAAGAAATTTCCGCCGCGATCACCGAACTGACGGAGGAAATCGCCACGCGCGAGGAACGCGCCCAGTTGCTCAACGACGACTTCGAGCAACTGGAGCAAGTGCTGGCGAGCCTCGCGGAATTCAAAGGTGGGTTAGGCGAACAGCTCAGCACGCTGGAGCAGGGCGAAGCAAGTTGGACAGAAGCCTTTCAGCAGGCAGCCGAACAGATGGAAGCCTTTGGCACCACGCTCACCCAGCACGAGGAAACCTGGCAACAGGCCCACACCAGCCTGGGCGAAGGATTGACACAGTTCACTCAGCTCATTAGCGAACAGGTGAACCAGCAACTCACGGAGCAGTCGCCCAAAGTGGACGAATCCAGCCAAACGCTTCAGGAAACCAGCACACAGGAAAAGCAAAAACTCGAAGAGGCAGGCGGCGCGGAACAGCAAGGCCACGAGACCTTGCTCGCTACGGTAGTGGAATCGCTCGCCGTGGCTGAGGCTCAGCACAACGAGCGGCAAACGGTCGTCGTACAACTCAGCGAAGTGTTCACGGCGCTAGGCGGAATGGTGACGCAAACGCAGGAAGCCATCGGGCAACAGTTAAGCCAGGCCGCAGAACATGTGGAGGGGACAGGACTAACCAGTCTGAGCGACGAAATGCAGGGGCTGGATGCGTTCGTCAATGAAGAGTTAACCGGGCGCATGGACGACACGCTGCAATTGTTGCAGACCGAAGTCACCAAGCTCATTAGCACATTTGGGCAGACGGTTACTGATGTTGGAGAAAATATCAGGCATCGCACGGCTGACGCGCTCGACGGCGCGGCCAGTCATGGAGAAGACCACAGCAGCAATCTGAGTAGCAAAGTAGACAGCGTACATAGGAACGGGTTGGATCCCGCTTCGGATGAGGTGTCACGTCATCACGATGAAGCCTCCGCCATGGCCGACAGCACGGCTGGGACCAAAGACTATATGCGAGAACAGCAGGAAAAGTCCGAGCGCGAAGCACGCGAGAAAGAAGAGCAGGAAGCGCGCGCAAACGAGGAGCGGGAATCGCCCGAGGATGAGAATGATGGCTGGTAGAGCAGCGCGCGACCATAGGCAAAATTGTAACACCCGAGGAAAAACAATATGAGTGAAGAACTAATCCCTGTGATCGAACAGTTGAACGGCTATGCGACCGCACTCCCCGCAAAACTGACCGAGCTGAGCCAGCATTATGAAGAGTTGAACGGACACAGCCAACAGGTGCTGGCGTCGCTGACCACACAACAGGAACAGCTCAAGGAAAAGGTTGAAACCACGACCACGGCGCTCAACGGCTTCACGCAGCAAGCCCAGACACAACAGGAAACGTTGCACACAAAGCTGGAAACGTTAACGCAGACAGCCGCGCAATGGCAGGAAGGGCTGGCCCAGATTCAGCAGGGACTCGCCACCGATTTGCAGGAAACGCAAGCTGTGATGGCCGGGTTCGGCGGCAAGCTGGAGGACGGTCACAACCGCTATCAAGCCGCGCAACAGCAATTGGCCGAAGCCGTGCAGTCCACTTCCGCCCAAATGGAAACTGATTTAGGGCGACTTCAGTCGGTGATGGAACAATTCAAAACCTACACGGACGAAAATCTGCAACAACTGGAAGAAATGCGAGGCGAGGTCGAGCGTGAGATCGCCGAATCCATTCAAGCCCTACAGGGAGTGCGCACCGAGAATCAGGCGCAGGCCGATACGACGTTGTCAAATCTTCAGGAACAGCCGCAACAACTCGACCAAGCCCTGACGGACACTGCGGGTCAGGTCCAGGCAGAAGGCGATGAGTTGACAAAGGAACTGGAAACAGAGGTGAACGAGAATGTGAGGCCAGAGGTAGAGGCAGCGATGCAGGAAATTCAAGCTCGTTTGGATGACCTGGAAGCCAAGCTCCGCGACCATGCCGGAAACTCCGCAGAGATTCGCAATCAGATTCGAGAAAACCGCCAGAAACTGGATAACCTGCGCAATCAACTGTAAAACGCTGGCCTCGCCGCCGCAAAGAGGAACGTTGGTTAGGCTTACTAACTTTTAGGAAAGGAAACAACAATGTCTACCGCAATGGAAACCTTATCCCCGATTGCTACCCGATTTGAAGAACTGTCTACCGGTATTGAGCAGCTTGAACCCACGCTCACTGCGACCAAAGAGTGGCTGGGGCAGTGGCAGGAACAAACACCCGAACAACTCACCGCGTTATTGTCGCAATGCGATGAATGGCAGGAAAAACTCAGTGGTCATCAGGAAGAACTGGGGACAGCCACGGGCGCAATGGGCGCACAACTCGAACAAGTGGGCGAGCAACTGACCACGACGAAAACGGAATTGGAGCAGGAAGCGGGTAGCCTCAAGGAAGCCTTTGCCAGCCTGCGTGCCGAGTATGCGGACATTGATGCAGAGATGGCGACGCTATTTGATGAGGCAGAAAAGGCGTTTCAGGAAGCCACGCAGGAATTGGCCGAAAGTCAAAAGTCGCTGAGCGAAGCGGTGACCGAGGCCGAAGCGTTCCTGCAAAACGATGTACGCAACGCGTACGAACAAGCCCGCACCGAGGCGACGGCCCGCAGTGAGGCGCTGCGAACCGACCTCGTACAAGCGTTTGTCCCGGAGATCAAGAACCACAGCCAAAAACTGATGGAACATCTACAACAGGTGACAGAGAAAGTGGAAACCCGCTTCCGCGCCGTGGCCGAAGAGGTGGAGAAAAGTGCGAAAGATTCGTCGCAGGCAGTGAAAGATGCCAATAAGGAAGCAATTGATAAAACCAAGGAAGGGGCAAAGGGGTTAGTGACTTGCAAAAATAATGAGGTTCTTCCTGGGGCCGACGAGGCCGATGAAGCAATGCTAAAATTGAATCGAGACCTGGAAATCGCGGCGTGTGTTTTGAATCCCATTTACGGAATTGGCCGCCTCGCCGGGTGGTGGTAGTTCCGCCAAGGTCGCCGCCGCCCCGCTGAAACAGGAGAGTAGAATTCCCATGCGTAACCGATCCCTTATAACGCTGACCCGCTCGTGGCTGGGCATGCTGCTTATCATCACGCTCGCTGCTTTGTTCATGGCCTGCCGCCAAGCTCCGACCAGCAACGCGGCGAAGCCGACTACGAAGACCAGTGAGTCGCCGCTTCCCACTGCCTCTCCCCTCGCGGCGAATGCGGGCGAGATACAAAAGCAACTACAGGAAGCCAACGAACATTTTACCTATCAGGGCAAACCGATTTCCCCCGGTGTGCTCAAAGATTTTGCCCTCAATGATCTGAGCGGAGATGTCCTTCCGGCAGGAGCAGTGTTGCTCGAAAAAGCGACCGATGAGCAGTACGAAATCAAGAGCGAAGGGACCGACATCAGAAAAGGCATCCAGGCCAACTTCGGTGAGATAACCCCTTTGGGACAAGAGTCCATCGGATATTCCTACCTCGGACGATTGGCCAATGGCACGCACGTTTTGCGAACTTATTACAGCGGTGGCGGGACCGGCGTTTTTATGGTGCTGATACTGGTCAATTTCGTCACGCAGCAATACATTACAGATGAAGGCATGGCGGAGCGAATCCTGATCATGGACGCCGGGCAAATCCGTCTCGGCGACCGTTACGATGGCAAAATCACCGTTGAGCCAAAGCGCATCACGATTGGCCCAGGACGCAATCACGAAGAACAGCAAGCCATCCAATTTGACTAACAACGACTGATTTTCTAAATAGGAGAAAACCATGACCCCATGCAGGTTACTTTATTTTGCACTCTTGTTATCGCTGAGTAGCTTTACCTGTGCACAAGCAACGACTCCGGCAAAGTCGTCGCCGGAGTTTTCCAGCGTGTATACCACGCTTGATCTGAAAGCCTGCCGCCCACAAGGACGGGGGTTGGATGAATCCAGCATCTATCTCTGTCAAGGCGTTGGGGCCAATAGAATTAAGGTAAACAACAATGGCTGTTGTTTTTCGTATATTTCCATCCTTCCCCTGCCTTATTCCACTGAAGGGACTGAACTCGCCTTTGAATTTCGGCAAAAGACCGGCTTTGAACGAAGTGGACGGCGCGTGGAATGGCGTGTCGCCAACGGCAAACCATTCGCGGTGATTTTGCGGCTGGATGAGACCGACGAGGCCCACTCTGCCAATGTTTTGCACCGGTGGCTGGTTGTAAAAGGCTTAAGAGGCTTTGAGAAGATGGCCTTTAAAGTGGATGCGAAGACACCGAATGCGATTACTAAAGCCAAAAAATACGCTGATAAAACCTATTCTGATCTACTATCTCTTGTAAAGGTGCAAGAAATATCCATAAACCGCCGAAGAGCATACGCTGCGAGTGGTGCACTGGGACTATCTTATGTAAAGGTGCAAGAAAGGTCCATAAACCTGGGGGAATCTTTTAGTGTGGATTTAGTATCTTCAGCTAGTGCGGGGATTTGGTGGAAAATTATAAATTCGGGTGCCCCTTATCTGGAACATAGTATTGAACATCCTAATAGTCCGCCCATACCGAGAGATCCCCGAAGGGTCGGAGGGTCTTCTAAAACAACCCATATATTTAAGGCAATACAGAGAGGTCAAGTGGATGTGACTTTCAGCCAGGATGCTGGAGGTGAAAGGGATTACAGCAGGAGTTTAACGATTCACGTTACAGTAAAGTAATCTCACTCTCAATCCATCTAGCAAATGATCATGGCACCGATATCAATGAACGCAGGTTTTATACGAATAACCTTGAGAGCAGCAATTCTCCTGTCAGTTGTGGCAGCAAGTTTGACGTTGGCGCACTGTACTGACGATGCTCCAGCCAATGGAGAAGCTCGTGCCTTCGCTGATCGTGCATGCCAGAAATAACGTAGCCGTGACGTTACAACGAACTTCGGTTCATTACGGAACCTATTCCAACCAAGTACCATGTCCTATAAATCAGAAAAACTCGGACAACGAATTACACAACTTCAGGATTACATCATCAGTAAAGGCGCGGCGCATCCAGTACTCAAAGAAGTACGAGATGAATTGCCCTTGTTGGCAGACACTCTCAATCGAGGAAAGCTGACCATTCATTTGATTGCGGCGCAGGATAATTGGGCCTCGCTACTGGGGCAATATTTCAGTCAGCAGACGGCTCTGGCTGAAAGCTTCGTCACCCAAGTGGAAGATTCCCCTTGGCAACTGGCAGATTCTCAGATTGAGACACCGCCAACGATCCTGCTCCAAAATCCCGAAGCCAGTGCAAAAGGCGTCTCGAACTATCAACTCTCGCCCGATGTGCCAATCATTGTCGGACGTGATCCTGGACGCGCGACGCTGTTGGTGACAGATCGAATTAATATGGTCAGCGGCAGCCATGCGAGTTTCAAGCGCGTCGAGTCCCCGAATAAAAAAGGCGCACCGACCGAATGGCAGGTTTGCGATAACAACAGCACCAACGGAACCTTTGTGAATGGGCAGCGCATTTTTGGTTGTCAGACGCTCGACTCCGGGGATCAAATTATCCTGGGCGGAGCGACGCCCGAAAGTAATCGCGCGGTCTTTGTCTTCGAGTACAATCCTGTGGATCACACGGCACTCGAACAGCTTTATCAGCGGGCCAACAGTTGTGATGCGCTGATGGCCATTGTCGGCCCCGCGCAACTTGATTCCCCGGTCACGCAAGACCTGATCGGTAAAAGCAAAGCGGGTTTGAGTAAGCTTCATCTGGTGGTTTTGGGCGAACCTGTCCTCGCCGGAATCAGTCAGAAATTACAGGCGCTGGCACAACCTCTCAAAGTCCCGCTGGAGATTATCCCGCTCCCGCTTCCAGCGGACGCCACGATCCCTGGCAACGCAGAAGAGTTCCCGACAGAATGGCAAACCGTACTGGGCAAGATGAGCAGCGATATGGTTGCCTTCTCTGCCAGAAAAGTAGAAGACATTTTGGTCAACCGTCTAACGCTGCAACTCAATGCACAAGTGGCGCGCATTGATGGTGTCCTGATCACACAGGAAGAAACGCTGCGCCTGCAATTTGAGCGCGAAAATCAAATGCTGAATGGCATCGGGGTGGATGAGTTACGCGAACGGATGCGCGGCTTGCTGACGAAAGCCAAAGAAGACAAAGACCTCTTTTTCCGGCAGGTTCGCGTGGATTTGAACTCAGCCAAAACCTCTATCCTTGATCCGCACGCCAAGCGTGGTATTCAAGGCAAGATCAAACAATTCACTGACGAATTGGTTCCCGCCGTCGTGGTCAAAAAAGGAATCAAGCAGGTGTTGCTGAAACCTGCGGAGAAAAGTGCCTCAGAGAATATTGACCTGATTGCCTTTCAATTCTGTCAGAAGGAGCTGGGCGAATGGGTCAATCGGGAATGGGATCGCACGTTGACCGAATACGCTGCCGGTGGCTTGAATGGCCTTTTGCAGCGATTGTCATCCAATTTGACAGTGACGGCCTCTGTCATCAACGTGGATGCCATCAATCAACCCATTCAGCCGCCTAATCTGACCCGCAGCTTGCAAGAATCCATCCTGGGAAAGGCCAGAGAAGAACCGTTGAATGAGGATAGTTTTGGCGGTTACATTATGAAAAAGTTTCGCAGTACCTGGATGATGCTTGGCTCTTTAGTAGCACTCGGAGGAACGATTTTCTTACCTTTAATTAAGAGGCTCCTTCCCAACCAGGAAAATGCCTCCAAGGGCCCGCGCGGTGATTGGTTCTCCAATCTGTTGCAATCCGCCCCCTATCTCCAAATTCCCATTTACCTTGGGTTACTATTGTTTGTGTTGTATCTTGTCCGCGATTACAAAATCAACCGAGGGCTAGCGCTGGAAGAGCTTGGGACAAAGCTCAAAACCGACTTGTGTGGCTATTACCAATCTTTTGCTAAGGACCGTATTGATCGGTTATTGCAAGAAATCCTGCTCGCGCTGGAAGCCGAAGACCAACGGCTGAAGAGCGCGATGGGGCGCATCGAAGAGCAACTCTCCGTTCAGGTCGGTGACATTCGCAAAAAATTGGACGAGATCAAAAGCCGCCAGCAATTGATGACCAAAGAACGTGGCGATTTAAAGCGGTTGGCGATCTAGCTCTAGGGCTCGCAATTAGAAAGAACTCTCGCTCCGCAGAGGACACCTATGCTATCACCAGGAACAGTGTTACAGAACCGCTTCGAGATTGTACGTGAAATCGGACGCGGCGGGATGGGCGCGGTCTTTGAAGGCCGCGACCTGAAATTCAACGGCAGCCCTATCGCCATCAAACAATGCCTGCTCACCAGCGACCAGATGAAACAAGCCTTTTTTAAGGAAGCCTCCTTGCTGGCGCGACTGGATCATCCGTATCTGCCGGATGCGCGCGAACATTTTGTTGAAGGTGAGGGCCATTTCCTGATCATGAAATACATCGAAGGCGATGATCTGGAAAACCTCTTACTCAAACGCGGTCATCCGTTTGAGGTAGAAGAAGTGAAAGGCTGGATGGATCAGGTACTGGATGCGCTGGTTTATATGCACGGCTTGACCCCGTTGGTAATTCATCGCGACATCAAACCGGGCAATATCAAGCTGACACCAACGGGACACGTGAAGCTGATTGATTTTGGTTTGGCAAAAGGCGGTGGCGGGACGAGCATCGCGGGATATTCGCTGAATTACTCAGCCCCGGAACAATTACAGGAAACGGGCAGCGATGCACGCACGGATTTGTATTCGCTGGGCGCGACGATGTACCGCCTGTTGTCAGGGCAAATTCCGAAATCCGCCTTTGAGCGCACGAATTCCCTCTTGAATGACCAACCAGACCCACTGGTGCCGTTGCATCGGCTGAATCCACGCGTCCCTGAAGCGGTCAGTCAAGTCGTCGCGCAGGCATTGGCCTTAAAGAAGAATGACCGCTTTGCTGAGGCTGCCGAAATGAAGCGTGCGTTGCGCGTGGCGGCTGAAAATAGATTGCCGGTGGTGGTGCCGGCCTACACCCCAACCCAACTTCCAGACGCAGGATTTAGCCGCACTGTTACGCCCGATAAAGTTTCGGAACCAGCTCCTTATTCTGCCACAGAGATCAAAGGCGAAGCCACTGGAAAACCTGCTGAGTTTTCCATCACGCAAACTCCGGAAGAACCCGCGAAGCCGCCTGCCGTCAGCCGCACGGTAGCCAGGGCAGAGGAGATTGCGCCTGCCATGCAGACAATCTCAACGCCCACCGTACAGCCCGATAGAAGCCCCTTACCTGTCAAAGAGCAAGCGAGCAAAGGGGCGGCGATGGGCAAAGTCATCGCCGCCGCCACAGGAAGCGTAGTACTAATCGGCGGCCTTGTCTTTTGGAGCCTGAAGCCCAGCCCGCAACCGATTGTTATCAACAATCAATCAACCGCCAGCCCGGCGGCTTCCCCTTCTGCGTCAAATCCAGTCGCTGAAGGTAGCGGCCACGGTACAATTCTAGGCAGCGTTACAGATCAGTCCGGCGCCGTCATATCAGGCGTACAAATCGTCTTCACAAACATCAACACGAATCTTAAATCTACTGCTGTCACTAACCCCACTGGGGCGTTTATTATGCCAGCGTTGATTGTGGGCAGCTATAAAATGACTGTCACCCAAGATGGCTTCAAGAAATATAGTCGTAGCGGCATCGTGCTGGAAGCAGATCAGAAAGCGCAGCTCAACGTAGTACTGGAAACTGGCGCGGTGGCTGAAAGGAAGTCACAGGACAGACAGCCTGTCACTCCCAAGCCAAAACTAAAGCAAGACGCATCGCAGGATTTAATTAATCAAATGAACAAAACGCAGGAAGTGATTGATACGATGAAGCCGAAGAAGAAAAACTAATACATACTAAGTACACTGTAAATTAAATTTTGGAGTGAATGGGTAATTTCAAAGAAGTATGAAAAAACAACCTCTAAAATTAAGCGAAGGAGACCAAAGATATTTGACGGAAATGATCAGCAAAGGTCAAGTGCAAGCGAGAAAGGTGAGAAGAGCAACAGCACTTTTGCAATTGAATCAAGGATCAACCATCCAGGCAGTAGCGGAAACGCTGCGCGTGAAGGATGGGATCGTTTCAATTTGGAGGAATAAGTACGGGGAAAGCGGGTTGGATTGTTTGCCAGACCAGCCGCGTTCGGGTCGTCCGCTGGGAATTGACGGAGAACCACGCGCCAAAATTACCGCGCTGGCTTGCGCGGCTACGCCGGAGGGTCGAGGCACCTGGAGTTTGCGATTATGGGCGGAAAAGATCGTTGAGTTGGAGTTTTGTGAAAAGATTTCACACACGCAGGTCGGCAAGATTCTGAAAAAAACAAACGACCGCCGCATTGGAAGAAAACGTGGTGTATCGGAGAGATGAACGCGGTATTGTTATTCCGCCTGGAGCGGAGCCTGGATGTGGATGCTCGCACATATAATCCGAAAACCCCTGTCCTTTGCTATGATGAACGACCTTGTTTTCTGATTGGAGAAGCGGTGCAAGGCCTTGCAATGAAAGCCGGGCAAGTAAAACGCGAGCCTTCCGCTTACGAGCAATTGGGTTCGTGCAGTTGATTGGAAACCATCGAACCGTTGACGGGAAAGCGGAGGGCCGAAGTTTTCGCGCAACGAAGAAAGGTCGAAGTTGCCCGGCATTTTCAAAAAGTAGCCGCCGCCTTCCCCGCCGCAGAGAGACTGACGGTAATTTTAGATAATTTGAAGACACACAATGAAAGTTCATTGTACGAAGCGTTTTCAGCGGAGGAAGCCCAACGATTAAGTGATCAGTTCGAGTTTGTCTCCACCCCGCCAAAAGCCAGTTGGCTGAATATGACCGAGATTGAGTTTTCAGCAGTTTCACGTCTTTGTTGAGACCGCAGAATTGCCAGCCAGAAAGAATTGGAAAAACAAGTCTTGGCGTTTGCCACACAACGAAGCGAAAAAGCGGTGAAAATCAATTGGCAGTTTTCGCTTGAAGCGGCGAGAACAACGCTCCACAGGCACTACAAAAAAGTAAATCCTGAAAATGAGAAATACCTTGAAACTTAATTTACAGTGTATTTACTCAGTAGTATTCAAACCAAGATGAATTTTATACCACTCTTTCATTTTGTTGGGGTCTTTGCATTTAAAAAAGATGCCACCAATGCCTGTTACTTTTTTCATTTTGCTATTGTCCTTTGTTGTTATAACTGTTTTGAAAGCGAAACCAAGACAAAAAGTTGTCGCAAGTATCAGAGTTATTAATAATATTTTTTTCATTGATGTTAAGCGTAGATTGTTATCTGTTGCCATCTTTTAAGCTTATCGCTAACGAGCAGGGCTTTGTGCAAGTGGGGAAATAGAATTCCGTCAAGCCCAACTTGTACAAAACCCAGTGTTGGCTAGTAATTTGTCCACAAAATTATATGTGCCAACCATAATATGCTTTAATTGCGTCGGCAAGAAGTTTGCCTGCTGCTCCAATTCCAATTGCCCAAGAACCATCTAAACCTTTGCCAACCATTTTTGCTATCCAGCTATTGGTTTTAGTACCCAAAGTTTTGGTGTCTAAATTTGGTGTTTCTGTGTCAATTATTTCTTTCAATGACGCAATGTCTTCATCTGATACGCTGTTTCTTTTTAAGAGTTCTTGCAAGTCATCAAAGTTCCCTTGTTTAATTTGGATTGTTTTTACTGTGTTATGGTCTCCAACTATTATGGTTGTATTGTCCTCGAAAGTGGTGTGTGAGATGTCTCCAATTTTTTGATTTTTGTCCATAGATGTTTTTGTTTTTCCAATGAAGTCAGTAAGTCTTCCTGCAATATTTGATATGTCAAGAAGATTTACAGCCATATCTCTCGTGTCGCAATAAACTTTTTCAACAATATGGAAATCGTTATTTCCATATTCCTTATCTCTATATTCCTGATGCCAAATTTTTCCAATCTTTTTATTTATTTCGTCTGCAACAATTGATAATCTTTGAAGCCTTTTACAATGATGCTCTCTTACTTCATTTTGAATTTCCTTTGAAACCTCTCCTAACTCTTCTTTTGCAGTTTTGTAGTGTTTTATACTGTAATTAATAATACCAATAAAACAAAAAGGTACTTTTTCATCCCAATAACTACTATCTTCTACTTTTTTGATATTTGCTTCAATTTGGTTAATAAACTCAGTAACATTTTCTTGTTCTCGTTCTAAGTCACTTATAATGTCGTTGAAAGATTGGTGTGAGTAATCCGTCATACCACCTATTAATCCTTTTGCCATATTATTATTAGTTGTTATTGTAAAGCTCTTTATCACCCTAACTAACATGAAGAAACAGTATCAATTTTTAATTGAATATAAAATTAATTTTGCCCATTTCGTTAGCCTAAGAGTTCATTGTTACTCAACAAAAAATTCGGTAAGATATTTTTTCATTCTTTGTTTGTTTTCATAAGTACGAGCCTTTACATTCCTTTAACTCGCGGAAACTCTTCGAGTCTGGAAACATCAATCTCAACCCCAATTAGTGGGCTGTTTCGCAATACTTCAACCAAAGTTTTTCGCTTTCCCTGTAAACGCTTCCATTCATGAATTGAAATAATTACCGCTACTTCACGGTCATGGCGTTTAATAATCTGCGGTTGACCACTTTCCGCCAAACGGACTATTTCGCTGAAACTGGCTTTGGCTTCTCGAACTGATAAACTCATATTTTCTCTCTAATTACAAAAAGCAGTCATATTTTATCTATATGGCTGCTTTTTGCAATAAATGAAATGTTGTCTATTGTTTATTCATTAACCTTGCTCCGCGTAAACGAAGAATACACCGCCAGCGAAGCGACCAGTAAATTTGAAATCACGACGGGCATTGATCCAATCACGAAGCCATAGCTGATCCAGAGCAGTGCCGCGAACGCCTGGATCATCCGCAGCCGGACAGAATTTTTTGTGAAATACGAAGCGACGAAAATAATTGTCGCTACCCATCCGAGCAGGTCAACCATTTGCCGCCTCCTGTTTATTAAATGGACTGATCGTCAACCGATCTGTTTGCACTGTTTCCCATTCGTTGATTTGCAATCCGAAGGACGCGAAAACCTGACGGATTTCAGCATTTGTTTTTAGCCCGATGATGTCCTGCATCACCGGAATCAGCGGGCTGAGCGCGTCTTCGCTCAGGATTGAACGTTGCGCAATCGGCGCGATATATTTGTTTTCCGAAACGGCTACGGTGAAGCCTTCATGATGATTGACGTGGAGCATGACGTGAATGTCAGAACTACCATCGCCAACGTACACAATGCGATCTGAGCTGATCTGTAATTCTTTTTGCAGGTTTTCCAACACCGCTACTTTGCCGTAGCCAGCGGGAACGCGCACAATAGATTCAATTTCTCCGGTTGTTTCGTGGTAGCGCAATTTCGTCCCGAAAATATTTTCAGGTGGCACGATGCCTTCCAGCGCGGAGTGAATCACTTCTTCCGGCGCGGCAGAAATTACATAGAAAATAAATTTATAGCCCTCAATACCGTCTGCAAGAATTGAGGGTAATAGCTCAATATTTTGTTTGAGACGAATTCTTTTACCTGTTTCATAAAGATGCTCTTTTCTGACGCGCCGAAATTCTGGATCGTGCAGCAGCAGGTAGGTTAATTCGCCACCTTGTTGGACTAAATTATTCTGCGACATGCCGTGAACTTTTTGTTCAAAGTTATTGGCTCCAATTAATTGACTCAGCACCAGACCGGAGTCGTTAAAGCTCAACGTTTGATCGAAATCACTGGCAAATAAATATGGTTTCATAAAATCCTTTCTAATCTTCGACTGGGGAGCAAGCGTCCCGCTTGCTCCAAGCGTAGCGTCATACATTTTCTAAAAATTTCCCCTCGCCACAATTTTTCACGCCGCTCCCGCGACGATTGCAAGCAGGGACGCTTGCGCTCCAGTCAGTAATTATCATTACGCCGGCTCAAGCCAGCCTTCGCAGGGTATTAAGTTTTTGTTAAGAAGTTTAGCTGATGGCGGGGACAAATCTTGAATTACATTTTTGTAGTATATCGTTAAATTAGTGACGTAATTGTACTATTCTTATTTATTGCTTCGATAGCCTCTAAAGTAGTTTTACGCTCAAACCACTGTAATTGTTCCCGTAATCTGACTACTTCGCCGATGATGATGATGGCTGGTGAGCTAATTTCATTGGTGGCGAGGAGTTCCGGGATTTCCTGCAAAGTGCAGGTATGGGTGATTTGATGCTGATATGTTCCTTGTTGAATGAAGGCGACGGGTGTTTGCGCATTTCTGCCGTGAAGTATTAATTGATTGGCAATATCCTGAATTTTTGCTACCCCCATAAAAATAACCAGTGTGTCTGAACCGTGCGCCAGATGTTGCCACTTGAGTTGTGATTCCTTTTTTGCCGGGTCTTCGTGTCCAGTAATAAAAGTGACGGAACTGCTGATGCCTCGATGCGTGATGGGGATTCCGGCGTATGCTGCTGCTGCCGCGCCCGAAGAAATTCCTGGTACGACTTCCCACGGAATGCCCGCTGAAATCAGGGCTTCGGCTTCTTCTCCACCACGTCCGAAGATGAATGGGTCTCCGCCTTTGAGCCTGACTACAATGTCATGTTCAGTAGCTTTCGTGACGAGGATCGCGTTGATGGTTTCCTGCTTCATCGCGCATTTATGCCCTTGTTTGCCGGCATAAATTAATTCAACGTGAGGAAGTGCGTTGGATAAAATTTCAGTATTAACAAGATGATCGTAGACAATGCAACCCGCCTTCTGGATAAGGTTGGATGCTTTGACCGTCAATAAATCCGGGTCTCCGGGGCCTGCACCAACTAAATATACTTTGCCAATTTTCATGTTTCCTCAAGTTGTCTCTGGGGTGAAAACCCCGTCGCTACGGCTCCGGGTACTGTACCGGGAGCCGTAGCGCTGACATTAAAACTTTTGCGTCAATTCAACGTAGGCAAAATGCATTTTGTTGCCCAGCGGATAGATGGCTGATTGTACTTTGCCGTGCGCTGATCCGCCAAGATAAAAGGTGACAGAGGTGCGCGGAGTGAAAGTGTAATCGGCACTGACATCGGCGAATAATCCCAGACTATTTTGTCCATTGCTTGGACGCGAAGCATAGCCGAAAGTCTTCGCGTGGAAAGCTCCGCCTCCGGCGTACCATAAATCTTTGGCGCTGGATAAGCGCAGGTAATGCAAATCTGTTCGCAGGGCTAATTTTGCCGTAGGCTTAATCATCAGTTGCGCGAACATATCAGAGTTATTCATCGAATTGAAAAATGGAGTTCGTGCATAAATTCTTGGCGTTGGTAACACCTGAAAATATGTGCTGTGCGTGTCATCGGTTGCGTCTTTATCTCCAGTGCTGTAATTGTAACCAATCCGCACCCAGGGCTTCACTTTGTCTAATAATTTAGTGCCGCCGAATTGATAGCCTGTTTCAATTGCAAGCGCCGCCGAACGCTGTGTCAGGTTGCCCCAGCTTCCAAATTGACCGACGCCCCAGAACAAAACGTCCAGCTTGCCAGTGCCTGATTTAATGGCGCTGATGTAATGACCTCCGACGGTAGTGAGCCTGATTTTATTGGGTAAATCGGCATTGCGTAACGCCAAAGCCCGGTTATCGGTTTTCACTAATCGCCGTCCATCGTGATATTGCAGCACGAACGCACGCGCTTCACTTTCACTATCCTTTGATTTGAAAGATTTCGTCGTAGCCGCATAAAAAAGGTCTACGTTTAATTCGTTCATCCCACGTAACTGGAAGACGCCTTCAGTTGGACGAGCGCCAAAAAATGTGAAATTTAACCCCTTATTATTGTAGCCGTATTGCATGCCATCAAAGCTGCGCCCGACGTGTGAAAATCCGAACGCTCCAATCAAACGCTGACTGATGTGATCGCGTTTGACGGCTAATAACGTCGGATCTTTCGGCGCGACTTCCATTCCATCATTGAATTCAAAACGTCCAACTTTGAGGTTGCTATATTTCCCGATGCTTTTGAAATTCACATAGGCTTGTTTGAGAAAAACGCTGGCGTCCTGATTGCCGTTAGCAGCGAAATAATTTGCGCCAAGTCCAAGCTGACCGAAGGGCGCAGCGGCGACTGCGGTCTTGGGTAAATTGGCTACAAAGGGAGCTTCGGCTTCGACCATCCATTCATAATTTTCTTTCTGCTGGCTTAATCCGACACGCAAGGTTCCAGCGCCAAAAGTATAGCTGCCATCGCCTGCGGTGGTGTCGAACCAATCCCAATTTTCAGCTCGTAAGCGCAGGCTGCCCGATACTGTGACCTGCCCGATTTTGATCGGAGCCGGTGCCACTGGCTTCGGAATTGGCTTGGGCGTAGGAGTCGGCGTCGCAGCAGCAACCATCGGTTTATTGGACGATGGTTGCGACTGCGCCGACTCCTGCTGGGCGTGTATGCTGAGGCTGAGAGAGCCGAAAAAGCATAAACTTAGAAGAAGTGTTGATTTGCGCATAAGTGCTAAGCCTCCGAAGTTTGTGGTGTAGTTTGTTTCCACGAAAATTTCCAGCCCTGCTGAATTGCGACAAGGACGCGGATCACGACGGCGGCAGTTAATGCAATGCCTCCCAGGACTGCAAAACCCGAAGCGAAAGTTCCAAAGGCCTGCTTGAAATTTCCCAGCAGCATCGGTAATAAGAATCCACCCACGCCACCAATGGCTCCGACGACTCCGGTTGCCAGTCCGATTTCTTCTCGAAACCTTTGTGGGACAATCTGGAAAATTGCGCCATTACCTAATCCCAGACACGCCATGCCAACCATCAAAATTGGAATCATCACGTTTAGCCCGAGTAAGAGGGAAGCCGTCAGGTAAGCGAGGCTGACACCGAAGAGGACAAAGGATAATAATTTTACGCCGCCGACTTTATCGGCAAGCCAGCCACCAATTGGACGGATGCCACTGCCGACGAAGGCTACGAGCGCAGTCAGGTAGCCTGCCTGAACCGGTGTCACGTGATATTGATCGCGGAAAAATAATGGTAGAAAACTGCTGAGTCCGACGAAGCCGCCAAACGTCACGCTATACAATAAGCAGAACCACCACAAATCAGCCGTGCGCATAATTTTCAGATATTTGCTGAATGGTTGCCCCTTGGTTTGATTCGGACTTTCTTTTGCCAGCATCAAAAATGCTACCAGCACGATTGCCAGCGGAATCATCGCCAGCACGAAAACGTTGTGCCATCCATAGGCATTCGCCAACCGTGGAGCCAGCAAATTTGTTATGATCGTGCCGCTGTTTCCGGCGGCTGCGATGCCCATTGCCAGTCCCTGTTTTTCGGGCGGATACCAGCGCGAAGCCAGCGGCAATGCGACAGCGAATGAAGCCCCCGCGACGCCAAGCATTAATCCTGCTGCGATGAGCGCTGACAAACTCTCGCCGCTCAACCAGCCCAGTGTCAGCGGAATAAAAAGAAACCCTAAAATTCCGGCTCCGACAGTTTTGCCGCCGATACCATCACTTAGTAAGCCGAGCGGAATGCGCAACAATGATCCGCTCAAAATCGGAATCGCCACGAGTAATGCTTTTTGTGAAGCGTTGAGTTTGAGGCTTTCGGCAATAAAAACACCGAGTGCACCCAGCATTACCCACAGCATGAAGCTCAGATCAAATTGTAAAAAACAGGCAAGTAAAGTTGGTGTATGTCCATTCAATTGAGGTTTATCATTACTCATTTGGCTTCCTTCTGATCGGTTACGGCTGGTTTTTGGGTACAACTATCCCAGCGTGTAGAGACAATGACTCCATTGACCTACGATTAATAATTTATGATTTACGGTTGAGGTCGGACTGATCCGACATGACTAAAAAATTACATCGTGGCGGCTCCAAGATGTTTGACTAATTCAATGACCATCGGCCCCATTTTAGGGTGTTCAGGTTCGATTTTCGGGGTGATTCCAAGTTGTAATAACACCGCTGTGCAGGTCGGCCCGATGGAGGCGACGACGGTTTTGTGATTCAGAGAATCAAGCAATTCATTGTCGCGTCCCAGGTCTTTGGCAACCTGAAATAAGTGCCGCGCCTGAATCTGACTGGTGAAAGCAACGGCATCAATTTTGCTGTGGCGTAAATCGTCAATCAGTTTTTTCAGCGGCTCCAGATTTTCAGGGAGCTGCCATTCATACAAACAAAGCTCCAGTAATTTTGCGCCTCGTGCTTCCAGTGAGTTGGTAAGTTCGGCATTTCGTTCGCCGTAATGAAGGACAGCAACACCCTGATTTTGCAGGTCTAAATCGCTCGTCACGGCAATTAAATCTGTTGTCGTGTAAGGCTCGACCGCATTCAGCGTCGGCTTGATTCCATTGCGTGAAAGTACCGCTGTAGGTTTTGGCCCGCGACAAATTGTCGTAATTTTTCCTAGCGCATTGAGCAACTCAGCTTTTCTTTCCAGCTTTTCAGCTTCGGTAATTAAGCCTGCGACGGCGACGCCGGTTTGGAACACGACGAATTTAATTTCGCCGGATTGCAAATAATTCAGGAACGTCTCAACTTCATCCGTTGCGTCAATCAAGACTTCGCGCAAAGCCGGGGCGTTGATTGGTTCGCCGCCGTGTCGTTTGACTAAATTTGCTAATTCACTGCTCATTCGTGCTTCCAGTAAGGCAATTTTTTTGCCGGTTAATTCGCTCATTGTTGGTCCTTCGTTCGGTTCAGTACCGCGAGCCGTAGCGAGTGGGTGTTAATTCACCCCGACGCTACCACTGCGGGTACTGACATTTGATGACCAATGTAAAAGAATTTCTCCTGAATCGCTAACCTCTACCTGATAAGTTTTTAAAGATTCGCAATCGTTGCCGATGGGATTGCCAGTTGCCAGTTCAAATTTGAAAGCGTGCATTGGACAAATGACTTTGCCATCGCCCGTCAGTCCGTCGGCTAAAGCTCCCTCGCGGTGCGGGCATTTTGCCTGTAGCCCGAAGACTTCGCCTTTGCGCGTCCGAAAGACGACGATCTCTTCATCACCGATCTGGAATTCACGACCTTCGCCGCGTGGGATGCGATAAATCGTTCCGAGATTAATGATGATTCCGGTCAGGTCAGTTTCAATTAAGGTAGTTGTATTTAATTGCATAAAATATTTGATGACGGAGACCCTCCTTAACAGTCGGGCTTCTGCCATATTCATTACATAATTGCCCCGGCAAACGTTGGCTGCATTGGTTGAATTTGCACCAATGAATTTATGAATTGCGAAGGATGCACCGGCTCAATTGCTTCCAGCCAGGGATCAATATACGCATCAACGGCGGCTTGAATATCAGCATCCAGTCGGGCGCAAATTCCTTCGCTGTCTTCGATTAAAATCTCTCGTAATTTTTCGATGCCGAGACGTTCGACTAAACTCCAGGTACGCTCTAAATACTTCGCGTTTTCCCGGTAGTACTGCATAAAGCGTCCCATATACAAAAGCACTTCATCGTGCGTATCAACAGTCACGAGGAGGTCAGTTTTACGGACGTGCGCGCCGCCAGCGCCACCGATTAACACTTCCCATTTGCCACCTTCAATCGCCATCGCGCTGATGTCTTTGATCGTTGCTTCGGCGCAATTTCGCGGGCAGCCCGTCGTCGCAAATTTCAATTTGTGCGGAGCTTCAATCCCTTGAAATCTTTTTTCAATTTTGATGCCGAGTCCGGTACTGTCGCCGACTCCGTAGCGGCAGAATTCTGTCCCGACGCAGGTTTTACAGGTGCGAAATGCTTTGGAGTAAGCGTGTCCTGAAGGCATTCCCAAATCGCGCCAGACGGCGGGCAAATCTTCTTTTTCAATACCGAGCAAATCAATGCGCTGACCACCGGTGATCTTCACCATTTTGACGTTGTATTTATCAGCCACATTGGCGATGCGTCGTAATTCATCAGCAGAAGTTACTCCACCGTAAATGCGCGGAATCACACTGAAGGTGCGGTCTTTCTGGATGTTGGCGTGCACACGATCATTGATAAAGCGGGCATCGCGTTCGTCATCGTATTCGCCAGGCCAAATTGTTTTGAGCAGGGAAGCCAGTCCCACCTTGCTCGCGGGGTCTTCTGTGCCATCCGCGAGCGCGTCAAATACGGCTGAGACGCTTTTTAATTCCTGATCTTTAATGGCTTCAATCAACTCAACTTTATTGAGCGGAACGCCGGGAACGTAATAATGAATTGACGGGTCTTCGACGGCTAAATCGCCTGCCGCGAATTCAAAAATATCTTTCACCTGCGATTTGCACGAACCGCAGCCAGTTCCAGCGCGGGTTGCGTCGCACAGCGATTTCAGCGAACGGCAACCGCCTTTGACAGCGTTGACAATGGCTCCTTTAGAAACTCCGTTACAGTTGCAGATTTGCGCGTCGTCAGGCATTGCTTCCAGCGAAAGCCCTGCGCCGGAATCTGCATAGTTCAGCGCGAAAAGTAATTCAGCGCGATTTTCCGGCAACAACGAATTGCGATCAAACGCCTGTAATAATGCGGGTGCAGTTGAAGTCTCCCCCAACAACATTGCGCCCGCCAGTTGACCATTGCGCACGATTAACTTCTTGTAAATGCCGCGTCCAGGTTCTGTGTAAACCACGACTTCATCGTCAGGTTGCGCGGCTTCTTTTTCGCCCATCACGGCTAATTCAATGCCCATGACTTTGAGCTTGGTCGAAACTTTTGAGCCTTTGTAAGCGGCTTCAGGTTTGCGTCCGGTTAGACGGTCTGCTAGGACAGCGGTCTGTTCCCAGAGCGGAGCGACGAGACCGTAAACTTTGCCGTCGTGCTGAGCGCATTCGCCGACTGAAAAAATATTTTCGTCATCAATGGTCGTTAGACAATCTTTGACAACGATGCCGCGCTCGACCGTCAATCCGGCGTCTTTGGCTAATTGCGTGTTGGGACGGATGCCCGCCGAAATCACTAGCATATCGCATTCCAGCGTAGAGCCGTCTTTGAATTCCAAGCCTGTGACGTGACCGTTACCCAAAATTTTCGTCGTAGATTTTTCGGTATGAACGTTGACGCCCATTGCTTCCATGCTGCGTCGCAGCGCGGCTCCACCGTGGGCGTCAAGCTGCATATCCATCAAATGAGACATCAGGTGGACAACGTGAACTTCAGCGCCAAAATTCAGCAATCCGCGTGCGGCTTCTAGTCCTAATAATCCACCGCCGATCACGACAGCTTTCTTTCCGCCCGCCGCATAATTTGAAATCGCTTCGCAATCATCCAGTGTCCGAAAGACGAAAACTCCATCTTTATTTTTGTCACCCTCTTCAGATTTCAAGCCTTCAAATGGTGGCACAAATGCTGAGCTTCCCGTTGCAATAACTAAATAATCATAGCTTTCAGAAATACCATCCGTGCCGTTCGCAATTTTGTTGGCACGATCAATCGAAGTGACGCGAATTCCGGCATGCAGCTTGATATTATTTTCCTGATACCAGCTTAGCGAATTGATGAAAATATCTTTTGGATCGTGTGTGCCGGATAAAACACCGGATAATAAAATTCGATTGTAGTTCCCGTATGGCTCATCGCCGAAAACTACGAAATCGAATTTCTCCGCGCCGCCTCTGGCTAAAACGTCTTCGACTAAACGAGCGCCCGCCATTCCGTTTCCGATCACAATAATTTTCTTTTTGCTGGACATGATGACTCCTGAATGAGGTTAATTATCAGTATTAATTTGAATGCGGACTGAACAAACTTTGAATTCCGGCATCCGGCTGGTCGGGTCGAGCGCCGGATTGGTTAAGCGATTAACGGCCTGCGCTCCGCCCCAGTGAAACGGGACGAAGACCGTATCTTCACGAATCGTCGGTGTGACTTTGACCTTGAATTGGGCGGCGTCACGGCGCGTTTGTAACCAGACATTTGAACCGTTGCTCAAGCCATAACGCCGCGCTGTCGAAGGGTGAATTTCGGCTAACGGCTCGGCGGTCATTTCTACTAATTTGGCGACTCGTCGCGTTTGCGTACCGGATTGATAATGCGAAAGCACACGTCCGGTCGTCAGATAAAATGGATAGTAAGCGTCCGGCTCTTCAGCAGGTGCGAGATGTCGCACCGCATGAAATTTTGCGCGTCCGTTGGGAGTGCCGAATTTTTCTGCAAACAAGCGCGGCGTACCAGAATGATCTTCGGTCGGGCAGGGCCAGAATACGCCTTTATTAGCGCTTATTTTTTCGTAAGTAATACCGCTGTAATCGGCGATGCTGCCTTTGGTTGCAACGCGTAATTCATCAAAAACTTCGCCCGGATTTTCAAAGGCAAATTGATCGGGATGACCTAATCGCTGTCCCAATTCGCACAGGATTTCCAGATCAGTTTTGACTCCATCAGGCGGCATCATGGCGCGTTGCCGCAGGATCACGCGACCTTCTAAATTTGTCATCGTGCCTTCTTCTTCAGCCCATTGCGCAGCAGGTAAAACTACGTCGGCAAGCTGCGCGGTTTCGGATAAGAAGAAATCAGCCACGACGAGAAAGTCCAATGATTTCAATCTTTTTTTGATGTGCGTCGCGTTTGGTGAAGAAACGACGACGTTGGAGCCGATGACCAATAAAGCTTTGATTTCTGATCCTAATGCATCCAGTAATTCGTAGGCTGATTTGCCCGCCTTCGGAATTTCTTTGGCGTCAATGCCCCAGACCGCAGCCATGTGTTCGCGTGCGGAGGTGTCATCAATTTTGCGATAGCCCGGTAATTGATCGGCTTTCTGACCGTGTTCACGTCCACCTTGTCCGTTGCCTTGTCCGGTTAAGCAACCGTAGCCGCTGGATGGTCGTCCGGGGCGTCCGGTCGCTAAAGCAATATTGATATACGAAAGTACATTGTTGACGCCCTGTGATTGTTGTTCCGGCCCGCGTCCGGTCAAAATCATCGCGGATTTCGCACGACCTAAAAGATGTGCGGCCTGCGTCATCTGCGCTTCAGAAACGCCTGTAATGCGCTCAACCTGCGAAGGCCAGTACGTTGCAACCAGGCCTTTGATCGTCTCAAACCCTTCAGTACGGGCGTTGATATAATCTTCATCAATCAAGCCATCACGCACGAGAATATGCAGGATTCCATTGGCCAACGCTGCATCAGAGCCGGGTGTCAATCGCAGATGTAAAGTCGCCTTTTCCGCCGTTGCCGATTGACGCGGATCAATGACGATTAATTTTCCGCCTTTGCCGCGCTGCGCTTCGATGTACTGCATAATCGGTGGCATCGTTTCAGCGGTGTTGCTGCCAACCATCAAAATGACTTCAGCATTGGGAATATCTTCGAGTGGAAAGGGCAAGCCGCGATCAATTCCGAAGGCTTTGTTATTGGCCGCTGCTGCTGAAGACATGCAGAAACGCCCGTTGTAATCAATGTTGGCAGTACCGAGCGCGAGCCGTGCGAATTTTCCCAGCAAATAGGTTTTTTCGTTGGTCAACGCGCCACTGCCAAATAATCCTGCCGCATCACGTCCATGTTTGATCTGGACTTCGGTGAAATTTACGGCGATGCGATTTAACGCTTCGTCCCAGGTGACAGGAACTAATTTTCCTTTGGCATTGCGAGCGAGGGGGGAAAGCAATCTTTCGGGATGGTTCAGCGTTTCCGCTGAAGTCCATCCCTTAATGCAAAGCGAGCCTTTATTAACTGGAAATTCATCATTACCTTGTACGCTCACTTCTTTGCCATGACCTGAGAGCAACATCCCGCATTGCATCGCGCAATACGGGCAATGGGTTGCCACAGGCTTTGGTTCGAGTGATGTCATCAAGTTGTTCATCCCAGCAAATCTCCAGAAACTAAAAACAGCAATTACAAAAAAAGGAAACTACCAATGCAGCTTCAATAGATATAAGGGCAAGGTGCGTGCCAGCGAATGAAATACTTGTGTAACCTGTTATGGAATTGGGAAATATAGTATTTATTAGAGATGGAAAAACGGAAAAGAGAGGGATGCGTTTTTCTCGTGCGCTACAATTTTGTGGCGTGTGGGATTGCTGGCAACGATTTGGTGGGTTAAGGGAAAATGATGATGCCTTGCCTCTAGCAGCTCGCCAGCAATGCAGAAGCCCGCACGTAGTAAGGGCGTATATTTTCGCTGAAAAGCGCCCTTACTACATGCGGGCTTCTGCATTTTTATTCTCGAAAACGTTCACAATCCACGCCGTATTTTTTCACTTTATAATTAATCATGCGTTCAGTGATTTGCAGCAAGTTGGCGGCTCTGGCTTGATTGCCTCGCGTTATTTTCAGCGCTTCGGTAATCATCTCACGTTCCAGTGAGGCGACAGCAGAGTTCAATGAATTGGCAGGCAACGTTCCTGTCACTTCGGCGGTTTGTAAGGAAGGAGGTAAGTGGTGACCGTGAATGACAGCATCGTTACAGACCACAACGGCGCGCTCAATACAATTTTCCAATTCACGCACGTTGCCAGGCCAGTGATAGCTCATCAGCATATCAATCGCAGGCGTCGAGATACGTTTGACGGCTTTGCCATGTTCGTTGGCGTATTTGTCTACGAAGTGATCTGCGAGCAATAGAATATCAGTTTTTCGCTCTCGTAACGGCGGCAGAAAAATGGTGAAGACATTCAAGCGATAATATAAATCTTCGCGGAAATCTCCAGCGATGATGGCTTCTTCAAGATTTTTGTTGGTAGCGGCAATCAGGCGGACATCGGTTTTAATGGTCTGCGTCCCACCGACACGTTCAAATTCACGTTCCTGCAAAATCCGAAGCAACCGCGTTTGTGTCGCCATGGTTAATTCGCCGATTTCATCCAGAAAAATGGTGCCGCCAGAAGCTAATTCAAAGCGACCTTTGCGCTGCTGCATGGCCCCTGTAAAGGCTCCGCGTTCATGACCGAAGAGTTCAGTTTCGATCAGGTTTTCAGGGAGTGCGCCGCAGTTGACTTTGATAAATGCTTCACCGGTGCGAGTCGAATTTCGATGAATCAGGTCGGCAATAATTTCTTTTCCCGTCCCGGATTCGCCGCGCAAAAGTACTGTAGTTTTTGCCGGAGCGACTTGCAATGATTGCTCAAGAACCGTCAGAACAGCGTTACTACTGCCGATAAAGGAACCGATGTCTGCTTTGTGTGGAACTACTTTGTTTGAATTAAATTTTTCTTCAGGAAGCGAGGAATTGGTCTGCCTGGGCTTACTGATCGGGTGCGCCAGCAAGGTCGCCACAACGGTCAGAAAGGCGGCGACTGTATTTAATTCCTCTTCTTGTCGAACTTTGAGATAGGCCGCGAGCGTTCCGTGCGTACGACCTTGTGATTGAATGGGAACGCACACGAAGGCGCGATCTTCGAGATCATTCGCCGTCCCCATGCGATTCAAGTGCATGGGTTCCAGTGAGACTTGCGGCACAATGATTGTTTTCCCGCTCTTGACCACTTGTCCGGTAATGCCTTCGCCTAACTGATAACGTCCCATCGAACGGGCGCGTCCGCTGATTCCGACGGCAGCAATGACCCGAATTTCCTGCGTCCGTTCATCGAAGACGGAGAGCTGCGATTGTTGTAATTGATGCCGCTCCGCTAAAATATTCAGGACACGCAGAACCGCATTATCAAAGCCTAACGTGAGATCGAGAATACGATGAATTTCTTGAAGCGTCAGCAGAAAGGACAGTTGTCCAGAAAAATCGTACTCAGGTTCTCGTTCAATTTCGTAAGCGGACATCATGCAGAATATTTCCACCAATAAAATAACGTCAGGGCAATTTTACAAAATATTACATGATTAGAAATGCAAGCACTATGCCAGAAATGCACAACGCGTTGAAGCTTGAATTTGATGCTAAAAAGGCAGGTAAGTATTAATTCTAGCTATAATTTATATGTTTAAATCATAAAAAGACGAAAATGTAGGTTATAGGGATTTTGGTAACGTTTATGTCGGAATATCTTTAACAGCGATAGGAAGGTAAAAATAAAATCCTTCATTAGCCGATTAAAATTTTGATAAGCTCATCTAATTTTTGCAACGTGCATTCCGGTTTAGCCCAGGTGCCAGCAGCAGCAGAAGTCCTGCTGAGCGAAAATCCGGGATTTATTGAAAAGATAAATCATTTCAGTAGTAACAATAAAAAATGGCAGGGATAAATTCCCTGCCATTTTTACAAAAAACGAGTTGAAATAGCTTTCATTTCGCTTGTAATCCTTGAAGGATACTTAAGATTTCAGAAGTAATGACTCCTAATTTTAAATCCATTTCCGCGCGTTTGTACGCGCCTTCTAAATCCTGAAGCCCCAGGATTTTTTGGTATTGCTGACTTGCCTTAGCGGTCATCCATCCCAGCTTTTTAAATTGAGGCAAAAGTTCGAGTACATATTTAGCTCGCTCCGATTTGGAAAGGTTTGCGAGCTTGTCAACCGGACCAATCGTGTAGCCTGTTGGCCACGCGTCATAGCTAAGTTCACCCAAGGATTCTCCTAGTTCTGCTGGCATATCTTCGCCTACGCCTGTCGTACCAAACTTCCCTCCACGTACCCGACACTTAACCAGCCCTGGCAGAGATGTAGAGTAGAGATTGAACTGTATTGTTTGCCCAGGTTGCACTTTGGGGTGAGGTGCCAACGGAGCTAACATTATCCAGTTTCCTCCATCATCTCCAAATATACCGGTTGACATGTCGCCAATAAAAATGCCGTTGGTTCCTGATGGTCGTTTGGGTGAGATCACCGAGCTAAAGTTCTGAACAGCAAAACTCAGCAGGTAGTCACCGCTTGTCGTAAGGCTCCGAACATTATATTTATACTGATAAGTAGCTTTAGACATCATCGTCAAGGCAGATACAACGACGTCAATACAATCAGGTCGTTGAAACACAATCACCTTTTTTTTGCCGTCATAGCCAATCCATTCCAAGTTGTATTTTCCAGCTTTAGCATTAGCCCATTCAATTTTAGGCTTTGGATCATAGATAACCTCTTCCTTAGTTTGAGGATCAACTTTGATAACCCTTTTTGACCAGGAATGAGGAGCCTTCAATTCGAATTTCTTTTTTTGCAAAGGTAGCCGCTGAAGCCGTTGGGCAAATGAATCCACAGAGACTAATGCTAAAATAATGGTTAAACAGATTGATATTTTTATCATAAATCACCTCATTTCTTCGAAACGATTTTAACATCCACAGAGCAGTGGAAATTGCAATTCCACTGCTCCAAGCGAAACTATCAATGAGTACGAAATCTAAGATGCCAGTGATTTCCAGTTCTAGTTTCATCATGAACATCCTGAACTGGATTATTTGTGAATATCTCAATTAGAGCGGGTCTGTTCGCCACTGGAACTATCACATCACAATTACGCCCCACTCGATGTTCAGCATGACTGGTCTCTATCCAGTGAGGAGGGATAGTACGATCTGATTCAACGTCAATCTCCCACCCAATGGTAGACTCATATCGTTGTACCATAGGTTTGCGGCGGTAGGATCATAGCCTTATAGTTGTAAATAAGTTGAGTGATAGTCACTTTAGAAGTTCTAGAAATTCTGTGACTGCTTTTGCAAAATACTCATCATCCGCTTCATTTAAAGCAAGGTAAGATGCCTCGCTTCGAAACCATTCAATTTGTGTATTACTGAAGTTAGCTTCGATAATTTTTTTCTTGCATAACTCAATCAATGTCTGAATTGCGGCAAGTTTTACTGATAAAGCTTTTGCATCATTAATCCACCCAAATTTCAAGCAACGCTGTAACAAATCAGTTAATATTGG
>JAYVRW010000227.1:0-4803 GCA_043775925.1 Blastocatellia bacterium
ACCGAATCTCGGCAATCGGATGGAATACAAGTACGACGCCAAAAATCATGTTGTCGCCGCCGGAATCAACATTGTCACGAGTGGAGCCACGCTGACGAGTCGTTATTTTTATGACGCGGCTGGCAAACGCACACGCAAGATTGTCAGCGGAGTCGAGACGTGGTTTGTGTATGGTTTGGACGGGGAATTAGTAGCGGAGTACAATGCGAATGCAGCGGCGACGAGTCCGCAAAAGGAGTACGGCTATCGCGGCGGACAATTATTAGTAGTCTATGATTCCACTGAAGTCGCAGCAGATAAAAAGCTGCAATGGCTGGTCGCGGATCATCTGGGTACACCGCGCATGGTCATTGACAAGACGGGAAACTTGAGCGGCATCAAGAGGCATGATTATTTGCCATTTGGCGAGGAGATTGGTGCGAATGTCGGGATTCGGAGTGCTGGTAATGGCTTCACGGCGGATCAGATCAAACAGAAATTCACCGGACATCAGCGAGAGGTGGAAACGAACTTGGATTTCATGCAGGCTCGGTATTACTCTAATGTAAGTGGAAGATTCACCAGCCCCGATTTACCATTTGTGGATCAAAACCCATCTGAGCCTCAAAGCTGGAATTTATATCGCTATGGAGCAAATAACCCGCTACGATATTCAGATCCAACTGGTAGGGGAATATGGGATCGACTTAGAAATGCGTGGAATGGCTTTGGGCTTATTTCAGATTCTGAGCGACAAGCAAGAACCGCAGAGTATAGGGCGATCTTAATCGATTGGGAAAACCAAAATGGCACTCACGCTATTTGTGATATAAATACATGTGGTAAAACCATAGACCCTAAGACAGCATCTGAGACACAGGTATGGGCTGCAATCGGGAGGCTTATCGGGTTGGCAGGAGGGGTTCAGGATACTTCAACACCAGAGGTAGAGATACAGCTACCTGCTCCTGGGTTCGGAAAAAAGGGAAGTGATCACTATAGTCCTGAAGAGGTTGAACAACGTATAGCAGATAACGCTCCTCGGAGAATGGCGGAACTTAGAAAGCAGGCTTCAGAAATAGGTGCTAAACTCAAAGAACAATTTAAGGATGCAGGAGTTGGAAAGGCTGCTGGTCGTTCTTCAGGTCATGGTACGCCTGCTCAAAGGGCAAGTTCTGAGCTTGTTAGGATGGCAAACAAAATTAAAGATCCCGAGTTTCGAGAAGCCCTTAAGGCTGAAGCGAAAAGATTGTTAAATCAGGCAGGTGGGGATAACCATTAAATCGGACAACATTATGATTGATGACAAATTTTCATTAAAAGCCTTTTTAAGATGTGGCTTGGACACTGAAGCGGCGAATAGCTTAGCCAAGTCGCTGGCTGAAGAAATATACAAGGAAGTACATGTGAATCTGCGAGCGTACCTTAGTGAAGTTGTCATGAGATTAAATGCAATGGGGCATAACCTCAAAGTAGAAAGTGATTTCCCGGGTGATGATTCATATCCGGGCGATATATCATATCGCGATGATTGGAATGATGAAACAGGGTATCACTGCAAGCTAAGGGTTGCTATCAACACCGTGGTTTCAACAGGCTTTGCTCATATGTATTCAGAAGAGGAAGAAGAGGAATTGATTAGTGGTTGTGGAAAAAGTTTTGTAAGTAATGAAGTAACGAAGTCAAAATAATCTTACCCCTATCGCGCAGTAAAATTAAAACTTTAATGCGAGGGTGTCAGAAATTTTGTGTAAGTGAGAGCGGTTGAGGTGGAAAGCACTCGTCAACATTTCAATTACTCAAATTGATTAAGGATGATGTCGCGTTCGGGGAAGCTGGCGACTAATTTCAGGTTTCCGCCCAGAGCGCGGACGAATTTTTGTAAGGTACTCACATACATATCGTGTTGCCGCTCCATTTTGGAGACTGCCGCCTGATTCATTGACAGGATTTCAGCGACCTGTTCCTGTGTTAATTGCAACGCCTGACGCAAATCCTGCAAAGCGATTTCCTCGATCATTTTTTCGGTGCGACGCTGGTTGCGAGCCACGCGCTCCGGCTTCATCGCGGCGCGAAGTTGAGAAAAAGATTTATCCATCGTTACTTCCTTGAAGAAAATCTTATTGATCTTTCCCCCGACAAGTTTCTGCGCCGTACTGACAGGCGTCATCGTGATAGGACAATTCGTCATCCAGCGTTAGCTCATCCCTTGTCTGAATCTCACGGATCGCATCAAAGAAAATCTGAATCTGCTATAACTGGGAAATTGTGAAGTCTTTTCAAATGATTGCTATTTTGAAAAATAAGTAAAAGTGAATTAATATTTTGGGATGCCGATCCCTGATTTTACCGAAAGCGGCGACTTGCCGGAAGGTGTTCATCAAGCTTCATTGCAAGAGGTTTTTGATCGCTTTGGGCAGACAAGCTTCCAACGTCAAGCTGTGACGAAGTGCCTGGCACTAATTTATGAACTGGCTCATCGAACTGGAAATCTTGAGCGATTTGTCATCTATGGTAGCTATGTGACGGATAAACCATCTCCAAATGATGTTGACATCTTTTTAGTAATGGACGACGATTTTCGGGTGAATAGGTTAGACGATCAGAGTAAGATTTTATTTGATCACATGCGCTCACATAACGAGTATGGCGCAAGTATTTTTTGGGTGCGAGCGGACGCGATATTATTGGAATCAGTGGATGAGATGATCGGTTATTGGCAAACAACTCGGAACCACTCCAAGCGAGGAATAATCGAAATTATCAGGGAATAAAAGCATGATTCAAAATGATCTTGAACTAAAAAGCACGCAGGAAAGAATTGCAAAATTTGAAAGCTGGGTAGCCCAATTCCGAGTGAGTGTCTCACCAGAGGAATTCAAGTTTATGGCAAGCGGTTATCTCACAGAAATAGATACAATGCACGCTGATGTGATGGCGTATCTGGGTTGTCACGCTAGTGAATTCATTCCCGCCAAAGCTGCTTAATAATTCATTATTGATTGATCTTCCCGCGACAAGTTTCCGCCGTGGCGGGAAGTTACCCTGAAGATCAAGTGATCCGCTCGCCACGCCTGGCGCGAGCGGCGTTGCACGCGCTCGCGCAGCAAGCAGGATGCTTGCGCTCCCATTAAAGATTATCGGGATCAAGTCCGAGTTCGCGCAATTTAGCAGCCAGACGGTTAGCGCGTGAGGTTTCTTCTTCTGCATGGGCATAAGTTTCAGACGGTGTGCGCAGGAATTCTCCGGTGGTTGGCTGGTACAGCCGCAAAGTTTCTCCGTTGTTGACTAACTCCAATCCTAATTCACGGCTCATCACGCGATTACTCATGACCATTTCTTCAATCAGTTCCGTGCCGTGGAGGCGAAAGGCTCGCAGCGTAGGTGATAGTTTGTATTCCGGGTCGAAAACGAAATATTCCCGTACACCAAGCCACGCGTAAATGTCTTTTTTAGCAGTCAGGTCTGCCTTCCATGTTTTGCGGGACGAGAGTTCGATCACGACTTGCGGAGCGGGTTCCTCCCAGAATTAATAGACGCGCCGCTCGCCTTTTTCTGCGCCGCGCACCATAAAGACATCGGGTGAGATACTTTTCTTCGGGTCGCCTTCAACGTAATAGCACATCAGATTGCTACCCACATAGATTCGCGGCGTGGTTCGGAAAAACTCATCCAGCATAAAGCGGAGCGCCATCATCAATAAAATATGCTTGTCGGTTTCACCCATAGGGTGTCCATCGGATTCAGGGTAGTCAATGTTTTTAAGCAAGTCTTGTTGTCGAGCGCTCATGATGAATTCCAGCATAGCATAGAGTGAAAAAAATCAGGAATGAAGAGCGAACAGCATCGGCTGGGGGACAAATGGCACTGATTCACGACGATCTTGCCTGCAACAGGCGGCTGGGTCAAATTGGAAGTTCCGGTGTCATCAGTGGGCTTGGTAGGACAAACGATTAACGGGATGGCGTTCAGTTTATTTGGCGGGAAAGCAACGTGGGATCGGGCGGGGAAAACTCCGGCGGCGGGTAGCATCAATCAAGACAAATACACGGTGGACACGGCGAATAATCGCTTCACCGAACTAAATTACGATACCGCCGGAAATGTCGTGGGCGAAAAACTGAATCTCGGCAATCGGATGGAATACAAGTACGACGCAGAAACTCATGTTGTCGCCGCCGGAATCAACATTGTCACCAGTGGAGCCACACCGACGAGTCGTTATTTTTATGATGCCAACGGCAAGCGTACGCGCAAGATTGTCAGCGGCGTCGAGACGTGGTTCGTCTACGGCTTGGACGGCGAATTAGTGGCGGAGTACAATGCGAATGCGGCGGCGACGAGTCCGCAGAAAGAGTACGGCTATCGCGGTGGGCAGTTGCTGGTGGACGGAACCGCTGGCAGATAAGAAACTGCAATGGTTAGTGGCGGATCACTTAGGAACGCCGCGTATGATTATTGACAAGACGGGCAGCTTGAGCGGCATGAAGCGGCATGACTATCTGCCGTTTGGCGAAGAGATCGGGGCAAACGTGGGGATACGGAGTGCGGGCAATGGCTTCACGGCGGATCAGATCAAGCAGAAGTTTACGAGCCATCAAAGAGATGTTGAGACAGGGCTTGATTTCATGCAGGCTCGGTATTGTTCAAGCGTAAAGGGGGAGATTTCTTACAGCAGATTCGTTTGGCGGTGTTCGCACAAATCCGCAAAGCCTGAACAGATATTCATAAATGTGAATCAGGGGTTCAAAAGTAAAATTAAGAAGACAACCGTAAGTTTACCCCAGCAATGAATTTTGAGAGCGTCGTCGGAGCGAACGGTAC
>JAYVRW010000228.1:0-4793 GCA_043775925.1 Blastocatellia bacterium
GCGCCCTTACTGCGTGCAGGCTTCTGCCCTACTAAAACAGCTTCTCGCTCCCGTATGACACGCTGGTCCGTTCGGTTCGACCAACACCACCAGCGAATCGGCATCGCAATCCAACCGGATTTCCTGCACTTTTTGCGTATTCCCTGAGGTCGCGCCCTTATGCCAAAGTTCTTGACGTGAACGGCTCCAGAACCACGTCTCATTGGTTTCCAGGGTCATTTTCAAGCTGGCTTCGTTCATATATGCCAGCGTCAAAACTTCAAGCGTTTTTGCATCCTGAACAATCGCAGCAATCAATCCATTCGCATCAAAACGTAGTTTGTCAAAGCTCTCGAAATTCATTTTTTCAGTTTTTTCGCTAACCATCCGTCCAACAGTTTTAAGAACGCCGGATCTAGTGGACGATTAAATTCGTAATCTGAAGCCAGCGTCGCTTCGCCTTTATTTTCCTTCATGAAGTAGTCAAGATTCGGCAATTGATGCGCTTCAAAATCCTTATGATCGCCGACGCGAAGTGAATCTTCAACATACACGCCGTCTTTCGTTTTCACGCGCCGATCTTTGGCTCCCTGGACGATTAAGGCCGCGCCATGAATTCCGGGATAGACCTGTAATGGATCATCCAACAACCAGCTAAATGCGTACCCAGGCAACTTTTGTAACTGTACTAAATATTCGTTACTAAAATCACCAACAAAGTCTGTCGCCTGATGACCACCTTCCGTCATTTTAATAATGACCGATTCAACGCGCTCCATTTGCTTATTTATTTCAGCCTCTGGAAGTTTCTTATCAACCATCGCCTGACGCGACCAATCTCTGAGTAATTTACTCGGATTTCGACCGGGCGCAGCAACCATAAGACACCCGGCTAAATCGGGATGAGCGGCGATCCCGGCGGCGAGAATGGCGCCGTCACCATGTCCCAGGACGAAGATATTTTTCGGATCAATTTCTTTTCGCGTTTTCAAATACTGGACAGCCTGATACGCATCTTCGACGCCGTTTGCCATCGCACTGTTCGCCATGCATTCGCTCTGCCCCGTGCAACGACGGTCATAACGAAGCGCTCCAACTCCAATTGAATTCAAGTGGGCTGCCAGATCACGAAAAGAATTGTGCTCACCTTTTAGTGTTGGAATTCCGTCTCGTGTGGAAAAATAATCCTGGACGATCAAGACGACTGGAAGCGGAGAGGCGCTTTTCGGCAAAGACAACACACCCGCAAGATTAATATTTTCACCTTTGAACCTTACTTCTTCAAGTACAGGTGAGGTTGCGCTTTTCTGTGCTGCAATGGAATTTTTCACCGGAGCTTTTGTCGTCAGTGATTTTTTTGCCTTGACAGACTTTTGACCTGCCGCCGATGCGACCAGTAATAACGAAAAAATTAAGCTTAAAAGTATTTTCATAAATATAACCATCCATCCGGGGCCATAGCTATGATCTCATTAAAACTCCGTGTTCGCGCAAAAACTTTTTCGCTGCACTGATTTCGATTTCTCCGAAGTGAAAAATACTCGCGGCGAGAACTGCGCTGGCTTCACCTGCTGACAACGCTTCCAGTAAATGCTCCATCGTTCCGGCGCCACCGGAAGCAATGACAGGGATATTCACCGCCCGCGCAACCGCCCGCGTCAGAGCAATATCGTAGCCGTCTTTTTGACCATCGCAATTCATGCTTGTCAGCAAAATTTCACCCGCACCAAGCGCCGCCGCCTGCTGTGCCCATTCGATGACATCAAGGCCCGTTGGCGTGCGCCCGCCATGCAAAAAAACTTCCCAGGAATTTTCCTGCGTCGTGCTTCGTTTGGCGTCAATCGCTACCACCATGCATTGCGCACCGAAACATTCAGCACCTTCCTTAATCAGATTTGGATTCTGCACCGCCGCCGTATTCACCGATACTTTATCTGCGCCTGCCGCGAGAATGGCGCGGACATCTTCAACCGTACGAATCCCGCCTCCCACCGTGAACGGGATAAAAACGCGATCTGCGACGCGACGAACCATGTCCGTCACGATTTCGCGGCGGTCAGATGAAGCAGTGATGTCAAGAAAAACCAATTCGTCTGCGCCTTCGCGGTCGTAGCGTGCGCCCTGCTCGACCGGATCACCTGCGTCAACCAAATTGACAAAGCTGATCCCTTTGACCACGCGACCGCGATCAACATCAAGGCAGGGGATAAGGCGTTTGGCTAACATAGGAAAAGTTCGCAGAGAAGAAGTTCGTAGTTCGTAGTTCGCAGTGAAGACAATTTACAGGATTCTTTCTGCGAACTGTGAACTTCTTCTCTGCGAACTTTTCCTGCCGCGAACTTCTTACAAGCTGATTTGCTTCACTGAGCGCATGTGCTCCAGATTATTCAGTTCTTTCAACGTTTCTGCGCTGGCTTCTTCATCGAGTTGATAAATCGAAAGCGCCAGACCACCTTTGCGATTGCGGCTTAAATATAATTGCGCAATATTGTTGCCGTGGTCGCCGAGGAAAGTCCCGATTCGCCCAATCATTCCAGGCACATCGTCATTGCTGACAATCAATAAATGACCTTCGGGAACAGCTTCGAGGCGATACGAATTCAAGTTGACGATGCGCTGATCGTGGCTGCCGAAAATCGCGCCGGTGACCTGACTTTCTTCGGAATCGCCACGCACAATGACTTCGATTAAGCTCGTAAATTCTGACGAAGAACGCGACAAGGATTCTTTGACTTTCAGCCCACGCTCTTCAGCAATCATCGAAGCATTCACCTGATTGACGCGAGCGCTGACCGGAGCCAGCAACGCCGCTAAAATAGCCTGCGTGATGGGGCGAATGTCTAATCCGGCAACTTCGCCGCTGTATTTAATTTCGATTTCACTGACTGGATGCGGCAAAATCTGCGATTGAAAATGTCCCAGTTTTTCACCCAAAGTTAAATACGGCTGCAAATATTCCAGCACTTCAGACGAAACGGCGGGAACATTCACTGCGCCGCTGATCGCTCCAGTGGTCAGGTAAGTGCTGATTTGTTCCGAAGTCATGATCGCAACAGAGTCCTGCGCTTCCGTTGTAGATGCACCAAGATGCGGCGTCACAATCACTTCGTCCAGCCCCAGCAACGGATGATCCATCGGCGGCGGTTCCTGCACAAAAACGTCAAGTGCGGCTCCGGCGACTTTGCCTGATTTGATCGCATCGTAAAGCGCAACTTCATCCACCAATCCACCACGTGCACAATTCAAAATTCTCACGCCATCTTTCATTTTAGCAAAGGCGGCTTCGCCAATGATGCCGCGTGTTTCGTCGGTCAATGGCGTATGCACCGTAATAAAATCAGCGCGCTCACAAATCTCGTCTACGCTGACGGTTTCAACTCCGGCGCGAGCGGCGATTTCTTTGGATAAAAATGGATCGAAGGCGAGGACTTTCATCCCAAGCCCAAGTGCGCCGGACGCGACAATTTTACCAATGTTGCCAAAGCCGACGATGCCGAGCGTTTTTCCGCGCAGCTCCATTCCCATGAATTTCTTTTTGTCCCATCTGGCATTTTTCAAAGCAAAATGTGCCTGCGGGATTTTGCGCGCTAACGCCATCATCATCGCCAGCGTATGCTCGCCAGTCGTCACGCTATTACCCGCCGCCGCGTTCATGACGACGATGCCGCGCTTCGTGGCAGCCGGAACGTCAATATTATCTACGCCGGAACCAGCGCGTCCGATGACCTTTAAATTGTCGGCAGCGGCAATAATATCGGCAGTCACGCGCGTTTCGCTGCGCACGATCAAAGCCTGATACGAGCCAATGATCGCTTTGAGTTCATCGGGCTTTAATCCGACATGCTGGTCAACCTGGAATTGCTCGAAGCGGTTCAGGACTTCTACACCTCGTGCTGAGAAATTGTCACTTATCAATATCTTCATGATGATTACCTGCGCTGAAAATGATTAGATTTATTAAGAAAATCGGACTTTAGTAAGAACACGATGAAAGTTGCCAACGCCAATGCAGAGATTTGCGGAAGGAGTTATTGGGGCGAGAAGCTGCGTTGCGCATAAAAAATACTTAATAAAATTCAACGTGAAATACTAATTTACTATCAATGAGGCGTTAATATACTCGTAGGCGTCACAAAAAATCAACGGTCAATTATCAAATCATAGAAGTTCATGAATTTTTACCGGGGCAATCAATTTCCACGCTTCTAAAATTAACGAATTCAATTCGTCATCAGTTACCTGATTCAACTCCACTCCAACCCAACCTTTGACACCGACATAAGGAGGCTTGAAAAATTTATCAGGTGAGGCTTCAATCATCATCGCCTGAAAACCGAGAGCCGCAGGAATCCAAATAGCAAGATGCCCATCATTGTGATGATTGTTGGCGCACATCACGAAGACTTTTTTCTTCACAAAAAATGTCGGCTCCCCGTGCGACAATTTTTCTGCGACTTCAGGCAAAGCAAGACAGATTTTTCTAACCCTCTCAATGTCAAAAACTCCCATAAAAATCACTTACGGAATTCGATTACGGATTGACTCATCGTTGTGACGCTGCGGCTTCGCAGCTATGGCTTCGACCTCCACGAACCAAACCGGATCAACAAGCTGTGAGACAAAAACAGCCGTTGAAGCAGGGCGATGTGCGCCAAGATGCTTCAGTCTTGCGGCTCTGACAGCATCACCGTCATGCCCCATAACCATAAATGTTGTGAGCTTGATAATGTTTTCAGCTTGAAGTCCGTGCGAATTCAAGAGCGTGATAAGGTTGGTAAAAACTTGATCTGCCTGCTCCGCCATGGTGTCAGGCG
>JAYVRW010000229.1:0-17684 GCA_043775925.1 Blastocatellia bacterium
CTGTTGGGTATTTTGCCAGAATTTTTAGGAGTCCGATCTTCTAATTTATATTCTTTGCATTGTTCGTCGCGGAGGTAAGCCCGCCACCGCTCATTCATCAGCCATCGCCCACGACTCATCAAATACTGTGGTAGATAAAATTCCGACGCTTCATTGGGACCAGTAAAGACAACTCTCGCTTTTGTCTGATGACCTTCGTTCCAGATTTCTATCACTGACAATTGAACCTTACTGTCAGGTTGATAATCCGGCGTACAAGTTTGCAGCTTCGCTTTTTTCTCAGCCTCAGTCGGCTGAATGACAGGCGCAGGAATTTGCCGACAACTCATCAAAGCTGCCAATAAAATTAATGGAATGAACCGTCTTCTTAGCATGGTTACTTAAAATTTACTTTCCGAGCAGCGCCGCTCGAAACCCGAAACCAGAGACTCGAAACTTTACTATTTCCCCCGCACATAGGGACGCGATTGCACAATGTAAATTTGTTTCCCGACGGTCAGCCATTCAATATCCTGATCGCGTCCACTGAAGGCTTTTTTGATTTGCGTTGCAGCTTTTGCCAAACGCTGCACTAAATCATTGCTCAGAACGGCGCGCTCCGTTTCAATTTTGATTTCTTTGACACCGCCGTTTTCATCGAACTTCAACATCGTATCATCGCCGGAGCGCGTCAGAACTTTGGTAACCTTCGTCAACGGATTAAAAATCAGTTGCTCAGCAACTTTTTTCCCCTCGACGACGCGAATGCCAAGTCCACGTTTCGCATTAATGTAAATTGCCTTCTTATCAGTTTTATCAAAAGGGTTCGTCGTAATCATCACTCCCGCAGAATCAGCATTAATCCCTTCCTGTACGAGTACCGATGGATAGACGCCCGAATGATTAATCCCAGCGCTTTCGCGGGCTTCGTAGGCTTCAAAATTCCACAGTGACGCCCACACGGTTTTGACTCCTTCATCAAGCGTCGCTTCACTTTTGATGTTTGGCACACTGGTATAAAGTCCGGCTCCACTAAAATTCGGCAAATCTTCAGAATTGGTAGAACTTCGAGCAAAAACGCCTTTTTTCGCCAGGTCGCCGAAAAGTTTGCGCGCTTTCGTATGCAGCAGTTTCTGAAATTCAGGATTCAATTTGCCGTTCTGAATCGCCTGACGCATTTCGGCTAAGCGTTGCTTACGATAAGGGGGATCGTGATTGAAACGATCATTGCTCAACATTGAAACAATCGCCTGATCTAGTTTGTTATCTTCCAAAAATTGCTGGTAGTAAAAAAACGGAATGCTGAAGCCGGGAGGAATCGTAAAACCAGCTAAAAGCAAACGATTTTGCGGAGCATATAATTCCCCAAGATTGGCGGCTTTCGCTCCGAAGCGAGACACATTCTTGGCACGCTGCTCTTTGATTTCACTTAAAATTTTGAATTCAAGATCAACTTCCGGCGTCAATAAGTTGGATCGTTCCGCTAGTTTTCTTCCCGATTCGGAGGTTTCTTTTAAATCAGCCGCACGCAGCACAAAGCCGTCCTCGCGTGTTTCAAAATAAACAAATTTCCCAACGAGAGATTTGAAAATTTCATCGGCATTTTTGATCGAAGCATTTGGGATTCCCCATCCCGCTGCCAGCAAATTGACATGCGAAAGCGGAGTCGAAAAGTTCGACGTAATCACGCCAGACAATGGCGTCAACGTAATCGGAGACTCTTTAAAAATAATGATTTCGTTACGGTCAATGATGATGTCATCCGTTAATTTATCTATGCTGCGAAGCAGCCCGACCGCACGCGCCTGATGCAATGGCACATAGTCACGCGCTTCCCCAATGTCACTGGCACTGAGAATTGGCACGGACTGTTTCGCCAGCTTTTCTGCAATTTTTTCTTGCACTTTAGAATTCGGCTTGTAAGACAGCGGCGCAAAAAATGAAGCCGAAAGATTTTTGTAAGCATCCGCAATAATGTCCGCCGTCGCCTGATCGCCTTCCCATAATTCAAAAGTAAATTTCGCAGGCTTCGTTTGATACGCTAATGTTCCCAAGACGAAGCGACGTTCGGATTCAAGATAATTGTGACGAAAAAACTCGCTGCCACGTTCCAATGAAAGATAATTCGCGTTCACAAAGTCTTTGTGAAAGGAATACAACTTGGAATTGACGTAGTACACTTTATTTTTGTTGGCGCGATCAATCACGAACATCAAATGCGGCAATGCGTAAAATCTGCCTTGATAATAAATCCGCGCCAACTTGTCGAAATCGGATTGAGATTTGATGGCTTCAAGTGAACGCAATGCTGATGATTTTACAGCATTTGGAACAGCACGTTTTGGTTTCGTCTGCGCCATTGACGGCGCGATAAGTAGCAGTAATAAAAACAGGGTGAGGGATTTCATCAAACAAGCTCCTCAAAATGACTAAGTTCGAAAACCAACTCCGCACAGAAATGCGCAAGCTGGGCATTCAGAAAAGCGACCGGGTTTTAGTCGCCGTATCTGGCGGCGCTGATTCTACCGCATTATTGGATGCGCTCGCACGGTGGAAAGGAAATTTGTGCGTTGCACATCTCAATCATCAACTGCGCGGCGAAGAGTCAGACGCGGATGAAGCCTTTGTTCATAGCCTCGCGCAAGCGTTGCACGTTGAACCCATTATTGAGCGCAAAGAAATTTCTGCCGAAGCGGAAGGGAAAAATCTTGAGGCTGTCGCACGGCAAATTCGCTACGATTTTTTGTTACGCGTGGCGCAGACTTCGCAATCAAAGTATGTTTTCACCGGACATTCCCGCGACGATCAAGTCGAAACGTTGTTAATGCGATTGCTGCGCGGCACGGGAGCCGCCGGATTGCACGGCATTCATCAAACTAGAAATTTATCCGAAGAAATTAAACTGGTTCGCCCGATGCTGAACATTTCCCGGACTGAAATCATGGCGCATTGTGAACATTACAAGCTTGAATTTTGCAGCGACAGTTCGAATCATTCGCTCGACTTCACGCGCAATCGAATTCGACATGAACTGATCCCAGAACTTAAAAATTACAATCCATTGTTTGGCGAAGCCTTAGTCAATACGGCGGAACAGATCAGCGCAGATGATAATTATTTGCAAGCTGAAGTTGAAAAAATCTTACCTACTTTGCTAAGAGAAAATGTTTTGCTGATTGCGCCGCTGATTGCCTTGCCAACGGCTTTAAGCAGACGTGTCATCCGCGCATGGATCAAGCAAAACCGTGGCGATTTGCGCCGAATCGGCTTCGTCCATTTATTGTCAATCGAAGCTTTGGCTTTAGCAGGTGAAGGCAATCGCTATGTCGAATTGCCGTATGGTTGGAAAGTTTTGCGAAGTGGAAAGACCTTAAAAATTTTAACGTAGCGCAATCCTGCCAAGGTTGCGACAGCGTTTGCGGAGCAGACGCTAATCTATTCCATTACGAAATGAACCGAGCCGACGCCCTTGCTACGTGCGGGCTTCCGCATTTTGGTAGTGGGTAAATGGGGTGGGAGGTGTCAGTAGCCTGACGGTGAAGGAGGGCTGCTTCGGCACGACGCCCATTGAGAGGCAGCCCTTGCTGACGCGCGGGCTACTGACACACCGCCTCACCTGATTGCACCACTACCCGCATTTTTTCACCATTCATTTTTGGTTGTGATAGTGAAATAGATTAGCCTTTACGAAGCGCAAAGGCTGTCGCAGCCATGGCTGGTGGCGCTACTACTCAAGGCGATACGCTTTTCCTTGCCAGACTACGGTCACAGTTTTGAGATCGAAATAGGGTTTCAGCCCCGGTGAATCTCTCAGCGTTTTTTTGTATTCATCACTATCACGTTTCAGACGAAGTTCAGACATTCCAGTCTTCAGTTCTGTATCAATCCATCTACCATTTTCAAAACGAAAACTTTTCCCGGCTACCATTTTCAACGGAGCAGTTTTCGCGGCGCGTCCGACACTTACACCTGATGCGGCGCTTTTATCAGCCTTATCATCGCGTTCACGTTTTTCGGTTTCAACGCCCTCTTTTTTCGCCTTTTCCTGAATCTTTTCAGCCTGACGTTCTTCCAGTTTCGCAGCAGAGTCAGCCACAGCCCTTGCGGCGGGTTTGGGCGCTGGAGCTTCAGCCCTTCTCAGCTCAACATTTTGCATCTGATTTTGATTAGCCGATGGCCCCGTCGGCAAGGCGCGTTGCTGCCATTGATTATTTTGCAATTGACCTGGCGGGAGATTTTGCGCTACGTCTTTACCGGCTTCGGCGGAAGCTCCATCAACAGCAAAACCATTCGCGCTTGGCGGTGCATTCGGCTTAGCAGCAACTTCGTCAAGTGGGGAAGATTTTTTTGCCTCGCTTATTTCTGCTGCTTTTGCGATAACCGCTGGAGCAGAGGCAGAAGCTAAAACTGATGGAGCGGGATCTGCCGCTTTGGCGGAGTCTCGTTTATCGGATTCCTTCAATTCAACAATAGAATCATTTTCTGCAACAGACGGCATTGGCGCTACCGTCTCAGATTTTAATGGCGCAGTTGCCACCAATTTTTCGTCGCGTTGCATCACTACTACCATGAACAACAAAACCGCCGCTGTAGCTGTACCTAGTCCAGCGATCATTCCGAGCTTCCAACCTGAAAACCATGCTTGCCATTTTGCGGGGATGGGCGGAACAACTAAAGACAAAATGGTTTCCGTTGATGCGGGCATCAGGTGTGACAGCTCTACGATTTGATTACGACATGAAGCACAGGCCGCTAAATGCTCTTCATATAAATTACTCGCTTTGGCTTGAAGCATCTGTTCGAGATACGCGCTGGCAGTATCAAAATCAAATCCTTCGCACTGCGTCGTAACGGCATGCGTTTTGAGATGAGCCTTGAGCAGCGCATCAAATTCTGGTTCCAAATTGTTACTGTTCGTGTTCACTATAATTTCAATTTTGCGTCACAGTATCCGGCGTGTTACCAGCTCGCTACCACTCACCGTACTATATCAATACTACCCCTTCCATGCACTGAACGAATCATCACTCAAAACTTGCGCAAAATTTATGGAGCGCGTTCCGTCGCTGCGCCTTTGGAATCGCTAATGAGTTGTCGGACATCAATTTCCGAGCGTGCCGCTAAACCCAAACATGCATGAATTTCTGCGTTTCCGATTCCCTGCTGCCGCAAAAATTCTTCCGTTTCTTTGCGAACGGCTTGCTGCGTCTTCGCCAGCCAGCGGCTAATCGTAGCCTCGTGCGCATTCATCACCACGCCGATTTCTTTCAACGTCAATTCATCGAAATAATAATAACTCAGCAGCAACCGATCTCGCGCTTCAAGATTTGCCAGCGTCTGCGCCATCGCCTTTTCTGTTGCGCGTCGCAACCGTTCCGTTTCACGCTCTTCCAACGCTTCATCAGGTTGAGCAATTTTAATTTTAATCTTTGAGTTATTCGCTAAGCGTTCAAATTCCTGCGCTTCCTCGACCTGCTCAAAACGTGAAGCCTGGCGCGTCCGATCAATAAACGTTTGATAAATCAACGCACGAAGCCAGCCTCCCAAAGAGCCTCGCCCTGAATAAAGGGTAAGCTTGCCGGGACGTTGTTCGCCTGTTTCGCGGACTCCGAAAAGGTCGCCATACACAGTTTGTGTCAGGTCTTCGGCTTTTTCTGCATCTTTCGTCAAAGCCCGCGCCGCGCCCATCATCATGGAACGATGCGTCGTTTCAAAATCCCGCCATGCCAAATCGTAGCCGCTTTCACATGCCAGCGCTAAGCACAGATCTGACGCTTTCAGTTGAGCGATGAATTCTTTCGTTTCTTTTTGATCAAAAGTCGCCGCATATTTTTTCAAGCAACGTTGCACACGCGCAGAAAAAATCTCTTCCGTGACGTTATAACGCGGAGAGGCAACGCTCCATAAAGCGGCGACTTCTTGAACAAATTGTGATGCGAAATCTGTGTTGCTCATCAGGACAAAGAAAGCTACCGAAAAACATGCTAAAGTTTACCACTCATAACCGACCACTGACCACCGTCCACCGACAACTGCCGTATGCGTTACGTTAATAATCCGCCCAATCCTTACCTTAGCACCAGCGTCGAATGGATTGGAGAACCGCCCGATGCCAAGCTTGAATTTTACGAAGAAACGGAAACACGCTCCATCATCAATAAAAACAATAGCCCCGACATTCCGTTCGATTATTCGGTGAATTGTTATCGCGGTTGTCCGCACGCTTGCACGTACTGCTTTTCGCGTCCAAAACATGAATTTCTAGGCTGGGGAGCAGGCACAGATTTTGAGCGCAAAATCGTTGCCAAAGTGAATGCTCCGAAAATTCTTCGCGCTGAATTTATGAAGAAAAGTTGGAAGGGTGAGACATTAATTTTTTCGTTTACATCTGATCCGTACATCCCGCAGGAAGCGACGTATCAATTGACGCGGCAATGTCTGGAAGTTTGTTTAGAGTTTCGCAATCCGGTCGGAATTATTACCAAATCAGCCTTGATTCGGCGCGATAAAGATTTACTTGCAGCCCTTTCGCGTGAAGCCAAAGTTGAAGTTTTCTTCACGATTCCATTTGCGGATGTGAAAACGTCGCGGGCGTTGGAACCATTCGCGCCCTATCCTGATGCGCGTTTTGCGGCGATGAAAGATTTAGCTGACGCAGGGATTGAAGTCGGCCTCGGCCTCGCACCAATCATCCCTGGCTTGAACGAATCGCACATCCCCGAATTGCTCAAACGCGCCCACGCCGCTGGAGCCAGAAAAGCATTTTTCTCTATGCTCCGTTTGCCTGGGAGTGTTGCACCGTACTTCGTCGAACGGCTTGAACAGGAGATGCCGGATCGTGCTCCAAAAATTCTCAAGCGCATTCGTGAAATCCGTGACGGCAAATTGAATTCATCAGAATTCGGAGACCGCATGCGCGGCTCCGGCAATCACTGGGACATGATCAAACAGGTCTTCAAATTGCACTGCGAAAAACTTGGAATGAATCAAGAGGAAGATGTCAATCGGTGGGGTTCTATTGAGAAAAAAGAAACGACCTTTCGTCGCCCGACGGCGCAGCGAAGCTTATTCGAATAATAACATTGACAGGCTTGACCAAAAAAGATACGGTGACGATGCTTAATTTAACTTCTTTCAATCACATTGACATAAAAGAAAATTTAGCATATTTTGTGTTTTCTAAATTGATTTAACGACTTAGTATTTTGTCGTCGGCCACCTTTAAAGCACTGCCTCGCAGTTCTTAGATATAGCCCTTCTACTACGAAAAAAGCAACAAATCAGCACTGGTTCCTAATCTGCCTAATACATCAGCCGGATTATCTATCATTTCTTATTGTTTAGCTTTAGTAACGGCAAAAGCCAACGGTTCTCAGCAACCGTCGGACTTTGTAGTGAACTTATGTTTTTCCACATTGCGATTTATCAGCCTTATCGTCGAGTTATCATCTTAGTATTGCCATTACTGGTATACCTATTCTTGATGGTCGTACAGCAGTCACAAGACACAGTCCAGATGCCTGGTGCTGCAATGAATCTTAACAATAATGAGCATACCAACAAGAAAATTATAGAAGACGTTGACTGGTTACGACCTTCACCTTTCATCTACCCATCTCATGTTGCATTAATAACATTCCTATCTTCCTTTATCTTCTTTTTCCACTTCCGCCATATCTATCGGATAAGTCGGCGAAGTGAACGGGCGCCACCCGCTCGATAGTAAATGGCCAGACTTCTGCCCATTCATAAATCATAGCTTGCTAACTCTCCCCACCACACAGATCGCTATACCTGTTCCCCATCTGACAGCGGTTTGCTCATGAAAAAACATAATTCACCTTGGAGATCATAATGTCAAACCGTACAACTGAACACCGTTCGGTATTTCTTCGCCACGCAGCTCAATGGCTTGTTGGCAATGCCAAAAATAAACGTACCTGGCTCCTCGTCAGTACTATTCTGATGGCTTTCAGCCTCTCTCTTTTCTCTTCTCCCACACGAGTCTTAGCCGGGAAACAACTTCTGCAACAAGCCTGGACAACCGTTGCCTCCGTCACTGGATTGGAGCAGATACCAAGAACACTCAGCAAACCACAGGCAACGACCAAATTAATGACGGTCGCATCGAAAAATCCGATTCTGAATACTGTCAGCCTCAATATTGCCCGTCAGGGACATGCGGCGATTCGGCTCAGTAATGGCAGAATCCTGATCGTCGGTGGCGAAAATGCTAACGGCTTGATTAAAGAGTCAGAGATTTATGATCCCGTCACGCATCGGTCTTTATTGGCAGATAATTTGAATACTGCACGCACCGAACATACGGCTACAGCGTTGCCGGACGGTCGCATCCTGATTGTCGGCGGACGAGGCCAGGCCCAACCGCTGCGCACAACAGAAATTTACGATGTCAACTCAAACGTTTTCAGAAACGGACCTTCCCTGAATCGCCCACGCGCTGGTCATAGCGCAACAGCGCTCGCCGATGGTCGCATTCTGATCGCCGGTGGCAGTGCCGATGGCAGCGCCGAAATTTTCGATCCGGCCTCGCAAACTTTTTCGCTCGTAGCCGGGGGCTTAAATGTTGCCCGTTCACTCCATAGCGCTGTGACACTGAAAAATGGAAAAGTTCTGTTGGCAGGCGGTAAACTGGCGAACGGCAAAGCGCTCAACGCGGCTGAAATTTTCAATCCCGCCACGCAACAATTCGCAGCTACGACAACCACTATGCGCGGTGCGCGTATCAGTCCGGCGCTGAATCTGCTGCCCGATGGCAAAGTACAGGTGATTGGCGGCGGCGAAGAAACGATGGAAATGTACAACGCAGGTGGCAATTATTTCACCGCGTATGCGCATTTGTCTGCAAACGATGCAACCCTTTCTACCCCAGGACGTGCAGCGCTCTTTCACCGCAAAAACCGCAAAGCGTCTGTCTCACCAGCTCAAACGGAATCCTTTACCAGAGAAGCCGTAGCCGAAGCTGACCCGACCTCTGATCCGACGGATCGTGATGCTTCTACATCAACCGACACAGGCACTCAAACACTGATCGCAGGTGGTGTAGACAGCACAGACACGACGTTAGCCAGCGCTGTTGAAATGACAAGCTCTACAGCGTCCATTACTACCGATAAAACAGATTACTCGCCAGGTGAAATCGTGACAATTATAGGTAGTGGCTGGCAAGCGGGTGAGATCGTGCAGTTAACCCTGCATCGGGATAATGACACGCCTGATACTATTTTATTAGGAACAGCAGGCCAGGATGGCAACTTCACGAACTCTGAATATCTGGTGCAAGATAGTGATTTGCGCGTGGCATTTGTGCTCACGGCTGTCGGACAAACATCCGGCTCAGTTGCACTAACATTGTTTACCGATGCCCACTCTGTCAGCAGTGTCGTACCGAACAGTGGAACGACTACAGGCGGAACAGCCGTTACGATTAACGGTTCAGGGTTCAATCAAAACAATGCTGGAATCAGTTTCACCTATTCTGTCACGTTCGGCACGACTACAGTGTCAGCCACAAGAACCAGCAACAATGTACTGACCGCCATTACGCCCGCACACGCAGTAGGAGTGGTCAACGTAACTGTGAACCAAATCCCCAGTTCAGGGCTAACGACAACCGCGACCCTGGTTAATGGATTTACCTACACAGGTACTATAGCCACGACAACTTCCATCAATGCTCCAACCATTACCTATGGCAGCAATGGGAGCGTCACCGTTACGGTTACTTCAGGATCGGGAACACCGACGGGCAATATATCGTTGAGTGTTGACAGTGGAGGCGCAATCACACAAGCCTTGTCCAGCGGTTCATCAATATTCACGCTCAGTGGTTTAAGCGCAGGCTCGCACAGCTTGACAGCAAACTATGCGGCACAAGCCGGCTTTGGAGCGAGTACAGCTTCAGGCAGTATACAGGTCAATCAAAAGGCGTTGACCGGCAGCATTACGGCACAGAGCAAAACCTACGACGGCAATACGACAGCGACGATCCTAACCCGCACGTTGACCGGTGTCGTCGGTGCTGATGATGTCAGCTACACTGGCGGTACAGCAACCTTTGATACAAAGAATGTAGGTACAGGCAAGACTGTTACGGCTACTGGATTAAGCCTGATAGGGACTGCTGCCAGTAACTATACCGTAAACTCGACAGCGACGACTACAGCAAACATCACAGCTCGGTCGCTCACGGTCAGCGCGACCGCCAGCAATAAGGTGTACGATGGCACAACCGCTGCCACCGTTAGCTTGTCCGACAATCGCGTGAGTGGCGATACATTAACGGTTGCCTCCACTAACGCAACATTCGCCAACAAGAATGTTGGCACGGGCAAGTTAGTGACTGTCAGCGGCATCTCAATCAGTGGGGCTGACGCAGGCAATTACACGGTCAATACTTCGGCAACTACAACTGCCGACATCACGACCAAATCCATCACCGTCACCGCCGTCACCGACAGCAAGACTTACGACGGCACGACTGCTTCGGGCGGTACGCCGACGATTGCGCCTGGTTTAGCTAGTGGTGATACGGCCAGCTTTACGCAAGCGTTCGACAGCGGGAACGTTGGGGCACGCACATTGACCCCATCCGGTTCAGTGAGCGACGGCAACGGCGGGAATAACTATGCCGTAACATTTGCCAACGTGAGCGGAAGCATTACGGCACGGCCTCTTACCGTGACGGCGGATGCCAGAAATAAGACCTATGGCGACGCCGACCCGACGTTGACTTATCAAGTCACGAGCGGCTCGTTGGTCAGCGGTGACAGTCTCAGTGGCAATCTCACGCGTGTCACCGGAGAAAGTGTTGGCGGCTACGCGATCCAGCAAGGGACACTGACGGCGGGAAGCAATTACATGCTGACCTACGTCGGAGCTAACCTGACGATCTCGGCACGTGCCATCACCGTGACGGCAGACGCTAAGAATAAGACTTATGGTGATGCTGATCCAGCACTAACGTATCAGATCACCAGTGGGTCATTAGCCTTTACTGATACTTTCAGCGGCGCATTAACCCGCGCAGCAGGCGAAGGTGTAGGGACGTATGCGATTCTACAGGGAACGCTCGCGCTCGGCACTAACTATTCGCTGAGTTATGTGGGGGCGAACCTCACTATCGGCCAACGGGCAGTGACAGTGACAGCAGATGCCCAGACGAAAGTCTATGGCAATGCCGATCCGTCATTGACCTATCAAATCACCAGCGGTTCGCTCGCCTTCAGTGACGCCTTCACAGGGGCGTTGACTCGCGCCGTCGGCGAGGGCATCGGCAATTATGCCATCCAACAAGGCACACTGGCCTTGAATGGCAACTACGCGCTGACCTACGTCGGAGCCAATCTGACAATTACCGCGCGTCCGATTACGGTGACGGCAGACGCCAAGAGTAAAACCTACGGTGATGCTGATCCGGCACTAACGTATCAGATCACCAGTGGGGCGCTCGCATTCAGCGATGCCTTTACGGGCAGCTTGACACGCGTGTCGGGTGAAAGCGCTAACACGTATGCCATTCAGCAAGGGACGCTGGCGCTGAACAGCAATTACATGCTGACCTACGTCGGAGCTAACCTGACGATCTCGGCACGTGCCATCACCGTGACCGCAGACGCTAAGAATAAGACTTATGGTGATGCTGATCCAGCACTAACATATCAGATCACCAGTGGGTCATTAGCCTTCACCGATGTTTTCACCGGAGCGTTAACACGTGGCGCGGGCGAGAATATTGGGGCGTATGCGATCACGCAAGACACGTTGGCCTTGAATGGTAACTACGCGCTGGCTTACGTCGGAGCCAATCTGACCATCACTAAGCGAGGTCTAACCCTCACGGCACAGACCAATACCAAGACCTACGACGGCATCACTAGCGTTGCCGCTGTTCCGATGGTATCCGGTTTGCAATTCAGTGATACCGTTTCTGGTCTTACGGAAACTTACGACAATCGGAACACTGGAACAGGTAAGACTCTCTCCGTTGCTACCTACACGGTCAACGACGGCAACGGTGGTAACAACTATACGGTGACCACCGCTACTGACACGACTGGCGTCATTAACAAAGCTCCGTTGACGATCACGGCCTTGACCAACACCAAAGTGTATGACGCCGCCGCCAGCGCCATCGCTACGCCGACGACCAACGGGTTGCAAGGCAGCGATACGGTGACGAGCTTGTCCGAAACGTATGACAATCGTCATGTCGGCACGGGCAAGACCTTGTCAGTGACAGGCTACACAGTTAACGACGGTAATGGCGGCAACAACTACACTGTTACCACTGTGCCGAACGTAACCGGTGTGATTAGCAAGGCTCCGTTGACGATCACTGCCTTGACCAACACCAAGGTCTTCGACGGTACAATCAATGCCGCCGCTATTCCATCGGTGAGTGGATTACAAGGCTCGGATACCGTCAGTGGTCTGAGCGAAACTTACAACAACCAATACGTCGGCACAGGCAAAACGCTTTCGGTGGCCAGCTATATGGTCAACGATGGCAACGGTGGAAACAATTACAACGTTTCCACTGCGACCAACCCAACCGGCGTTATTACGGCGGCGGGTACGGCTGTAACGTCGGTTACAGTTACTCCTGGTACGCAGCAGTACAGCGATAAGGTTGACCTCTCCGCCACGACTGCTTCATCGCCGGGGATTGGTGGAAGCGTGAGTTTCTACATCAACGGAACTTCGGCACTGCAACTACTGGGGACAGTCAGTGTCGTACCAAATGGCACGGCCAGCCTCACGGGAGTTGCATTGCTGGAAACGGTGGCAGGTTCGATGTCACCCGGTACGCATACGGTGAAAGCCGTGTTTACGCCAAGCGATACGCTCAACTACTCAGCTAGTAATAACACGGCATCGCTTACTATCACGCAGGAGGATGCGACCGCGACTTACTCCGGCCCGGCTTATTTTGCAACGTCTTCACCGACTTCAACGACAGCCGCCGTCACGTTGTCCGCAACAGTGGTGGATGCAGCCGATGGAGCGCGGGGTGACATTCGCAAGGCGACCGTCGAATTCCGCCGGGATTCCCCTGCGGGCGCTCTGCTTGGTAGCGCCAACGTTGGTTTAGTCAATACGGCTGATCTAACGGTTGGTACGGCCACAACGACATTCAGCTACACCCTAAGCGGTTCAGAAGCGAACTCGAATGGTGTAGCGTTGAATGTTTATGTGGTCATAAAGGGCTACTACACCTACGCCGATACTCAACCGACAGTCGTCACGGTCACAATTCCAGGCACAGACAGCGTGAATGGCGGCGGACATTTGGTGCTGACGAGTTCGAATGGACAATATGCAGGCTTGACCGGCTCGAAGATGAACTTCGGCTTTACGATGAAGTACAACAACAGCGGTAAAAATCTGCAAGGACAGGCGAACATTATTATCCGCGCCAACGATGGCAAGGTGTATCAGGTCAAGGGCAATGCGATTGATTCGCTGGCCGTGAGCGGAACGACTTATCCCAAAGGCGGAACGTTCGTGACCAAAGCGAATTTAACGGACATTACCAACCCGTTGGCTCCGATTGCTATCGGTGGCAATCTGAAACTCCAGGTGGAGATGACCGATGCAGCGCTCGGCGGACAAACCGATAAGGTTGGCATCACGCTGTGGAATTCAGCCGGTGGTTTGTTCTTCTCAAGCAATTGGACGGGAACCACTTCCATTCAGCAATTGCTCGGTGGAGGTAATATTTCGGTAAGATAAAATTGCCGATTGAAAGAAGGTAAAAAAAAAGCCTGCTGCCGGAATAATTCCAGCCGCAGGCTTTTTATATTGTGTTGCGATAAATAAGTAGAGTGGGATTCTATTGAGAAAAAAGAAATTATCTTTCGTCATCCAACGACGCCGCAAAGTTTGTTTGAGTAATAGGCTATTGAGTCTTTAAAGTCCGTAGAGTCTATCAAATCGAACGACATTTCCGACTCAAAAGACTCTACGGACTTGATTTTAGGTCTTCTTTTTCATAATGCCTGCAAACACGCTGCAAGCTTTGACTGCGCCTTCGGTATTGATCGCGGCAGCGCCTTCTTCGATGTAAGTGATGACGCCTTTTTTATCAATGACAAAGGTTGCGCGCATCGCAATCTTCATTTTCTCGTTGACTTCGTTGTAGATGCCGAAGCTCTTCGAGGCTTTGTAATCGGAATCGCTCAGCAGTGGAAAGGTTAAGCCGAGTTCTTGGTGGAATTTGGTGTTGATGTCGAGGGGGTCGGTGCTAATGCCGTAAACCTTCGCGCCGGATGCTTCAAATTTGGCAATATCAGCCTGATATGCCTTCATTTCCTTCGTTCAGCCACCTGTGAAGGCTTTGGGATAAAATGCCAGCACGACATTTGTTTTCCCTTTGAGTTTTTTCAATTGAATGGTTTTGCCGTCTACGCCAACGAGCGTAAAATCAGGCGCTTTGTCGCCGACTTTCAAGTGCGTCTTGATGGCAGGCGGTTTCGCAGCAGGTTGCGCGGGCTGAGCTGGTTGCGGTTGCGCTTGTCCAAACGCGGCGACCGTCAACAAAATCAACACTGCAACCAAGCCGAACATTTTTCGTATCATGGTTTTTCCTCCGTAAAGTTATTTCGATAAAGCAAGAATTGTTGCGTGAACTGCTTGCACAACTTGTGCCATGCGATTGTAGTCGAGTTTTTCCAGCCTGTCTTGTGCTGTGCTGTTTTTAGCTATCACCTAATCGTTTTGTTTCATTGCGTTCGATGACTAAGGCTAACGGCATTGCGCCTGTCTCGTTCGCTTTCGGGCAATGTTGTAAGCCTTTCGGGATCACGATGCCTTCGCCTGCTTTTAATAAAAAATCGCCGGTTTCCGTCTGAAATAAAATTTCGCCTTCGAGCACGATAAATGATTCGTCTTCGTTTTCGTGCGCGTGCCAGCGTTCAAATTCGCCTTGAAATTTGACCAGGCGAATGGCGAAATCGTCTACCGTTGCAAGGTTGATAGGCGAGTACGCCTCTGTAATTTCGTCGCGTTTTTGTTTGATGGAGAAAAGTTGAATGTCCATAGTTTTTTGGCAGAAGCCCGACTGTTAAGGAGGGCAACCGTGCGCTGAAAGCTGCCTCCTCAGTACGGACGCCCTTGCTGACACGCAGGCTTCTGCCTCTTGTGGCAGAAGCCCGACTGTTAAGGAGGGCGCGGTTTCATTACTAATAATTCCACTAAAAATTTGGCAATTCATCGCCTTGCCCATTGACTACATAATCAATTGCAATTTCAACATGTCGTTCTTTCCACAGATAGCGCGTGCTTCCATGTCTCGACCAGGGTTTGACGGTATCTTCTAAAATTGTAGATTTTCGCAGATGTCGCGTTGCGTATGATTTGAAAGAATTCATAAGTAATTCAGGTTTACATAAAGCAGCGACGACGACATGGACATGATTTGTCCGAATGTTGATTGCGAGTAATTCATATCCGCGAAAAGCACAAACTTCACGAATCGCTTCTTCAATTATGCTGCGATGTGTAGCATCGAATGTTACGGCAGCATGAGTCATGTGCTGCGAATCAGCTTTTTCCAAACGCTGATTAGGTTCGATCATCGGTGCGCCATAACGATGTGTGATTCGGTCTACCGAATATCTTTCATCACCATGAAGCCAGGTACCGTAAGCCCGAAAGGTGAGCAAGTAAGCAAGCGGAAATTCGTTGGTGTCGAATTCATACATAGGATTTAGTTCGCCCTGATGCAGAAACCCGCGCATAAGCAAGGGCATCGGTGTAATGGAAGCAATTTCCAGAGTACGGTTACCCTCCTTAACAGTCGGGCTTCTGCCTTATTTTTTGAAAATCACACCGCCTTTAATAACCACTTTCACCCGTTCGACTTCGGTGATGTCCTTGATCGGATCGCCTTCGACGGCAATTAAATCGGCGTATTTACCGACTTCGAGCGTTCCGATTGAATCTTCCCTGCCCAACAATTTTGAAGCATTGATCGTCGCGCTTTGCAACGCTTGCAGCGGCGTCAAGCCTAACTTGACATACGCCGTTAATTCGTGTCCGTTCAAGCCGTGCGGATAGACGGCAGCATCGCTGCCACACGCGACCAGCACGCCTTCCGCAAAAGCATGCGCAACATTTTTCTTCATCGCAGGCATCACAATTTTAGCCTTCGCTACCATTGGCGCGGGAACGCCGAGCCGTTGATAATTTTCCAAAAACCAATCCGCCAGATACAAAGTCGGAACCAGATATGTGCCGTGTTCTTTCATCAATTTGATCGCTTCGTCGTCAATGTAGGAGCCGTGTTCGATGGAATCTACGCCCGCTAAAACGGCGAGTTTAATACCATCGCCGCCGTGCGCATGCGCGGCAACTTTACGTCCTAAGCGATGCGCTTCGGTAACGATAGTTTTCATTTCTTCGAGCGTATATTGCGAAGCTTTTGGATCATCGCCGAGCGAAAGCACTCCGCCAGTTGCGCAAATTTTGATGACGTCTGCGCCGTACTTAATGACTTCGCGCGTTTTTTGCATGACGCCGGGAATACCATCGGCGACGCCTTCCGCGACTTTATGAAATTCCGGCGCGAGCAACGTGTCATCACAGTGTCCGCCGGTAATGCCAAGTGATGGCCCTGAAGCAATGATGCGCGGCCCTGGCACATCCCCGGCATTAATCGCATCGCGCAGAGCAATGTCAGAATATCTACTTGCGCCGACATTTCGCACAGTCGTGAATCCGGCTTCGAGCGTGAGCCGCGCATTTTTTGCGCCGTACAAAACTTCACGCGGAACTGAAATTCCCAGCGATGAATAACCCAGCGAACCGGGATTAAAGGTCAGATGCGTATGGCAATCCATCAAGCCGGGCAACACCGTGAATTGGCTGAGATCAATAATTTCAGCATTCGCAGGAATTACTACATTCGCACCAATGGCAGTAATTTTTTCACCTTCGACCACGATCACAGCATTGTTGATAACAGTGCCTGTCCGCACATCCAGCAAACGTCCAGCTTTGATTACTTTGCTTTTTTCTTGCGCAAAAACAAAGGTAGTAAAAATAAAAATTATGCCGAGTGATAGAGCAAATTTTTTCATTGTGGGCGGACTCCTTTTGGCAAAACGATTGATTTGTGATTGAATTCAAGTATTCGCTTCAGCAGTACCGAAACAAACTACAACTGAGAAAGTATGCCTATCATTTTCTACCAGTCAAATTTTTGCCCTGAATGTGGCAATCAGAATGAACCTCGTCGCTGGTGGCAGCACCGTTATTTTTGCGAGCATTGCGCCGAGAAACTAGGAAGTAAGTTTGATTGGCTTCCATTTGCCTTTGCTATTGCAGGTTTAGCAATTGGGATTTTCTTCAATTATGGACGACGCGAAACAATTCGTGAGGTCGTAGTTAATCAGCCCGCTCCGGCAGTCGCGCAGGCAAATCTGATGGGAGTGGTTTCCGCCGTTGATGCCACGGCTCAATTGAAGCCTGCACCCTACACTTCCGCTGGAAATTTTTTGTGCGGTGCGCGGACGCAAAAAGGTACGGCTTGTAAACACAAAGTAGCCGCTGCCGGAATGCGCTGTTTTCAGCACGAAGGAAAACGAGCGCTGCGACACTAAGGCAGAAGCCCGACTGTTAAGGAGGGCAGATGTTCTCTGGAAACTGTTTCCATTGTACCGATGCCCTCCTTAACAGTCGGG
>JAYVRW010000230.1:0-17654 GCA_043775925.1 Blastocatellia bacterium
GCTCCATGATTGAGCAGGCAGTTTTCATACTCACCTAAACGCAGGTTGGAAATCGCGGCGAGCTGGTTTATTTCCTGAAGAAAAAACGGCGCAAGGATGATGCCTTTGTCCTTGATGAGAGTGCGCAAAATTTCAATTTCGTTGATGGCGGAGGCGCTGTCTCCGGCACGTAATAAAGCGTCAGCGAGCGCGAGGCGGGCTTTGAGTTCGGTGCGAATGTCAGGATTTTGTTTGAGTCCGGCGCGGTAATACTCTGCGCGTTCCTGATCTTTATTGGGATCGGTTTTCCAGTCCTGATTTTGATAAATTTTCAGGAGCCGTTCTGCCATCTTTTTTGTGCTGGTGGCTTGATAGTTAGATGATTGCGCGAAAATCTGTAGGGTGCAAATTAGTAAGGCAAAACAGTGTGCAGAAACACGCACGAAGTAAGCGTGCCAAATATGTAACGCCCTTACTTCGTGCGGGCTTCCGCATTTTTTAACTATCTTGTTCATCATCACAATTTTTATTTTTCAGGTTGATCGTTGCTGCCTTGTAATTTTTCAGCGATGGCGAATTCGTGTTTGGCTTCTTCAACTCGACCGGACTGTTGATAACTTTGCGCCAACATGTAATGGGCGGATTTGTTGTTTGGATCAACCTGAATGGCGCGCCGCAGCATTCCTTCGGCGCTCGCCAGTTCACGTTTTTTCAGATACGACTTACCGAGCAAAATATAAGGGCCACTAAAATACGGATTCAGCCACACGGATTTTTGCAATACTGGGATTGCCTCATCCCAGTTTAGCTGTCGCGTATACGCATCGCCCAGCCGATAAAATGCCATCGCATTGCCGGGGTTCAGCGCAATTTCTTTTTGCATCAACGCTACGCCTTCATCGAAGTTGGATTTTTGAATCGCGATGACTCCCAGCAAAAAATTTGCTTGCGGCAGAGTTGGATTTTTGGTGAGAGCAAGTTTTAGTTCGGCTTCAGCTTGTTCATTTAATTCGACGCGGATCATCATTTGCGCGGCATAAAAATGGGCTGCCGGAGAATCTTCGGCGACCCGAAACATTTTGGCAAAAGCTGCTCGCCCCTTCGCTTCCTGTTGTGTTTGAATGGCGGCCATTCCTAACGCGTAGGCGAGTTCAATACTGGTTGGCGACCACGCCGTAGCCTGTTCAAGGAAGGGAACCGCTTCGCGCAAATGTCCGAGGATGTAATGCGACATGCCAAGCAATTGAATCGTTTCTTTTCGCTCGGCGGAATCTTTCGGTAAGCCTTCAAGTGCCGGAGTCAGATACTCAATCGCCTTGACATATTCATTCAGGCGATAGTGCGCGACGCTTAATAAATACAGCGCTTGTGGCTTGGTTGCGCCATTTAATTTTTGAATGATTTCACGGTATTGGTTTTGCGAAAGCAGGAGGCGCGCTTCGGTGATGATAGGATCAGTTGGATTAGGTTTTGCGACAGGTTGCGCGAAGATTGAGCAAGTTATTAATAGTAAAAAAAAGATGAACGAAAAGGCATTTTTCATGGCGTTCTATTCTACAAGAAAAAGGGAGACTGTGTTACCAGTCTCCCCCGGAATGAAGGCAAGTCCGCCGAAATGCCTTCAAGCTTTTAGTTCGCGCTTTAGAACTTCAATTTGAGAGCAAACTGAAGATTCCGCTGCGGGTCTGAACCAAAATAGGCGGTTGAGTTGATCGTGCCACCGCTGCCAGTGAACTTGCTCACGAAGCCATCAGGATTTCCCAGATTGACGTGATTGAAGAGGTTCACTGCTTCGATACGAAATTCTGCTTGTACCTTTTCGGTCAAAGCGAATTTCTTGAAAAGTGATGCATCGGTACGCCAGTAGCCCGGCCCACGTTCTGCATTTCGTTTCTGATTACCGAAGGTCCCAATTGCGGTTGGTTTGCTGAATACACTCAAGTCGCTGATGAATGAGAATGAGCCGTCAGCATTACGAGTCGCTCCGGTCTTCACCGTACCATTGACGTTCGGGCGGCAGGTTCCGGTATCGGAAATTCCGCTGGTGTCAATGCAGTTGTCGAACGGCTGACCGCTTTGGATCATGGTGTTCGAGTTGAACTGCCAGCCACCGAGTGCGAGATCAGCCGCTTTGGAAGCGCCACTCATAAACTTCTTACCTTTTCCAACCGGAAGTTCGTAAACCTGCGATAGCACGAAACCATGATTTCGTTGCCATCCTGCGGGGCCACGATTCAACTTGGAATTAAAGAAGAAGTAACCACCGTCATCCTGAGCCTGTTTTTGCAAGGTGTAATGTGCCAATACGGAGTAACCATCAGAGAATCGTTTGTCCAGTTTGATCTGGAGCGAATCGTAACGGTTGTTACCACAGTTGCAGAAATAGTCAATGTCCTGCGTCCAGCCGAATTTCTGATAGTACGGCTTGGCGAGAGTTCCATTTCGTCCTGGTACATAACCTGTGATAGGTATCTGGTTAGCATTAACGGCAGGTCCGTCACCTGAGAAAACGTGGGTTCCTTTGTTGCCAACGTAAGCGGCTTCAACTGACATTTTGCTGGTCAATTGATACTGTACCGTGACGTTGTAAGCATCTACGCTCGGCAGCCGCATTTTATCTGGCAGGACACGAGCGAAAACTCCATTGGGAAGATAGAACTGTCCACTTGAAGGCAACGAGGTATTGGCTACTGCCGTTGGGTCTTTGGGTGATTTGTTCAATCCAAAGTATTGTGTGAAAGCTGACGCACCGGCAGCCAGATTGAAGGCTGCATTATACTGACCGTTGTCAACTCGTTGCACTGCCAAAACGGGTAAGTTCTGGGTGACTGAATGTCCAAAGGTCGAACCGAAAACGCCGATGTCGAAACTACGACCGTAACCCATCCGAACCACTAATTTTTCAGTAGCTTTATAGGTCACGCTCAAGCGAGGGGCGAAGTTTGGAGTATTTTTGACATTACCACCGAGGTTGGTGCTGCCGACTCCTGCCACGCTCACCAATCCGGTATCAAGGCTCAGATAGCCGCCGTTTCCAGGAGCATTGAGCGTTTGCGGATTGATAACATCCAGACGTAATCCGTAGTTGACCGTCAATTTTTGATTGACGCGCCACGAATCCTGTCCGTAGTAGAAATGACGGAATTGACGTTCACGAGCATCTGTGTTGGTGCTGATGTAACGACCAAAGCTGGTCACGTCACCCAATAAGAAAGTTGCCAAACCTAAACCGCCGCCGCTGACGCCAGCAGTGCGTGCGTTGTTGAAGGTTAATTCACCAGCGCGATGCACGTCGCTAGGGACGCGAAGGTTGAAAGCACGGCGGAAATCAGCACCGAATTTGAAGGTGTGATTACCAGAGAACTTGGTTGTGTTACTAACAAATTGGAATTGATTTTCGTCCTGATCCAAGGGGCAGTTGCAACGATTGACTCCCAAGCCTGAACCAAAGTTCGTGTCGGGAATATTGTTGTTGCCGTTCAGGAAGAATGCGGAAAGACCTGAGCTAAAGGAATCAAAATTTAGACCGTTAATTCCGGCATCTTTGGAAGTCGTTTTCCCAAAGTCGAATGGTAAAACGTTGACTTTGTATCGGAAAAATCCGAAGCGGAAATCCGTCACAAGGGTTGATGACCAGGTATAGTCAAGACCGGTAGCAACGCTTTGATTGCGTACTTTTGAAGTTCCGCCCAGTGAGCCTAATTCTGAACCACCACCTGCGCCAAAGGCTGTTGGGCCGTTGCGTTGGAAGTCGCCAAAACTATAACGTCCAAACATCGTCAACTTTTCAGAGGTTCTGTAGTCAACGCGAACATCAAAGCTGTTTTTGTTGAATCCTTCAATACCTGAAGCAACGAAATTATCAGCCGTGCCATTAAGCCTTCCAGGAGCATTTGGTAATGGAATTAACTTGAGTACATTCAATGCCTGCGCTGATAAGCGAGCTGCTGGAATGACATTTCCAACAAATGCTGTTCGCGCAGTTAAGGCTCCGCTGGCATTGAAGACAGAAGTCGCAGGATCATAAATACTCGACCCGTAAGCGGATAAATTTCCAGTCCGTGCTGCGGCTGTTGGAACGGTTAGCAGTCTGGTTCCACCATTCTTGCTGCGCAGTCCTTCGTAATCACCGAAGACGAAAAGTTTATCTTTGATAATTTTCCCACCCAGCGCACCACCGAACTGGTTCTTAACTGTGTCAGGGACGAATTTACCAGTTAATGGATCAACTCTGGCTTGCGAGAAGGGGTTACGTGCCTGGAAGACATCGTTCTGACGGAAAAGGAACGCTGCTCCGTGCAAATCGTTGCTTCCTGATTTGGTCGAAACTGAAGCGACACCTGCGATAGCCTGTCCGAATTCAGCGTCGTAATTCTGTGAGGTGATTTTGGTTTCACCGATTGATTCTAAATTTGGATTGATGACGATGATGCCGAGAATCGGGTCACGATTTTCAGTTCCGTCAAGCTGGTAGCCCGTTCCGCTGAAGCTCTGACCATTGACCATGATCTGCGTTGATCCCTGCGGATTTTCGCTGGCGGCATGCTGCCATTGCAGTTGCTGCGTACCGGGGGTTAATAATAATAATTTGGTAAAGTTGCGATCCAGAATCGGCAGATCAGTAATCTGTCTGGATTCAAAAGTTGTTGCCACATCAGCGCGGTCAGTCTTTAACAGAGCTGACTCTGCCGTGATAGTGATTTCTTCAGTAATGGCTCCGGCCTGTAACTGAATATTTGCGGAAGTACCAGTATCAACGTTGACCGTAACATTATCCTGCACGGCTGATTTGAAGCTGGCGGCTTCGACTTTGATTTTATAAGTACCCGGCACTAAACGTGTCAGGCTGTAGTTGCCATCGGCATTGGTTTCAGTGGTGGCGCTTTGATTCTTGCTGGTATCTGTGATGGTTACTTTTGCTTTCGGGACAGCGGCTCCGGCTGAATCAGTGACAGTTCCGAAGACGCTGCCATAGACTGCTTGCCCGAATGTAGTGCTCGAAAAAACCGCAGATAACAGAAGGAATAAGGCGAGTACTGAGAATTTCTCAAAAGCCTTCATGTGAATCCTCCTATTTTGAGTTTCTGGGAAAAGAATGTTCATAAGTAATTTCGCTCGACAAAAAACGCCGGAGAGAAGAAATTCTTCGGCTTTCGGATCAAACGATTCGATTGTGTTTCTAAAAATGGAGAGCCTTTCAACTCGAAAGAGCCGAAGGTAATCATCCCAGCAGGAAGCTAATATGTCTTCAGATCAGAATTGCCCGAAGATCGTTCTAATGACCGCACTAATAATTCGTAGGTTTTATTACTAAAAAAGACCATCTTACTCTACGGTTGTCCGATCTCTTGGGGGAAGCCATAAAACCTACGAAACTGTTTCTACTTCATTGAGCAGGTATCATTTAGTCGGACAGACTATTGGAATATTGCAGACTTGAGGCGTTAAGTGAGGGTATCTTGACGTTACTTTTCCTAAGTGCTGTATTTAAAGCAATGTTACCGAGATGTTACATGGACGATGTAACGTCAGTTCGTGTTTATTAACATACATGGTTTAATTTTTTTAGAGTTGCACTCAGGCAAGGGGTGGCACTTGCTTTGAGTGTTATGAGGGGTATAGACTCCGAATTAGCGCACTACATGGCCGCTTGAATAATCTGTAACTCTATCGTCAAAATCTAATTTTCATGAACGTCTCGACCGAGGAAAAGTTAGCTGAACTCGAAAAAGTTTTGAGTGCCCGCATTTTGCAAGGCTCTGAAAGCTTACGGGCCTTTCTGCGGTTTGTTTGCGAGCGCACCATTCAGGAACCTGACGGTCAATTAAAAGAATATATTATTGCGACTGAAGTTTTTAAGCGACGGAGCGACTATGATCCGCGTATTGATTCAGTCGTGCGAGTGCAGGCAGGACGGCTCCGCGCCAGGTTGATGGATTATTACTCGACTGAAGGAAAAGGCGATAAAATTCAGATTGATTTACCAAAAGGACAGTACGCACCTGTTTTTTCATATACGCATAATGGCGGTGAAGGGACTGTCAACGGTCTGGGGAAAAGTGCCGAAGTCGAAGAAGTTGTAGACGCCGCGTTTCAACGACATACGGTTCTGCCTTTGTGGGCTGAGTTGCTGAATGCAGCGGAGCCGATGCTGGTGGTTTTTAGCACGACGATCTTTCACGGTACGTATGAAAGCATGAAGCTCTTCAATTCGCTCGACATCATTGAAGGGCATCAGGATGCGCACACCCTGTCTCAGGGGATGATCGGGCAAAATCAGAGTCCGGTGATAGATCATTACACGGGGATTGGCGAAGTGATGGGGATTTATGTTTTAGGGGATTTTTTCGCCAAAATGCACCATCCGTTTCGCGTCAAACGTAGCCTGCTCTTAACGTGGGATGATGTCAAAGTGGACAACCTTGTAGTGCTTGGCTCTCCGGCGGAAAATTTATTTCTGCTGGATTTGCCGCAGCAATTGGATTTTATGTTTCGTTGGGTGAAAGACAGCGATGATCAGTATGTGAACGCCATCGTGAACACGAATCCACAATCCGGCGAGCAGGAAATTTTCCGCAGTAAGCATTCCGGTAATTCGCCGAGTCAGATTTCAGAGGATTACGCAGTTGTGAGTTTGATTCAGGGCTTGAGCGAAAAAAATCGCATCATGATTCTGGCGGGGATTAATACTTTTGGGACGCAGGCCGCTGCCGAATATGTGACGCAACCGGAATACATCAAAGACCTTATTGCACACCTCAACATTGCCTCTGAAGGCGAAGCGCCAAAGATGCCAATGTATTTCCAACTTCTGCTCAAGGTGAAAGTTAGTGGCGGTGTCCCGATTAAAATCTCTTATGTGACGCATCACGTTTTGTAAGGCAGCGTAGGCGTCTCGCCTGCGTGAGCGCGTGCAACTGCGCTCGACCGTCCGCCAGAGAGCGACTTTCTCTAAAACAAATAGCTTCCGCAAAAAAGTTTGCTCGGCTGCGCTTGCCAATTCGCAGGCAAGACGCCTACGTTATCTATCTCCACGCCGACTTTAGTTTCCAAGCGGTAATAGCGATACAGTTAGCCTTTGCGCCGCGCAATTCGACCTGTTGCATTTTTGACGCAGGAAAAATTCGATCCGTCAGAACCGCTTCGCCATCATTGCCGAAAACTTCAACCGAAGAACGATCTACAAAAATGTGCAGCTTGATTTTGCCTTGTTGTGGGGGTAGTGGAACTTCGTGACGACCTGTAAATTTCGGATCAAAATCTATCTTGCCAGATTTTGCGCGATCAATAAACAACTTGCCGCTGTCATAACCAATCAGTGTTTCATCCTTGTCATTATGCAAGCGAATCAACGCGGTAGAGTTTTTGCCAACCGAAAATTCGCCGCTGATTTCTATTGCTTCGCCGGAAGAAATAGCATGTTTTTTGCCGCCGCTCAGATCAAGGTTTCGTTTAGTGATAGCTGTGCCGCGCAACGTATTCAATTCGATAATGGGAGCTTGCATGAGCCGTAAGCCCTCAGCCGTTTGCCTCAACTTCAATTCACGCGGCAATGACATCGCTGTGCGCCAGGGCGATGTCGGCTCTTTCAGCGCGTAGTCCCAATTGCTCATCCAACCCAATAAAATGCGGCGTCCGTCTGTCTTCGGCATGTCCGAAAATGTCACGCCCGCATAAAAATCTTTGCCGTAATCAACGAATAATTTTGTCTCTGCCGGATTGTCATTCGTGAAAGTTTTGCCGTTGAAGTTCCCGATGAAATATTGTCCGGCTGAACCGCCCGCTGCGCCGCCAGGATTGATGTTGACGATCATCACCCAGCGTTTTTTGTTCGGTTGATTGGTGATTGGCAACTCAAATAAATCCGGGCATTCCCATTGGACGCTTTTGTCGGCTACGCCCGCGCCGCCGAATTCACTGAGCAATTCCCACTTTTGCAAATTCTGCGATCCGTACAGACGCACTTTTTGTTCTTTGGATAGCGACACCGCCATCACCCATTTTTTCGTCGCTTCGTGCCAGAAAACTTTGGGATCACGAAAATCTTTGGAGCCAATATCAATGACGGGGTTGCCCGCGAATTTTGTCCACGTGCGTCCGCGATCATTGCTGACGGCGAGGTGCTGCGCTTCGTGTCTGGGCTGCTCTCTGTGTCCAGTATAAATCGCAATCAAGCAGGATTTGTCTTTCGGATCGGAGCTTTTACAAAGACCGCTGGAATTGTTCCAGTCTACAACCGCGCTGCCGGAAAAAATCATCACGCCATTTTCTTCGGCGAGTGCGACAGGCAAATGTTTCCAATGCACTAAATCAGGGCTGACCGCGTGTCCCCAACTCATGTGTCCCCACGAATTGCCGAATGGATTGTATTGGTAAAACAAGTGGTATTCGCCCTTGTAATACACCAGTCCGTTCGGATCATTCATCCAGTTTTTTTCGGGCGTGAAATGGAATTGTGGGCGAAAGGGTTCGTCGTAGGGTTTTTCCTGCGACTGCGCTTGAAGCGTGGAGGCGAGTAGGATCAGGAATAGAAAAGTTTTCATCATTATTCTGTTTTTCAATGAAAATGATTAGTTATTCGGGCGAGCTTTAGGTCACGTCGCCAATGTTTTTTTGAAATTTTGGCTCCACATCTTTTGAGATAAACAGACAGGCAACTCCACCTAAAATCAGGCAAATTCCTGCTAACACCATTGCGTTCCTGGCATCGCCGCCCAGCAATTTGTCGTAATACAGTCCAACTGTCAGCATTTCGGCAATTTGCGGAATACAGATAAACGCATTCAAAATCCCCATATAAACGCCGGTTCGATGGGCGGGAACAATGGAAGTCGTCATGATAAACGGGACAGTCAGAATTGCCGACCAACCGACGCCAACGCCAACCATTCCACCCAGCACAAAATTAATATTGTTCGTAAAGAGCATCGAAATAAAACCTAACCCGCCAATACCAAGGAATACCGCGTAGGTCATTCGCGTGCCGATTTTTCTGACAATAGGCGGAATCAAAATTGACATGACAACTGTGGTGATATTCATCACGGTAAAGGCTAAACCTGCTTTCGCCGCGCCTTCAGCGAATCCGGGCGAATTAGGCGTCGGCGCGTTGTAGCAATGTCGCGCAATCGAAAGCGCGAGGTATTGCCACATCAACGGCATGCCATACCACGTAAAAAATTTAACCCACCAAATTTGTTTTAATCCCTTCGGCATTTCCAAAACGGCATCCCAAATTTCTTTGCAGGCGAGCAGTATTCGATTGAGAATTCCACCTTTGGCGGCTTGCTCTTTTCTAAACTCTTCAAGGTTTTCCGGTGGATATTCGTCCGTCGTCCAGGCTGTCCACGCTACCGTAATCATCATGGCCAGGACACCGATAACAAAAGAATATTTGACAATATCGGGAATCGTCTTACCGTCCGTTTTACTGGAAACCCCAAAATAAAAAAGCGCCAAAGGCATCAAGCCGGCAAGAATCTGCCCGAAGCCAATCATAAACGTTTGGACTGAAAATCCAAGCGTGCGTTGCTCATCGTTGAGCTTGTCGCCAACTAAAGCGCGATATGGCTCCTGCGCCGTATTCATCGAAGCATCAAGAATCCAGAACAATCCGACCGCTACCCATAGGACGGGCGAATACGGCATAAACAAAACCGCGATGCTGCCAGTCAAAGCCCCAAGCAGAAAGAACGGTTTTCGTCGGCCAAATCTCGTCCAGGTTCCATCGCTGATCGCGCCGATTAATGGTTGAATGAACAAACCTGTAATTGGTCCCGCGAGCCATAAAATTGGCAGTTTTGATTCGTCTGCTTCGAGGTAGCGAAAGATCGGGCTGAGGTTCGCCTGTTGTAAACCGAAGCCGTATTGAATCCCCAAAAAACCGAAGCTCATATTCCAAATCTGCCAAAACGACAACATGGGTTTTTGTTTGATGTTCATATTTTTATAGTTGGTGCTCCTAATTTAAGAACTGAGGTCGTTATTTTGAAAAAAGAAGAGAGCTGCGAATGAGCGCAAATTTACGCGAATCAGTGAGCGTTACACTTATTTTGTGTGGCTTATGTAGAAGGCTTTTGAATAATTCGCACAAAATTCGCGCTAATTCGCGGCTACAAGAGAACCATTATCCGCAAACGAAATATGTACCGGATCAGAAATTCCGCCCACAAAATTTCCGGCTTCATCCGCCCACACAAAACCTAACAGAATCGAGCTTTGATCATTTTCCGGTTCGATGATTTTACCGGCGTAAATATTCGATACCAGTAATTCCGCCGATTCTTTGAAGACGGGAATTCCCTGATAATCCAGTGGTAATTCTTCAGATTTTAAGTAGTAGGTTCCAGTCTTACACGCCAGATTTTTTTGGCGTCGCGCTTTGGAGCAATCCTTTTCCTGTGTGCAGAAAATAATATAACAGCGCTTGCCTGTGCCGCTGCGCCGCCAGAAGACCTGCGGCACTTCCATCTGGTAAAACTCCATCGGGCAGACAATAAATTCAGGCTTGTCAGTCCAGTGAAGTAAATCAGTTGAAGTCAGGTATGCAATCAGTCCACATTCAACTTCCTGGTCTAATCGCGCACAAATAAAAGCGTAATACTTGTCGTCAAAACGGGCGATGTACGGATCACGCCACGCGACGCCATCCAATCCAAAACGATGACCCGGATTCGGAATGATCGGGGCTTCGATGGATTGCGAGGCACGTTGCCAGTGATGCAAATCCGTCGAAGTCGCTAGTCCGATATGCTGCGGTCGTTGTTTTTCGGAAGGCGTTGCACGCGGAGCTTCACGGGAATTTCGCGCTGTATAAAAAAGCAAATACTGGTTTAGCTCCGGCGAACGAATGATGCTACCTGTCCAGATGGCGACATCGTCCCACTGTTGGCTGGTAGCAAACGAAGTTCCAAGTTCGTGCCATCCATGACCGTTTTTTATAGCATGTCCGACGGAAGCCAGGTTGTGTCGTGCGTCAGGATCGTGGTTGCATTCGTGGCGATCAGCCTGAAGGTAATATGCGTGGAGTTTCTCACCTTCCGATACAAACCAGGGATCCCAGATGAATTTATCTTTTGGATACCAAGGCATAATAAAAGCAAAGCTCGTACATCATCGGGCGTGATGAAAGCCAAATCGGCGGCTTTGCCTTTCTCATCTGCCTGCGCTCACAGAATGTGGCGCTTTAAAATGTGGATCTATTTTGTTAGCACGCTCAAAAGCAGCTTTCGCGGCGGCGAGATGACCAGTCTTCTGGAGCGCAAGTCCTAAATTATAATGCGCAGGTGCGTGCTCCGGGTCAAGCTTTATTGCGCGTTCAAAAAAATCTATCGCGGATTTTACCTCGCCCTCAGTCATTTTTTGTAAGCCAGTATTGGTCGCAAACATCGCTGCCTGATGATTGGATTTTAATTTATTTAGTCGTGCCGCTTCATTAAATTCGGCTTTCGCACCTTCGGAATCTCCTTTTTGGCGGAGCGCCGTACCTAACGTATTGTGAATCTGGGGGCTGAGCGGAGCTATTTTTATGGCTTCACGAAAAGCATTAATCGCGCCATCCAAGTCACCTTTTTGCTGGTAGGCTGTGCCAAGCGTGTAGATCGCTTCAGAAAATTCAGGTCGTACTTTAATCGCGGCCTTGAAAGCGTCAATCGCTTCATCCATTTTGGATTGCTGCATCAACGTGATACCCAGTGAATAATGCGCTTCAGGTAAAGTTGATTGTAATTCGATGCTGCGGCGAAAGGCTTTGACTGCATTGTCAAAATCATCTTTGTATTTGTACGCCAATCCTAAATTGTAATGCGCTTCGGCGGCTTCAGGCGTCAACGCAATCAAAGCCTGATACGCCGCAATCGCTCCGTTGTAATCCGATTTTTGAATCAGCGCTAAACCGAGATTATGGTACGCTACCTGATTATTCGGGTCTTGTTTGAGAACGGTTTGGAGTTCAATAACGGCAGTGTCGGCATCGCGTTTATTGACGTAGGAGAGAGCCATTTGATTGCGGGCTTCCAGCAGATTTGGATCAACTTTCAAAGCGGCACGATACGCGATAATCGCGTTCTCAAAATCGTTGTCTTCCATCAAGGCATTGCCGAGCGAATTATGTCCGACGGCGATGTTTGGGTTGACTTTGACGGCAGTAAGCAGCTCTTCGATGGCTTCGGGAAGTTGATTGGATTTTTGAAGTGACAAGCCTAAATAGTAATGCGATTCAAAATGATTTGGATCAAGTTTGACGGCACGTCGCAGCGTTTTGATGGCTTCAGGATAATTTTGCGTCAGCCAGCGCGTGACTCCCATGCGGTAGTGCGCTTCGTGAAAATTTGGATTTAATTTAATCGCTGTTTCGTATTCAGAAAAGGCGGCGCGCTCATTCCCCTGACGACCAAGCACAAAGCCCAAAGCGCTATGCGCCGGAGCCGAATCAGGTTCCTGCCGAACAGTTTCTTTATAAACATCCAGCGCGAGATCGAATTCGCTTTTCAGCTCGTGTAATTTTCCAAGATTTAAGCGCGCTTCGGTAAAGCTCGGGTTCAAATTAATAGCAGTTTTGAAGGCGGCGAGAGCCTCGTCATTTTTCCCCTGTTGACCCAGAGCCATTCCGAGCGCATTAAAAGCTTCTGGAAAATTAGGGTAAAGTTGAATCGCATTTTTAAGCTCAGCTTCGGCTCGCACTACATTGTTTTGCTTGAGCAAGGCAACTCCCTGAACATAGTGCAATTCGGCATTTTGCTGTGCAACTTTTTCTTTTTTAGATTGTTTTTGGGCGAAAATAGGCAGAGCCAGGACGAGCATCGCAAAGCCTGAAAGCAGAATATTGACGGTAAAATTATTTTCCTGATTAAATTTCATTCAAGGATTCTTTTTGGAAATTTTCTTGTGAGTTGGTACCACTTCAAGCAAGGCAGCAGAGGCATACCACGAAATAAATTCGGCTTCAAACAGCTTGGCTTTAATAGCTGGATCAGTTTCGACTAATTGTTTAGCCTCCTCAATTGTTCTCACATCGAAAACAAAAATTCCGCGCTTTTCCTTGCCGTTCATAAAAGGCCCCGCCAGCACGAGTTTCCCTGCCTCCGCGAGGCGACCGATGTTTTGCATGTGACCAGCTTGCAGTTTGCTAATTTCTTCTTTGTCGGTAATTTTCGCTTCTCCGGTTTTCAAAATCACCAACACGTAAACCTTCATTCCGTATTCATTAGCCCCAAGTTTTTCAGCTAATTTGGCATCGTACTTGACGGTGGGAGAGTCCTTTTTCTGCGCAGTTTTTTGGGCATAGAGGTTGGACGAGAATAAGCTGACAGCTAATAAAATTGAACATACTAAGTTTTTCTTATTCATTTGGTTCTCTCAATTATTTCTTCACGAGACCTGCGCCTTCTTTGATCGTGATGATTTGATTACTGGCAACATCAGAGATTTTATCAATCTCTCCGCTGAGCCATTTTACTTCGATGGATTTTATTTTCGTAGCATTTCCAAGACCAAAGTGTACGCGGAGATCGTTTTGCGAATAATAACTGCCACCGCTGCGAACTTCATCAACGAGGCTGCGGATTTTTTTGTCTTCTTCAAATTCAACTTTGAGGTGCGCGCCGATGCCGCTGCGATTGGATTTTGTGCCAATGGCTTTGATCGTGATCCAATTATTTTTAGTCATTGAATCACAACGAATCAGGTCAGGCGTTGCATTCACCGGATTAATCACGACATCAATATCTCCGTCGTTGTCATAGTCTCCGAACGCGCAGCCCCGGCTCGCGGTTGGCTCAAGAATCGCGCCGCCGATTTTTTCTGTGATGTCTTTGAAATTTCCGTTGCGCAGATTTTGATACAGAACTTTGCGTTGCGCGTAGCCCGCTTCGGTCGTCAATTTTCCGACTTCGGGATACACGTGACCATTCACCAACAATATGTCCAGCCAGCTATCATTATCGAAATCTAACCAGCCGCATCCCCAGCCCAGCCAGCGCGTATTCAATCCAATTCCGGCAGTGAATGTGACATCATCGAAAACCATTTTCCCCATGTTTCGGTACAGCGTAGACGTGTCGCCGGAAAAATTTGTTTTGAAAATATCAATCTTTCCATCGCCGTCGAAATCTCCGGCGCTGACGCCCATCCCGGCTTGAGGCTTGCCGTCTCCGCTGTACGCCGCGCCCGCTTCTGTGGCGACATCCGTGAACGTTCCATTCTTGTTGTTGTGATATAAAATCGCCGGAGCCGAATCGTCGGCGACATAAATATCCGTCCATCCGTCGTTATCAAAATCAGCGGTCAAAACACCCAGTCCGTAGGTTCCATTCGTTTTTAAAATGCCGGATTTTTCTGAAACATCTGTGAAAATTCCATTGCCTTCGTTATGGTAGAGAATATTTTTTCCGCCTTCCAACCCTGGCGGCCCGCACGCTACCATGACGCCTTTGTAAAAGCACGGCCCCGTTTCAGGAGTTGGCGCAGTTTTTAGATCAAGGTCAATGTAATTGGCGACGAACAGGTCAAGTTTTCCATCATTGTCGTAATCAATAAACGCGCTGCCTGCGCCCCATCGTGTAGTTTTCCCAGCGACGCCAGCCTTTAATGAAACATCAGTAAAAGTTCCATTCCCATTATTTTTATACAAAACATTTTTGCCAAAATAAGTAATAAATAAATCGTCAAAACCGTCGTTGTCATAATCGCCAAGACAAACGCTTTGCCCCCAGCCTGTTCGCGCTAAACCGGATTGTTTGGCGACATCGGTAAAGGTTCCGTTACGATTATTTTTGTATAAATGCGTCGTCGGTTCCTCGCCTTTCGGGAAGCCGCTCAGCCGTGTTCCATTGACAAAAAAAAGATCAAGCCAGCCGTCGTTGTCGTAGTCAATCCACGCGACCCCGCAGCCCGTAGTTTCGAGCAAATATTTATTTTTTTGTTCGCCGCCGTAAATGGTTTTATGCGTCAAGCCAGCTTCTTTGGCGACGTTGACGAAGGAGACGTTGAATTCAGATTTAGCAGGTGGAGTGGCTGTTTGGGCAGAAGCTTCAACCAGAAATAAAAATACAAGAAAGATTCCAAGCGCCTTGTGCATAGGCGATCACTATAAATTGGAGATGAGTTGAGAAGCAAATTACTCTGATTTCAAACGGAGCAATTCAGCCCGAAGCTTTTCAATTTCAGCTTCGGCTTGCAGGCGGGCGGATTTTTCTGAATCGGCCCGCGAAGCTTCGGTGTTAGCACGAAGGGTCTCAGCGTTAGCGCGAATTGTTTCAGTGTTAGCAAGTTCATTTACCGTTCTCGCTCGTTCTTCACCAGTTGGAATAATGGTTCCATCGGCGTTGCACCAGCGCAGCCATTCCGCTTCCACTCCTTCAAAAACTCCGCGCCATAAACGCAAACTTAAAGATAGTTCAGGCAAAGCGTGATCCAACAGGCGGCGGTAACGGCGTCCCCCAAACGCTAGTTCGTGAACGCGGAGCTTTTCATCGCTCAAAACCAGAAAAGGATCAAAGACGATATAGTAGGCGATGCCCATTTGCGCATATCGTTCCATTTTTTCGCCCATCTCTTTGCCTTTACGATTTGAGACAACTTCGACTGAAACTTCCGGGGCTTTACCGAATTCCCAGATGAAGTAAGCGCGATGTTCATTCTCGAAATATTCAGCATTGGCTTGAACATCAAGGCTTAAAAACATGTCCGGTGCGATGGGTGGTTTATAAGGCGAGATAAAAACACCGACATCAGAATCAGCGAGGAACACGCGGTGTTTGTTTTCCTGTTCAGTTTCAGATTCAAGTGCAGGCGGTTGCCACGAACTATAAAGCGGTTCCACCAGTAAGCGACGCTGTTTCGCCGAAAATAAATTATCCACAGGATTTTCATCCTCCGTCACCAGCGAGCGGGTCAAGGCGCTCAAATTTTGGGGAATTTCCAGTAATGTTTCAGGCATTGATTTACCTCATCTTCAGAAGCTGAAGTCTATCATAATTTGAGTCGTTCAGAAATTAAAGCACCTCGTCGTGCAGATAAGGAAAAACTTTAGAAATTTTGTGCAGTAAATACTTCCCGTAGATTCCCTGAAATTCCTGTAAATTCGTTTGATCCCAGCGTTCGAATTGATGATTTCCCGGGATGTGATTTAGTTCGAGCGGTTGAATTTTTGCATTCCAGTTCGGGTCGAAAAAGAAAGGAAATGACAGCCGATCATGTCCGCTGTCATTGCGGACGCGATGCGGAGTCGAGCAGTAATACCCATTCGTCAAACGATCTAACATGTCTCCGATATTGCAGACAAAAGAATTTGGAATCGGTGGCGCTTCGATCCAGCCGGAAGGCGTTTTGACTTGCAAGCCTCCGGCGCTATCCTGCTTGAGAATTGTGAGCAAGCCATAATCTGTATGCTCACCAACGCCCCATAAAGATTGATCATTCGTTGAAACTGGGTAGTTGAAAATACGAAAAAGAATCAATGGGTCAGTTGTGTATTGACGCGAAAAATATTCTGCTTCAAGTTCCAAACTCAAGGCAATAGCGCACATGATTTGATGTCCAAGTGCAGTCATTGCTGAAAGGTATTCCAGAACGGTTTCTTTAAATCCTAGAAAGTTAGCCGGAAATAAATTGGCGCCGTGAAGCGGAACCCGCGCCGCTACCATTGGATGATTTTTACCTAACTCCTGCCCGAAATAAATTCCTTCTTTCAGGTCTGGTTGACCCGAAGTTAATTCATTGCCAACCGGAAAATATCCACGCCACGCTCTGCCGCCAAGCGACATGTTGATTTGGTTTTTGGTCGCTTCATCCTGCGCGAAAAATTGCCGGCTTAGATTTTCCAATTGCTGCTGAAGCCGTTCATCAATGCCATGTCCGACAACGTAAAAAAAACCGAAGCTGCGACAGGCTTGATTGATCTGCACAGCAACTTCAGGAATTAGAGCCGTCAGATCAATTATGGGAATAGCGTTTTCATCGAAAGTTTTCATGAGCAATTGGCAAATTATGATTGTACGTTGTTAAGATAGCGCGTCAAAATTTTTATTAAAATTTTTCAGAACTACTTTATGAGCCAATTTTTACCCAGACTCCGCCAATCGTTAGATGTGTTTCCGTCGCCCGATCAAGAACAGCCTGGACTGCTCTTGCGTGATCCGTTTCGCTACGCGGAGGACATCTTGATTATTCCTCCGGTGTTCGTGCAAGCCCTGAATTTATTGGATGGGCAGCACACGGAAGCCGACGCGATTGAGCGTTTGACACAGGTGATTGGGCGACCATTTCCGAAGCATCCACTGCATGATTTTATTTCTGCTTTGCAGCAATCCGGTTTTCTTGAAACATCAGAATTTTCTAAGATGCGTTCACGCAAACACGCTGAATTTGCGGCGGAACCCATCCGTCTCGCTACGCATGCGGGCGCGGCTTATCCTGATGATACCTTCGAGTTAAAAGCTACTTTGGATAATTATTTGTTGACGATTGTACCTCCGAACCCGGCTCCGATTATCGGGCTTGCTGCGCCGCATGTCAGCCCGGAAGGTGGTTGGGGATGTTACGCCGCTGCCTACAATAGATTACGCGGAATGGGCGAGCAATTATTTGGAAAAACTATCGTGATTCTTGGCACTTCGCATTACGGTGAGCCGGATAAATTCGGCTTAACGCGCAAGCCATTCAGGACTCCCTACGGC
>JAYVRW010000231.1:0-4763 GCA_043775925.1 Blastocatellia bacterium
CCGCGAAAATTAAATCTCAAAGCTTCGTATCCGGCATTTTGTAAGGCGCGGGCAGCACGAAAAACGACTTTATTGTGCATCGTGCCGCCACCCATCGGATGCGGATGCAGCACCAGCGCCACCCGTTCCGCCAGGTGATTTTCGGGGCGGTAAATGGCTTCCAGATGACCATGCGGAGCGGGAATTAAAAGATTGCCTTTGGGATACATAAAAAATAATGATAAAAAGATGTCATTTCAGAGCTGCATACAATCACAAAATTGATTATACTAAGGTTGCCCTAGTTTCAAGCTTAGCCTTTTTTTAGCCTGAACGAAAGACGACCAGACCAGCGGATGAATCCTAAACAGATCGAAGAATTTTTTCACCTTTCCCCACTGCAAATGCGGCTCATGCAATCGTGTGAGCGGTCGCCTTCACCTGAATTATTCTTATCACAATTCTCCTGCACTATCGTCGGGAGTTTGGACGTTTCAGCTTTCAAGCGAGCCTGGAATAAACTTTCCGACCGTCATCCTGCCCTTCGGTTAACGTTCGTGAGTGCTGACCTCAAAGAACCTGTGCAAGTCGTGAACCGCAATGTCAGCACCATCTTTGAAGAACACGACTGGCGTCAGTTTTCACCCAATGAACAAGACCAGAAATTCTTAGAATTCCGACTGGCAGATGCCCGGATGAGCTATCAGTTGAAAGTTGCGCCGTTGTGGTGGATCACGCTGGCACGACTGGACGAGCAGCGCTACCAATTTATCTGGACTTACCATCAGGTCTTATTTGATCGCACTTCGATTGCGATTCTATGGGAAGAATTGCTGCTCTGCTACGATGCCATTCGGCAAGGGAAAAATCCTGAACTGCCCCATTCTCCGGTTTTCAGAAACTATGTTGAATGGGTGAAAACTCTGGATTCAGAACAAGCCGAGCAATTCTGGCGCAAAAAATTAACGGGACTGCAAACGGCTACCAAGGCGATGCCGATTGACCCTCAGACTTCACTGTCCATCCCGTCACAGTTGATAAAAAAAGTTTCTGCTGCGCATCCGGGACTTGAGGCAACAACTATTTTACTCGGAGCCTGGTCACTGCTCCTGAGCCGCTTCAGTCAAACACCACAAGTTATTTTCGGACTGAAAACCAATGTGCGCCCGGAGGCGCTGACCGATTCGCACCGAATGATTGGGCACTTCGATAATTTGTTGCCCATGGTGGTGCCGACCGCCTTGAATGTGTCAACGCGGGAATGGCTGAAAACGCTACAAGAAGATCGGGCAGACGTGAGCGCCTACGAATCCTATTCACACGATCAAATCCGCCAATGGAGCGAGTTTGCGCCTGACGCTTCCCTCTTTGAATGTGAGGTGAGAGTCACGGAACCGGACGCGCTGGCCCGGATGTCGTACGATCATCTTGATCTGGTCGTTAGTAATGTCAGCCTGGATGAACCTGGCTCCGAAACGCCCGTCGTTGAATTTCAAATCGTCGAAAGTCAATCAGACCTTGATCATCCGTTGGCTTTTTCACTGAAAAGTCTGTTAGAAAGTTTTGCGGCTTCACCCGATAAAAATATCAACCACCTATTAAATCCGCAGCAGAAAATTAATGCTCCTGCGGTCAAGCTGGAGGCTGAAGCTGAAGAAGAAATGGGCTGGGTCAGATGGATCAAGACTTCACTGAATGTCAGTCAACAATTTTCAGAACAAGTCAAAAAAACACCAGGATTGATGGCAGTCGAAGACGGAAAATATTCTTTTACTTTTCTTGAATTAAATGCCCGTGCGCAAAAACTTGCCGCGCAATTAAATCAGCTCGGGGTGTCCACGACTGTGCCGGTCGGCGTCTGCTGCACCTCACCATTGTTCACAGCCGTTGCTGTCCTTGGAATTCTCAAAGCCGGAGGCGCGTACGTCCCGCTGGCTCAAGTTCCGTCATCAGATACTTTGCGAAAGATTCTGATGCACACTTCCCTGCCGATCATTCTTACGCAGTCGCATTTGGAAGAGAAGCTTTCGGAGGCAGTTTCCGCCGCTTACAATACGCCTGGCCCGGCGCTCCCGTTCCCTTCACTCATCACGCTGGAAATCAATTCCGATCCACAATTCACTTCCAGCCTTGACCCTGAAGTCAGCGACGATCATCCGGCAGCCAGCATCTATTCGCTTTCGCCTGATGCGGAACTATCCGTTGAACTGGTCTCGCAATACAAGCTGGCAAAATCGTTGGACGATCCACTGAAATGGTTTTTGCCGATTTTCAATCCGGCGTGGAAGTTATGGCAGAGCGATGATCTTTCCGATAATCAACTGGAAATTGAGGAACCGCTTCCCGAAGTTACAATTCAAGTGCGTCCTCCTGCACCTGCACCTGTTATAGAGCAACCTTTACCATTTCCAAACGTTGTACCAGGGAATTTTTCGACTGCACCCGACATTGTTGATCTCAGCGAATTAGTAGATGAATTAGCGCCGCTTGAGACAGCACAACCGCTTGAAAATTTAGTGGTAGAAAACCCTGTAGAAGAAGTAGCCCGAACCTTAGATAGTGAATTAACTGATAGTGAATTGACTGATTTTTTGATTCTTGATGAATCGGCGACCACGCAGGCATCGCTCGAAATCACGCCGACCATGCTGCCCGCTCAGCACTGGTTTCTCGCACAAAAATATGAAAATCCGCACTACGGGAACCATTCGTGGCTGGTTGAAATAAATGAAACACTGCAACCTGAATTGCTCAGAAAAGCGCTACTCCGCCTGATTGAAGAACAGGAAATTTTGCGGATGAAATTTATTAAGGAAGATGACTGGAAAACGAAACTGGTCGAGCGCTTACCGGAACTTCCCTTGGAAATTATTGATTTGTCCAGCAAATGGGCGAGTAGCCAACGCAAAGCGCTGGAAGACAGCGCGGCAAGAATTCAATCAGGGCTGCATCTTTCCTACAGTTCAATGTTCAATGTTGCCTATTTTGAACGTGGAGCCGAACGAGTAGATCGTCTGCTCTTAGTGCTGCATCGAATGATCTGCGACGATGATTCACGACATATTTTTCTGGATCGCCTGATGGCGCATTACGAGGCCATCGCCAATCACAAAACGCTCCCCAATAATGACAAACCCATCACGATGAAGCGTCAACTGGATCGGCTGCGTTCCATTCTGACCGCCGAATTCATCACCGGAGAATTACAATATTGGAAGAAAATGCGGGAAACTTCCTTCCCGAAATTCGGGAGGCCGGAAGAAGAGCCGATAGACACCTACGCCACAGTTGATAAAGTGTTCATCAACTTAAACCCGGCAGAAACGCAATATTTAATGGATTCAGTGGCTGGCAATGAGATGAACGAAATTATCCTGGCAGCCTTGACGCTGGCAGTTTCCAAATGGACTGCGCAATCACAAGTCTTCCTTGAGATCGAAGCCAACATTCGTCAAAATCCATTGTTGCGGCTTGATCTGTCGAATACCATCGCGCCCGCGACAACACGGTATCCGGTGAAATTTGAGATTGCGCAAACTAACGATCCCATCGAACAAATGGAAGACATTCGCCAACAATTTCGTGCCGTTCCTCACGCAGGTTTCGGGTACGAACTGCTGAAATACTTTGCCGATGCGCAAACGCGAATGTTACTGAAGAAAATCCCACGCCCTCAGATTGCTTATCAATTTATTGAGCTTTCAAAACAGGCGACAAGGTGGAAAACAGCGCCAGAGGCGACCGGATCAGAGTTCGATCCACATAATCATTTTTCACCACCAATCGTCGTTTCAGGCAGTGTGAGCAGAGGGATGCTGGACTTTCACTTGAGCTATCCCAGAGGAAGATTCAACCAATCTCACATCGGTGATCTCGCCAATTCTTTCATTGAAGAGCTTCGAGCCATGATCTCAGTTTCCACTTCTTCCGCCCGAGCCGGCCTTTAGACAAACTACATTTTTAAGATCGAAAATGCGTAGACTACGCCCCATAAAACAGGGCAGCCCACAATGTCACTTGAAGCATCAGGGGTCCACAATAGACATCTGATGCTTCAAGAAAATAGTGGGTAGTTTATGCTTCGCCAGGAGCTACGAAACCAGACAATCTGGTCAAATCTTCCGACACCTGAAGTGACAAAACATCTTACCCGGACTCTGCTGATTAGTAGCCGATTGAATTTTTTACAAAAAACTCCTTGACAAAAAAGGGTAGTAGTAGCAAAGTGCTGGCTGTCCACTACCTATACAGAGTAACTGATTTGAGACCTGACTTGATTTTTTCTTAGGATTGCATTTTCAGTCCACTTGATTCTTTTCACAGCCGATTCTTTAGCCACGCCCTTCACTCACTCTGAAGGCATTTTTTAATTTCTGTGCGAAAGCAGTTGAACGCTTGAACGCGCCTGCTATTACCTATTTGGGAGGCATATTGTTATGCGCACCTCGCTACGCCTGTTTCTGATTAATCTCATCATTATCACGCTTGTTTATGCACCTGCGATGGCATTTCTGCCGCTGGGGAAGAAGGTGGTCGGAAGTCGGGGATCGGTGGTCAGTCCGATGCTTGAGAAAGCGATTCCACCGCATGCCGAGCATCGGTTGCTGATTAAATTCCGGGCGGAAGCGAGGAGGGAAGAGCGCGAAGAAATCATTGAGAACTATGGTGAACCGGAGCTGCAACGCCGCGTCGGGGCCAGTGTGGTGACGCTCCAGCTGAAAGAAAATGTGAGTACCGCATTGGCAGAGTTAGTGCGAATGGATCGCGTGATTGAGTGGGTAGAA
>JAYVRW010000232.1:0-17479 GCA_043775925.1 Blastocatellia bacterium
AAAAGTTCGCGTTCGCCTATCACGGTACAGATACTTCCAACGACATTGCCACACGTTAATAAATCATCCAAAGTGATTTTGGGTAGCTCATTATGTTGCGTCCCAATTGGCATAAGGTTGTCATCTACTGCTGTGAAAGCGGTACAACTGACGCGCATCTCAGGATGTTTTTTCATTGCCGTTAATTGGCGTTCCAGCTTATGGGGAAACCACGTATCGTCAGCATCAAGAAAGGCAAGATAGCGTCCGCGACTTTCCGCTATGCCATGATTGCGGGCAACAGATACGCCACCATTCGCCTGGCGCAGGTAACGCACGGGCGCTTGATATTTTTGCATTACCTGTTCTGTTTCATCGGTCGAGCCGTCATCAATCACAAGAATTTCAAAATCCTGAGACGTTTGCGCCAGCACGCTCTCAATCGCCGCTGTCACATACAGCGCCGAATTATAGGTGGGAATGATTACTGAGACTGTCGGCATTTACTGTTTCCACGCCTGATAAATCAGGCAATTGATAAATCGCTTCGTAAGCCTGCACCATTTCGTCAAAGCGAAACTTACCCATTATTTTTTCGCGGCCCGCACCTGCCATCCTTGAACGTCGTTCAGGATCATTGAGTAATTCTGTAATGGCATCGGCTAACGCTGGCGGATTAGCCGGCGGAACTAACAATCCATCGCTGCCATCTGTCACAATTTCAGGGATGCCGCCTACCCGCGTAGCCACGACCGGAGTCCCTAAATATAGAGCTTCCGTCAGCACCAGTCCAAACGCTTCGGCGACGCTGGGTAAGACGAACAAATCAGCCGCCGCCATCAAATCAGGCAAATCTTTTCTGAAGCCTAAAAAATTAACGACCTCATCGCAACCCAGCGAATGCGTCATCGCTTGATAGTGACTCAATAAATCTCCCGTGCCTGCGATTAATAATTTGATCTTTCCCGCAAAACGATCTCGCAAAATTTGCATCGCCTGTAGTAAATCGTCGTAGCCTTTTTCTGGATGCAGCCGCGCCGCAATTAACAACAAATGTGTATTTTCATCCGCAAATTCGCTACGGACGCGCTGACGATCAAAGCCGTCCGATAATTTAACGCGCTCAAAATCTATGCCATTCAAAACAACGTGCAGCTTTTCAGGCGGAGCATTTTCCGCGCTCATCATGTGTTCTGCCGTGTGTTCAGAAACGGCAATGACACTGTTGCTCAGGCGTGTACAAAGCTGATCCAGTTTGACGTGCCAACGCTTATTGATGCGGGTATGATAATCAGAATAATGCCGTGTCATTACGCGGTTGGGAGTTCGTGCCAATGTCCCCGCTAATAATCCGATCACCGATGGCTCAAATAAATGTGTATGCAAAATGTCTATCTTTTCGCGGCGCAAAAATTGTGCAAGGCGCATTAATCCGAAGGGAAATTCCGCCCGACTGCGACAATCACAACTGAACGTAATGACACCCTGCGATTCCATATACTCACGCAACCAGGGCGCGATGGGGTTCAGCGTGCCAAAATACATTTGGTAGCGGCTGCGGTCATAGCAACGCGCCAGTTGCGGGAAAAACCCGCTCGTATCGCTGTCCTGGGCAAAGTGAAGAATTTTTTGCATTAGGTATAAATTTCTCTTCCACAAAGCCACATGAAGTGGCACGAAGAAGAAAGGAGGCAGGCAGAACAAAATGACTCCTTCAGCCCAAACGATTTATCCTGACCCTGTTAAAAAATCTTTTTCCTCTTCGTGCTGTTTCGTGTGGCTTCGTGGAAAAACATTTTCTTGAATACCATATGAAGTTGCAGCCAGTGGACGGGCAATGTCTTTATTGGCATCAGCAACAAGACCAAACCGTCGCAAGCCTTTGCGATAGCCGCGCAAAATGTGTGCGCCCAACAACAAACGATAGACCCGATCCAATGTTTTACTTTGTGGTGCAAATCGCTCCAGCAATGAAGCGAGGCCAAATAACAGCGCTACGATAAACCTGAAGGCGAATATCAGTTTGAGCAATTTGCGCAGGCTTTGTATGAACGGTTCCTGCCCCCAGCGTATCAATCCATTAACGCGCTCGCGTTCAATATTATCAGGCCAGTCCGGGTAGCGACGACAAAAAGGAATCATATTTTCGCTGCCCCATTCTGAACGACGACAATAATTTCTAATGTCAAGCGCACTGTCAAAATGGAGGCCTTCCGCTTCCGGCACAAAACCAATTTGTCCGCCTGTATCGGTAAAACGTAACGCTAAATCCTGATCCTCGCTACTGACAATTCCAGGCTCAAATCCACTTAATTTCTGAAACTGCTCATATGTAATAGACATATTTTGGGCAGTACAAAAATTAGGCATTTTCGTTAGTCCGCGTTTCATTGGTACACCGCTTTGCTCTAGCTGCTGCCGAAAATGTCCAAATGGAGTCTTTAGAGATTGATCCGGTAAAGTAATTTTTCCGACTAATAATGTCTGCGGCCATTCGTGATGCGCCTGTAAGTGACTTGCCAAAAACTCTGTGTTCACACTTACATCATCATCCACAAAAACCAGGAGCTTGCCCTGCGCACGCGCCGCACCAGCATTACGAGCGGCGGAACGCTCTATACCTTCGGTGCGAACTAATTTACATTTTGTATTTGCGGGCAAAAGCACAGGCGGCACAGAGCCATCATCCACAACGATAATTTCATACATTTCACGTGCTAAAGTTTGCCCCTGTAAACAGGCAATAGTCGCCGTCAATTTTTCGTGCCGATTATGCGTGGGGATGATAACGCTGAGCTGAATCATGTGCTTTTATTATGCGTCACTTTACTGCGCCATTTTTTTCAGTAACCGAAATTGATTCGTGAGTGCGATTGAAAGCCCCGCCATATCGCGCCCTTTCAACTTGAAAGCTAACCACTCCGCGCTCAGCGCAATTAGTTGGGCAGCTTGTAAACAGCGCACATAAAATTCGCTGTGATGTTGCCGCAGTGCCTGATAAAAGCCCTGTTCGATTTTTTGCCCGCGCCCTGTTTCATCCCACTTGAGCGCAGAGCTTTGTCCGCCGTAATGCAAGACTTCGGCTTCAGGACAGAACCAGATTTCCCAACCTTTTTGCCGCACCCGCAAGCACCATTCAAGGTCTTCGCCATACATAAAAAATTCTTCGCTTAATGCTCCACACTCCTCAACAGCAGCGCGACGCGCAACCAATGCTGTCCCCCACGTCCAGCCCAACCGAAGCGAATCATCGTATGTCCAATAGGTGCTGAGCATAATTCGCCCACGCAACCCGGCAGGTAAAAATTTGTGCAGCCGTGAAGCCTCAAACAAAGTGCGCATAATGCTCGGCTCAGGCTGCGCACAAAATTGCGGCGTCCCGTCGGGATTAACTAAACGAGCAGTCGTGAGTCCGGCTTTGGGATGTGCATCCATAAATGTAACCAGTTTATCTAAAGCTCCAACTCGTACCTCTGCATCCGAATTTAAGAGCAGCCAATAACGCCCCTGCGCTTGTTGCCACGACTGATTGTTGGCTTTGGCAAACCCAGAATTCGTTTGATTGACAATCAATTTTACTTCGGGAAATTCTGCCTGCACCATCGCAACGCTATCATCTTGCGAGGCATTGTCTACCACATGAATTTCAAAGCTGGCGGTTGTCTGGCTTTGATCAATTGATCGCAAACACCCACGCAAAAGCTCGCGCGTATTCCACGAAACAATTGTAATGGTCAGGTCAATTGGCATTTACCGTTCGGGTTCACGCATCCGGTAATACGCATCGGTGATGATTGGTGGAATCAGTGAGCGAGCAATTTTCTTTGCCGCACGAAATCGGCTCGGCTGTCCTTTGGGAGCGTCGCCGGGGCGTTCCTGAAATAACGTAGAGTGACTGTTGTTACGTTCTTCTTCAGGTCGTCCGTTGGTGTAGTAATACGTCGCAATGGATTTGCGCGACCAACCCGGCGGACACTTCAGTGGAATCGGATGACCGTGATAAGCATCCGAAGTCGTGCTGAAAATGACACAACGATTAAAAATCGGCAGTACGCGCTTGACACAATTTTTCAGCTCACGATCCCACAATTCCAAATGCCCGCCGTATTCTTCCTGCCAATTCTGGTTGAGGTAAAGCAACAAATTCAAGCGCCGATCCAATTGCAATTTTTCATAACGATTGAAATCTGCATGCACGTTCAAAAATCCATCGCGTTCGATTTGATGCAGTCCGCCGCCTTTGAAATACGGATCAGGAATCACACCTTGAATGCCTGTTAATGCTTCTAAAAAACGTAGCACCGTTGGCGAATTCAAGAAGTGAAGAATGTCGCGTAGCGAAGGCGGCAGAGCTTCAGCCACAGGAAACGCCAGCTTGCGTTCGGTGTTCTCATCATAGCTCACCCAACGCACCGCATTCGGTTTGGGAAAATTTTGCAACGCAGCTTCAACGATTGGTGCAGGCAAAAAATCATCCAGCACAAGATGCGGAAATGGTACGGCTGTTTGATATTCCTGCAATTTATTTTCAGCCAAACGCAGCAGCCGTTGACGCAATTCTTCGCTGAGCAACACATCTATTGTCGTTCGATGATCTAGTCCTACCATTTATCTCTGCTGTATTTGAAGCTGCTGATTTTCTTCGCTGACAAAATTATTGTAGTGCTGATGCGAAAAGAAATGACAGATTCTGATTTGGTGATGCCACGGCTCAATAATTTTCCGCGCCAGCAAATAATACGGAAGCCCTATTTTTATTGCTTCATGTTGCTCGTTGAATTCATTGATCGCCAGGCGCTCACCCGTGTAATCATTATAAAGCTCCATTTCACCCCCAAGAATATCGTCAAAATAACAGAAGACTCTGGGCAGAAAATGTTGTGCTCCGGCATCGAATAATTTCAGTGCCGCCGCCGTTGAAGAGTAATAATCGAAATCGTGTGAAATCGCCGCCACAGGCGCGGGATTAAAAGTACTGAAAAAATTTTGAGCCGTTTCGCGGATGTCACCAATTACCAGCTTCGATTTCTGCAATCGTGCTTGTAATTTCTTTTCGTCCATTTTGAAAAAGCCACTTTTCCAATGATAGGGAAGGTCGCGGTAATCTTCCGGTGCAGGCAATCCTTCACCTGTATCAAAACCGTAAATTTCAATTTCGACACCAAACAATTTGGACACCTGTTGCGCGTGATATTCCAGACTGACTAAACCGTTGCCACCTGCCACACCAAATTCCAGTACCGAGATTTTGGGATAGCCTAGTTTTTTGGCTAACGCTGCGGCGTGATAGACGATGTAGCCGTAATGAGGTCGGTCAATCGCACTTAATTGCAAGCGTGTTTCATACTTGCCCACGTCAAATCGTTGCATCGCACCTATCGTTAAAGTTCGTAACGGATTCGGATCAAGAAGAAATCTTTTTGCTCTTTTTAGCATGAAAACCTACTTGAAAATTTTAATGACTTTGTACTCGTCAAACAGGTGTTCGCCCTTAACTATTTAACTCGCGGCTCTAAAGATGCAACCAGGCTTCTGGCAAGTAATTGTAGCGTCCAGGGGCGAACCGAACGGAATGGAGCTTTTTTAATTGCCCCGATCAATATTTTTCTGGCAAGGGCAGGTGATTGATTTTCCAGATACCAGCTTGCCCTCCAAACTGAAGTGTCCGCCTGGCAATTCAAAACCTGCCTCTTGATGTATCGCTGGTATTCCAAAGAAGCATTGGCGATGCGTGGAAGCTTCAACGCTCGCTCCTGCATCCTGAGGGCTACGCGGCTCATCTCTTCAGCTCTGGAAGAGGCTTGCCCTGATGAGGGATTAGCCTGACGGTAAATCGCAACTGGTTTTTCAACTGCTACGACAGAGTATTTTTCTGCCAGACGAATCCATAAATCCCAATCTTCGACAGTCAGAAAACGGTCATCAAACCCTCCTACTTCCTGTAACATACTTCTTCGCACAACCACTGAAGGAGTATAGAAAAAATTGCCGATCAACAATTTCTCAAAGACATCTCCGCTCATTAGGTGTGACGGATAATATTCTTTGGTAATTTCCTCGGTTTCAGCATTCTTTAAGTAGATGGGGCCATAGGCAAGCGCGGCTTCAGGGGTTTCTTCGAGTAACTGAATTTGAAGTTCAAATGAATTCGGTAATCGCAAATCGTCATCATCTAAAAAAGCAATGTATTCTGTGGTTGCTTCACGTATTCCAATGTTACGAGCCGCTGCCTGGCCGATATTGCGAGCCATTTGCACATAATGAATTTCTGGCCATGATTGGCAGACAGTCGGCGTCTCATCGGTGGAAGCATCATCAACCACAATGACCTCAACATCGCTCCCGGCGCTAAAGGCGCTTTCGATAGCTTGTCGCAGTAAGCCTGAACGATTATAGGTCGGGATAATGACACTGAGCTTGGGCATCTAAAACAGCCTTTTCATTAGGCTGGTCAGCAAAAGAAGTATCGTCCAGGGACGTAAAGCGCGGCGCGGATGAAGTTTTATCGCTGACACCAACTTCCTCAAGGCATCAGAGGAATTCCCTTCGCCTAATTTTCCGTGTGCTCGCCAAATCAACATATCAGATTCCACGTCTCTAATTTCAATTAATGTTTGACGGCATTTTTCAGGGTCCTGAATTGCTTTGGACAAACGAAACCCCAGCGCCTGCATTCGTTTGTTTGCTTCATTTACTTTGGCTTCATCTGAGGTCGCTTGTCCAGAAGCAAGAGTTGGCCTGCGATAAATTGCGACTGGTTCACGATAAGCAACGGCGGAATATTTTTCAGCCAGACGCAACCATAGATCGTAATCTTCACACCCAATTTTTTCGGGCGCAGGATCAAACAATCCCAGTTCCAACAAGCACTTTTTACGCACAATAACCGACGTAGGCAGCAAAAAATTACGTACAAGTAGTTTCCAAAAAATATCTCCTTCAGGAAAATCGCTTAATAAAAATTCCTCCTTCGGTTCGCAATCAGAGTCACCGAGCTGTACTTGCCCATACACTAAACTAGCTTCCGGGCTTGCTTGCAGAACTTGAAGTTGAAGGTCTAACGTCTTCGGCAACCGTAAATCATCATCATCCAAAAAAGCTATATATTCAGAGGTGCTGGCTTGAATTCCTATATTGCGTGCAGCTCCTTGTCCAACATTGCTTTCCGTTCGGAAATAAAGAATATCATCCAATGATTTGCAGACTTCAGAGGTATCGTCAGTGGAAGCGTCGTCCACTACAATCACCTCAACATCAGCGCCAGATGCTCTAGCGCTCCTGACCGCACGTGGCAAAAGATGGGAACGATTATAAGTAGGAATAATGACGCTAACTTTCGACATATATTTGAAAGTAGTAAGTATATATTAACTTTTATTTACTGACAGACTCATTCTAAAAGTAGACCACAAACTGGTAACAACTAACTGTAGTGTCCAGGGACGAAGCGCTCGGAGTGGCGATTTATTTATCCCTTCTATTAATAACTCCCATGCTATATCGGGTTCATGTTTCGCTAAATGATCACTTGCCGCCCAGATTGCTTGATCAGAGTCATAAGCATTGATAAAGCGTTTGACGTAACGCCGATAGGATACTGACCCATTTGCAATCCGAGGAAGTTCTAGTGTCCTCGCTCTGGTTGTTATGATTGACTGCCGAAAAATTTCAAACTCGGAGGTCGCTTGACCTGAAGTTGCAGTAGCCATTCGATAAATCGCTACTGGTTCATCTACCGCCACGGCAAGATATTTTTCCGTTAGGCGCAGTAATAAATCCCAATCTTCAGAAATACCTTTTAGGAGAGGGTTAAAAAGCCCTATATTAATCAACGATTGTTTGCGCACCAGAAAAGCATTAACGGGGATAAAATCAGTTGTTATCAACTGTAAGAAAATATCTCCAGTTGGAAAGATAGAGTGAAAATAATCCCCTGTCGAATTGCAATTCTGATCTCCTTTAAGAACGCGCCCATACACAAACGCTGCTTCAGGATTCGCATCAAGTGTCCAGCACTGATTGATTAATGAATTCGGCAACCGAACATCATCATCGTCTAAAAATGCAATGTATTCGGAATTACTCGCAATAATTCCAGCGTTTCGCGCCGCCGCCTGCCCTACATTTTTTCCCATTCGCAAATAACGAATTCCAGCTAATGATTGGCATACTTGCGACGTATCATCCGTGGAAGCATCATCTACAACGATCACTTCTACATCGCTTCCCGCCAATTGAGCACTTTTCACTGCGCGTGGAAGCAGGTGACTACGGTTATACGTTGGAATAATAACGCTGACCTTTGACATAGGAGGTAAATCAAATATGAGATACTATCGCGCTACTCTCTACTATCGTTCCTTCACTTATCATTGCCTTTTTTACAATTTGCAGCAAAGTTCGCCCCGGATCAGGATCATATCTTTTTAATGCTTCCCGATATGCTGCCTGCCCCATCTCCTCCCAATTATCTTGCACCCTCCACGCTTTTTCCATCGCCATGCTTATAGCTTTAACTGTCGGGGTTTCTGCGACAAATCCACTGCTGGAATCTTCGATCCATTCACAATTTCCGCCGACATCTGTCACCATTGCGGGACGACCGCATAACATAGCTTCCACCATGGCTAAGGGCGTTCCTTCAAACCGCGAAGGGAGAACTAACAAGTGACACTGACGCCAAATAGTTCTAATATCTTCAACCTGTCCAGCAAATTTGACTTTGTCAGTGAGGTTGTAATACTCGGCAAGAGATTCTAAATACTCTCTATCCTCGCCAGAGCCAAACAAATGTAATTCCCATGCACGATTGCGCCAATTTCCAGCGCTTAATACTTCAAAAAACAAATCTTGCCCTTTAGTAAAAGGGTCAAGGCGAGCAACGCTAGCCATCTTAATAGGATTTACCGCAGGGTACTTTATGATCTCTAAATCACTAAGATTAACCGGATTGCGTATAACGATGGAATTAGGCATACGCCAAGCAAGTTGGCGCGCTGCGACTTCGCGATTCTTCTCGGCCACAAAAGCCACGGTCTTTGCCTTTGAGAGTAATAGCTTGGCCTTCTCTCTGGTTGCCTTGGGCAAAAACAGTGCGTTATTACCATGAATAACTGTCACAAAAGGTATCGTTGTTCCACATAAATACGAGTGTAATTCGTGTTCCCAATTTATTGTTAAGTCAGTTAGGCTACCTTGACTAAGTAAAATCACGTCAGGGTTAAATTGGTGAAGCTCTCGTAAAGTGGGCTTAAAGTACCGAGTTAATCTTCCTAACCTAGTAAAGTAACGATCAAGTGAAGGGCGCTTAAAAAGCTTTGCGCCTTTTTCCTCTAAAGCCAATATCTTTGGGGCAAGCGGTACCCAATCAAACACAAATAATCCAACTTCAATGCCTTCATTAATTGCCACTCCTGCTGTTTCCGCCCACAATTCCTCGCATCCGCCCCAAGACGAATTCCACATTGATGTAATAATGGCAATTTTTATTTTCAAACGTTTGCCTGAGTATAAATAAGTGATACTGAATTAATCTTTGCTTGAAATAACTGCTACTCTTTTACTAACAGAGTTTATGGTTAGGAGTAAATAACATATATCTTCCCAGTGTCTGCGCATTTCCGACAAAACGGTTTTCGTGCAATGCCAGCCATTTTTCTCGCACTGTCAAAGTATCAAGAATTGGATAGTCATCAGAGTTTCGGTGAACTTGATTCACAATCTTAATTTCATGTGTTTTACTAAATCGAGCGATTAAGGTTGGCGTAATTTCTTCATTATAAAAATCGTGTAATTCACAAATGATAGTACAGGTAGATAACGCTTTTATCTCTTGAGGATTGAGCAAATCATACTCGCCACCCTCACAATCACAAATTATTAAAGCGTTTGATTTAACTGCCGATTGCAATTCCTCCAATGTGCAATTCCCTCGTTGCACAATTCGCCCTTCCACCTGATTCAATTTTGCTGTTTGCAAGCAAACATCCCAACATGTTGTATCTGTATCGTAAGCCACGACCATTGCATTTGTAATAGCACGAGCTAAGCCAACTGTATAATAACCTTCAGCCGAACCTATGTTTATTATATAAGTATATTCCGATGTAATGCACTTAAGTATAAATTCGTGTAGTTCAGCTTCGTAACAACCAACTAATAAATTTGGTTGAGAGCAAAAAGCTCCCACTTGGGGAATTTTCATTCCTGCAAAAGGTCCACCAAAAACCACTCCACCTGTTTTTTGAGTAAGTTTGTTGCAAAGCTTGCCACACTCTTGCTGATAACGCGCAGATCCCATCGCCAGAATTTCGCGTGCCAGATCAAGCCTATGCCAAACTTTATCTTTCGCCTTGATAGTTATTTGGAAAACCTTGTTAACGATACGACTCTTCAATCCCATATTATAAAGAAGCCTTCAAACACTGAGTATAAAATTGCAAGGTCTGGTCAACCGTTTTTGTCAGAGAATATCTTTCTACAGCGACTTGCCTTCCAGCCTGCCCCATTTGTTTTCTCAATTCACTATTGCCTAAAAGCTCAAGCACTGCTTCCGCAATCTCTTGAGGGTTATCTGGATCAACTAAAATTCCTGCGTCACCGTCTGGCACAATCTCAGGCCCACAAGTAGCTTTACTTCCGACAACGGGGATACCTGAAGCCATTGCCTCTCCCCATACATTGCCGAATGATTCCAAAATACTTGGCATACAAAACACTGCGGACTGCCGCATCAAATGTGCAAGATATGCCTGATCAACCGGATGTACAATCTTAATCTGATCGCGCACATTTGGGTCAATGATTTCTTCCAAGTGTCTTAGCTCGTCTTGCAGGTCGCGTCCTAAAATGATTAGTTCTGCTTGTTTGTTAGTTTGTAAAAAAATATTTGCAGCTTTGACTAATTGAAATACGCCTTTTCTTTTTATCAATGACCCTGAATAAAAAACTTTTTGACTATCAATAAACGTGTTACTAGGCTTAAAGAGTTGTATATCAATTGAGTTATAGATTGTCGCACTTTTCTTTGGCGCAGTGTTAGCCTGTTCCTGTAAAAATTTGCTGAACCAGGTAGAGACCCCAATCCAGTTAGGTATCTTTCTTAAAGTATTAACCTCGTTCGCTCTTCCTAGCGCATCATGCGGCCCAACATCAAATACTGCGTGACTAAAGTTAGCTCCATGTGTCCGCAAAATATCTGTAACACCCGCGATGGCGCGAAAAAAAAGTCCTTCGCAATCGGGCCATTCCACAATATCAATCGGCTGCTTTTTATGTAAGGCGCGAAGCACGCGGTAAATTGCAAGCCGTCTAAAGTATTGGTAATTGGCAAATCGTAACAAGTTGCCGCAAAATCTGGGAACAATTCGTAAAATAGGGATTACTTGAACGCCCGGAATTTCCCAGCCAAAATCTTTCCAATAAGTGCCAACTATAGTTACTCTGTGACCTTTTGCGGCTAGCGACTGTGACATTGTATTGACAAATGCGCCAATCCCACCGTAAGGAGCAGGAGGCATCTCATTACAAATAAATACAATGTGCATTGTCCGTTCAATCTATAAAGCCGTTACTTCAAATTGAAGAAGTGGGCATATTGCTCCAGGCCAAGCCCCAGTGAAAAAACCGCCTCTGCGAGCATTGTCATCTAGTAACTCGAATCCTAAAAAATCTTCTTGCTTAACATAGTGCGCATGCGCCCCTCGCGCATCCACAATGTAGAAACTAATCGTATGATTACCAGGATTTAGTAAGTACGCGGGAATACAAAATTTAAATGAGTAGCTCCCCGGCTTCTCAATATTAAATTTATCTGGCAAGTGATAAGTATTAGCGATAAAGGCTGTTTGCCCTTCGCGTTTCACAACTAAACAAGCAGAAAAATGAAAAGGCTTGTAAATATCCAGTTGCGCCTCAAATTCAAGCCCCATCCCATTATTAATTTCGGAGAGCTGATTACCGGCACCATAGATGCGCGCGGTTTTCAGAAAAACCAACTGATTATCAGGACGGAGTTCATCATTTACCCAAGAACAATTAGATGATTCAATCGTAGCGCCCACATAGTGGGAGACAACTTCATTTGCTTGCCCTTTGCATTGCAACGCCCCTTTTTCCAACAACATTCCAGTGGAGCATAATTGATCTATCGCGGTGAGGTTATGGCTAACAAAAATAATGGTTCGTCCACTGTTAGCCATAGTTCCCATTTTCCCAAAACATTTGCGCTGAAACTCTACGTCACCGACAGCCAGCACTTCGTCAACAATTAAAATTTCAGGATCAAGATGTGCGGCTACAGCAAATGCCAGGCGCGTATACATGCCACTGGAATAATGCTTGACGGGAGTATCAAGGAATTTTTCAATTTCCGCAAAATCTACTATTTCATCAAACTTTCTAGTAATTTCGGCTCGCTTCATTCCCAGTACTGCGCCGTTCAGGAAAATGTTTTCGCGTCCTGTCAATTCAGGGTGAAAACCTGTTCCCACTTCTAATAAGCTGCTCACTCGCCCATGTAAATCTACTTTTCCCGTAGTCGGCTCAGTAATGCGCGAAAGTATTTTTAGCAACGTAGACTTACCCGCGCCGTTGCGTCCGATGATACCCATAACTTCGCCGGGCATAACTTCAAAGTTGATGTCTTTGAGGGCCCAAAGCGTCTCGGAGTTTCGGGTTTCGGGTTTCGGGTTTCGAGCTTTTTTAAAGGGTGAGTTGAAGGCGTTGGTGATTGAATCGCGCAGGGTGGCGTAGGACGCCTGTTGTGCGCCAATGCGGTATTGCTTACTCAGGTTTTCAACGCGGATGATGGGTTTCATTCAATCAGAATGGGGGATTAGAATTTCGGAACAATATTTTTGTGGCAGCGCCGCCAAGGTGAGGGCGTAGCCCAAAACAAAAGATGAAGTGTTCCGCACATCAGGCGGCACAGCCGCTTAAAAATGTGAAAAAATAAGTGGAAATATAAATTGCCACTAGCTTCAGCTAGTGGGTCAGTTTGGCAGCCAGGCGGCTTGAGCCAAACATACAATTAAAACTTTCCTTATCGCTTTAGCACCAATTCGGCTGAAGCCAAAAGGAACTTTACTTTTTTTGTTTGGCTAAAGCCCTGGTGTTATTAATCTTCACCACTAGCTAAAGCTAGTGGCAATTGATCAATCATCAAAGCACAATTCATCTATCAAAGCGCAATTCATCTTCACGGCTGGGGAAGAGAGCAAAATAATTGGCATAGCCCGGTTATGTTCTTTGAAAAATAAAAGCCATAATCACGACGGTTGTGTTTCCAGCCCAGCGGGCTGTCTGATCGTAGGCAGGTCGTTGACGGCCTGCATGTGCGTCCCGCAATTTTCCGCGTCCCAGCGGGACGATTGAAACATCAGGTCATTCAATCGTCCCGCCGGGACGCGATGATTTCGCTACTCGGTAACAGGCCGTCAACGACCTGCCTACCTTCAGACGACCCGCCGGGTCGAAATCAGGCCGATTACGGCTTTTGAACATCAAAGCGCAATTCATCTATCATCAAAGTTCACACCACATCGGCAAAACTTTTTTCCATGCTGCGGAAGGCGAAGGCGGCGCAGACTAAAATTAATAATGTTGCAACCGTCGAAATCGCTAATAAAGTCCCATTCAATGGGCGGCCAAATAATGCCGCACGTAAGGCTTCGATAATTCCGGTCAGGGGATTCAAAGCCAATGCCCAGCGCCATTTCATAGGCACGAGGCTGGTTGGATAAATAATCGGCGTCGCGAACATCCACAACTGAATCAAAAATGGCAACGCATATCTGATGTCGCGGTATTTCACATTCAAGGCCGACATCCACATACCGACACCGAGTGCGAGCAGGGCGGTCAGCAAAATTATGGCGGGGAAAAGCAGCAGCCCGAAGGTCGGCGGCGTGCCATACCAAAACATCATCCCCAGCAAAATCACGGACGCAATGGCGAGGTCGAGCAAGCCTGCGCCGACGGCTGCACCGGGAATAATCATGCGCGGGAAATATACTTTGGTGATGAGATGTGAACTGCCGACCAGGCTATTGCCGCTGCTGGTCACGGCATTGGAAAAAAATGTCCAGATCGTCAAACCGGCGAACGCAAACAGCGGGTACGGAATTCCATCCGAAGGCATATTTGCCAGCCGTCCAAAAAAGAGCGTGAAAATAATCGTCGTAAATAATGGTTGAATGATTGCCCATGCCGCACCCAGTACCGTTTGTTTGTAGCGGACTTTGACATCACGCCAGATCAGGAAAAAAAGCAGTTCCCGATACGCCCAGACTTCGCTTAAATTGAGCGCGGCCCAACGACCACTGGGGCGAATCGAAATCAATGGGACTTCGGGCAGGTCGTGCGGATCGGGAGCAAGCACTGATGGTGCGAGTTCTAATGTTTCGGCGGAATCGTTCATCGTAGGGAGTTTCGGGTTTCGAGTTTTGGGTTTCGGGGAAATACTGTTCGAGGTTATTCGTTAAGGGTTGAATTTGAGAAAAGACAAACTACCTGGCTTCTGTAACCGCGAAACCCGAAACTGTCCTTCCCTCGAAACCCAAAACTAAGGAACGTGTAAAAAATAAGTTATAACAGGATCAATTGCCACTAGCTTCAGCTAGTGGTGGTCAGCTTGAAAATAACTCCGGCTTGAGCCGAATTTTTACCCTGGTTTTTCTTCCGAAGAGCTTTAGCTGAAGCGCTTCGGAAGCTGTTCTTTTTCCTGGTTTGGGCTAAAGCCGAGGCCTTGATGACTGACCTCCCACTAGCTCAAGCTAGTGGGAATTGAGACAGAATTGCTGTGTTCTAACTTATTTTTTACACGTTCCTAAGTTATTACTCTTCCGCAATGTCACTGCTGTAACCGGAATAGTGGTTGGCATAGTAACGATAATCGTAATATCCACTGTTGCGGCGGTCTACTTTATTGAGTACGACGCCAAATACTTTAGCGCCGACCTGCATCAATTCGCGGCGCACACGTTGTAGGGCGCGGCGTTTACTGGAGCCACTTTGCACGACTACGATCACACCATCCACGAGAGTGGAGAGCACTAAGGCATCGGCGACGTTGGTGAGCGGAGGCGAATCAATCAGGACATGATCGAAATTCTCCTTGAGCAGTTGCACCATTGACTTCATTTTTTCCGAGCTAATCAATTCGGTCGGATTGGGTGGAACAACGCCGCACGGTAAGATAGACAGACAAGGAATCGAACAATTTTGTAATAACGAGGTCAACCGGATTTTTTGGGAAAGGTAGCTGGAAATTCCGTGTGCGGCATCAATGCCTAATGCTTTGTGAATTGAGGGGCGACGCAAATCCGCGTCAATCACGACAACTGAGAGTCCCATTTGTGCCAGCGAAATTGCCGTATTGATCGTCGTCGTGGTTTTTCCCTCACTTGGTTCGCTGCTGGTAAAGAGAATTGTTTTAGGTGGTGTACCCGCCGCAGAAAGTAAAATGGAAGTTCGTAATCCACGATATGCTTCGTTCAACAAAGAAGCGCTCCGGCCTGGCATCTGACTAAGTTGTGAAATTAGCGGTCGTGACAGGGCAGTGTTTCTTTCAACCAGAGCTGTCGTTTTATCTCCGCCGCCGCGTAAGCGAGAACGACGCGTTAGCACAGCGGGAATAGCCGCCAGAGTAGGGACCCCAATGTAGCGCATCACGTCATCTGATGTTTTGACCGTATCATCAAAAAATTCAATCGTCAGCGCCAGCCCAATACCAAAACATAAACTGAGCAGGAAGCCGGTCAGGATGATGCGTAAACGATTGGGCCCAACCGGAGCCACGGGCATAGTGGCAGGTTCGATGATTTGTAAATTGTTGTGTTGTTCCGCTAATTGAACACTGGCCTGATTCATCTTTTGCAAAAATTCGGTGTAGAGGTTTTTAGCAATCTGCACATCCTGTTGCAATATCCCAAATTGAATATTCGCCTGATTTTGTTGAATCTCTTCAGATTTCGTTTCGGTTTTTGATCGGTCCAATGCAGATCGCAGGGTTTGTTCGTCGCGGGCGGCTCGTTCGTAATCAGCCTTGAGTTTTTCGCCTAAATTTTTACGTCCTTCATCAAGTTGTCGCTGGAGCGCCGCGATTTGTTTTTGCACATCCTGCGTGCGTGGATTGTCAGGGCCAAAACGCCCGACATATTGCGAGGACTGGATGGAAAGTTCATTCAGGCGGCCTTGCAACGCGGTGAGTTTAGCATCTGAAAAAGCCTCCGGTAATTGCGCCAAACGTCCCTGTTGCACTTCCTGATAAAGCGATTGCTTGAGAATGCGTTCGGTCTCTGCCTGCATCACCTGCCCATGTAAATTACCAAACTTCGCTACTTCCATCTTTTCATTACTGGTCGGAGAAGTAATGCTGTGAGAACTTGAAAAATCCGCTAACTTTTGTTCGGCTTGCTCCAATCTGCTTTTCAGATCACGGGTATGCGTATTGAGCCAACTGGAAGTGGAATTATAACGGCGTGTTTTATTACGGAAATTGTGAGCGACAAAAAATTCGGCGGCAGTATTCACAATCTGGGCGGCCAGCGTAGGATTCGTATGTTCATACGAAATCGTCATCATTTGCGTATCGTCCACCTGCGCGGCGCTCAGCGCACCGCTTAAAATATTGACATAAGGCGAGAGCCGCGCACTTTCCTGCGGCGTCCGCGTTTGTAAACTCTCAGGGGTCGGAGCCGGAGGTGATTCGATATACAACGAGGGCGGAGCCACGTAACCATTGCCTTTGACCCGACCGGCAATGGTTTGCATAGATTCCAAAACATTTTTCCGCTGCATCACGTCCATGAATTGGGAGCTGCGATCAAGTTGTAAGCTGGCCACTACGTCTTCGAGTAAGGGGCGACTTTGTAATAAGCGAATTTTGGTCTTCATCGAAGCCGCTGTCAGATAAGCATTTTCATACTCTTCGCTTTCAATCGAAACGTCGCCAGACCGAAAGAGAGTGCGATTTTCCAAATCCAGTTGGAGGGTTGCCGCCGCACGATAAATAGATTTAGTGCGATAGGATTCCACCGCCACCACTGACGTGACAATCAGGACGATCACCAGAATCAGCCATTGATGTTTCCGAATCCGCCGCCATAATTCGCCTATCTGCAAGCCGTCCATGACGCCAGCATCGCTGGGATAATAACGATTAGCGACGGCATCCAGCGGGGAGCGAAAATAATCTGCTGGAAGCAGGGCATTGTCTGCCGGTGGCATTAACTTGTCTGGAGAAAGGTTTTCATCTGTCATATTGGAGGTTCCTTACTGCTAAGGAAGATGTAAAAAATAAGTGTGCATCTTCGCCCTTACTGCGTGCGGGCTTCTGCTATACATCTTATTTTTTACATCTTCCTAAATCCTCAATAGCGAATTGGCAACCGCACCGCTTGCTGCCCCAACGTACTCAAAATAGGTGCGGCGATAGACTTCATCCGGCTGTTCGGAATGATGATGATGTCATTGGCGAAAATTGGCTGATCGTTGACTT
>JAYVRW010000233.1:0-4729 GCA_043775925.1 Blastocatellia bacterium
GTCGGCTGTACAATTCTTTACCTGATTCCAAGCACGACAATGCTTGGAGCGATTTTGCTGACAGGATATTTAGGCGGCGCGACGGCGACGCATTTCAGAATTGGCGAGGCATATTTCCTACAAATTATGACTGGAATTATCGTGTGGGGTGGATTGCTTTTGCGGAATGCAAATGTCCGTAAACTCATCCCTTTGCGAAGTTAATCTGAGTATTTTTTATGAAAGGAATTCTATGAGAAAAATCCGCTACGAAGTTGCTGTCAGCCTGGATGGATTTATTGCGGGGCCGAACGGCGAATATGATTGGATTCCTGGCGACCCTGAGATGGATCTTAATGCGCTTTACGATCAGTTTGATACCGTGTTTGTTGGGCGGCGCACGTTTGAATTATTTCATACGATGATGCCGAAGAAAGAAACATTTGTTTTTTCGCGTACCTTACAAGCAACGCAATATCCCAACGTTACCATCGTGCATGAAAAACCAGAAATTGTAGTGGCGGAGCTGCTTACCAAACCGGGAAAAGATATTTGGTTATATGGCGGTGGTTTGCTTTTTCAAAGCCTGCTCGAAACAAATCTTGTTGATACAGTAGAGGTCGCGGTGATGCCGGTTTTATTGGGCGAAGGCGTTCCCCTATTTCCCTCTTCCTACAATCCAACCAAACTGGAACTGACGAAACATCGCACCAGCAAAGCAGGAGTTGTGGCGCTGGCTTATAACGTCAAGTAGCGCGAAAGAGAAAATAATATGAATACACCAGGAATTCCGAATGGCTACCACACGATTACGCCGTACCTTAGTGTGCGGAATGCTGCGGCGTTGATTGAATTTTTGCAACAGGCATTTGCTGCCAAAGAAATTGAAACGCACGCCATGCCAGACGGCACAATTATTAACGCGCAAATCAAAATTGGCGATTCAATGGTCTTAATCGCTGATGCTCCCAAAGATTTGACGGGACGCAAATTGATGCCTGTGATGCTGTATCTCTACGTCAGCGATACCGACGCTGTGTATCAAAGCGCAATTCTCGCCGGTGGAAAATCTATTCAGGAACCAGCGAATCAATTTTACGGAGACCGTGTCGCTGCTATCGAAGACATGGCAGAAAATCAATGGTGGATCGCAACGCACAAAGAAGAAATGTCACCAGAAGAATTGATTCAGCGCGCATCTCAAAGAGAAACCGCTAATGCTTAATCGAATTATAAAGGGGCGAACAGATTTAGTATTTGAGTATCTGGCGGCAGGCAATACTGCGAATTCCAAAGACAGTGATGGAGTTTCGCTCATCCAATGGTGTGCGTATTACGGCGATGTTAGCGCGATAAAATTTTTGCTGGCAAATGGCGAATCACTCTCTTCGCTTGGAGAAAATTTTGACCTCAACGGAGCAGCGTTTCACGGGCATTGGCAGCTCTGTCAATTCCTCATCGAACACGGTGCAGAGGTGAATTTCCCTTTGCCTGATACCGGAGAAACGCCCTTGCACGCGGCCATGTGTACCGCGAAACGCGCCGCACATGATTTGGTCATCAAAGTTTTACTCGCCAGCGGAGCCGAGCCAAATTGCGCGACCAAGTCATCAGTAGAAACAGGCGGATTTATGCGTGACTGTCGGACAAAAGCCGAAACGCCACTGCATCGCGCTGCCGCTTTTGGCACAGAAGAAACGATTCAACTGTTGCTGGACGCAGGCGCAAAAATTGACGCCAAGGATATGAATGGAGATTCTCCGCTGACGTGGGCAAGCTGGTATTTGCGACCTGATTCGATTTTAATAAAACTTTGTTACAGTAATTTTTTTATTCGACCGGGAAGACAGAGCATGGATGCCTATTTACTGGGTACGCCGAATGACAATAGCTAGCGCAATCAGCCCCAAAATGGAACGATAGCAATGAAACTAACCTATGTAATTAAATACGTCGCCGACATGGATCGGGCGATAAAATTTTACACCGAGGAGCTTGGAATTTCGCTGCGATTTCAATCACCTCACTGGAGCGAATTAGAAACTGGCGAAACAACGCTGGCGCTGCATTTAGCTTCCGATGAGCATCCCGCTGGCACGACGCAGATAGGATTTGGCGTGGCGGATTTGGACAAATTCTACGACGAAAAAAAGAATGCAGGTATAAATTTTACTTCGGTTCCGGTTGAAAATTTTGGCAGCAAGGTCGCAAAATTTGTTGACTCTGAAGGGGCTGAATGTAGTGTCAGTGGGAAGTAAGAAAACGATTTTGTTAGGAGGTCAAAACCTGAGTTCTAAAACAAATCTCAAGCAAGCCGCACCATTTTTCAACGTCACCAATATCAAAGCCTCACTGCGTTTTTACGTGGATGGACTCGGCTTTGAAATGACAAATTCCTGGCAGCCGGAAGGCAAGTTGCGCTGGTGCATGTTGCAACACGACGGCGTGAATTTGATGCTGCAAGAATATTTGCCTGTGTCTGTGCCTGTCGAAAAATTGGGCGTAGGCGTTGTAATCAGCTTCTTCTGCGAAGATGCGCTCGCGCTGTATCATGAATTCAAACCGCGCAATATTGAGGCTTCGCGCCCGTTCGTGGGCAATGGAATGTGGGTGACTTCGGTGATTGATCCTGATGGTTATCGTCTGGAATTCCAGAGCAGCACAGACGAGCCAGAAGAGTCTGAATACTCTGAATAAACAATTTGGTATAGAGATTTATTTACTATGAAAGCTACTTACAAAAATTCCTGGCCTTATCAAAAAGATGCGATGAATTTGCCTGTTACAAATGTCGAAACTGCGATTCCTTTTTATCAAACGATCATGGGGTTTCAGCTTATTTCTCAGAGTGAGACACCGCATAAATCCGCAGTCCTCGCCAGAGATGAAATTCAGATCGGACTCACGGAAAACGGCGGCGATCCAACCCAGGACGGATGTTTCTTTGAAGTTGATAATGTCCAAACAGCCTTTGCTGAATTGAAAAGTAATGGGCTGCTCAAACCAACCGCTGAGTTTCGTACTGACCAGCACGGCGAAACGAAGTGGAAAGTATTTTTCGTCATCGCGCCTGATGGACTTTGTTACTGTTTAGGCGAACGACAATAAAAGGCAGAAGCCCGACTATTAAGGAGGGCGTTGGTACAGAGGAGACCGTTTCCAGTGTACGCCTGCCCTCCTTAACAGTCGGGCTTCTGCCATTAGAAATGGTTGAACGATTATGAGCTTAGGAAAAATAACGCCAATCCTGCGCATCTTTGACGAAGCGAAAGCGCGAGAATTTTATATAGATTTTCTCGGCTTCAAGGTTAATTTCGAGCATCGCTTTGCCGACGACATGCCGCTGTACATGGGCATTTCCAAAGGCGATTGCGTGATTCATTTATCAGAGCATTTTGGCGACGGCACTCCCGGCAGCGCCATTCGCATTGAGACCGAAAATGTCGAAGAATATCAGCAGGAATTACTTGCCAAAAAATATAAAAATGCGCGCCCCGGCTTACACGATCAACCGTGGGGCAGTCGTGAAATGCCGATTAGTGATCCGTTTGGTAATCGCTTAACTTTTGCCCAAAACATTACGACTGAAATCACGGGCGATCCTGAAGAGGTTGGAAGCTGGAAATTTTCGGAGTCTGATTCATGACAGAGCGAAAGGAAAATTTATGTTGAATGCAGCTAATCTCAGAGCCTTCGTCGCAACCAGCGATGCGGCAAAAGCCAAGGAATTTTACGAAAAAACTTTGGGCTTAACGTTTGTCAGTGACGAGCCGTATGCGTTGGTATTCGATGCGAACGGCACAATGCTGCGCATCCAAAAGGTGAAAGACGTAGCGCCAATTCCGTATACGGCTTTGGGCTGGCAGGTGGATGACATCAGCGCGACCATTATTGAGTTGACCAAAAACGGTGTTGTGTTTGAGCGCTTTCCAGGAGTCCCCTTCGATGAATTGGGGATTTGCACTTTTCCCAACGGCGACAAAGTTGCGTGGTTCAAAGACCCGGATGGAAATCTTTTGAGCCTTGACCAAATGGCGAATTAATGCAGAAGCCCGCACGAAGTAAGGGCGTGATGTACACTTACTTCGTGCGTGTTTTTCTGCACTACAAAAATTCAAATAAAATTATGCCAAAATGTATTGCGTTCCTTCGGGCGATTAATGTCGGCGGCCACAACGTCAAAATGGATGCGTTGTGTACGATGTTTGTCGAATTAGGATTAACGAAGGTCGAGACGTTTATTGCCAGCGGCAATGTGATTTTTGAATCGAAGGTGCGAAATCTCAAAACGCTTGAAAACAAGATTGCTGAGCATCTCCACCAGGCACTGGGCTACGAAGTCGCTACATTTATTCGCACTGCTGCCGAAGTCAAAGCCGTTGCCGAATACCAGCCTTTTTCTGAAGCTGATATGAATACTGCGGCAGCGTTGAATGTAGGATTTTTGGCGGAGCCGCTCAGTGAAGAAGCCACAAAAAATTTGTTCGCTTACAGAAGTGACATGGATGACTTACACGTGAACAACCGCGAAGTGTACTGGCTCTGTCGGATGAAACAAACGGATTCGCCTTTTGCGAAAAAAGGGTTCGAGAAAATTGTCAAAACAAAAGCTACGTTTCGCGGCGTCAATACGGTTCGCCGACTTACTGCGAAATATCCAATCGGATAATTATTAACACCACAAATGGAGGAAATATGGCAGAAATAAAAACTAAGCCAACGAATGTCAGCGTCGAAGATTTTCTGAATT
>JAYVRW010000234.1:0-17365 GCA_043775925.1 Blastocatellia bacterium
CCTGGCAAAAGACCCAGAAAAAATGGACGAGGCCCATCCAGGATTGGTTGCCCTCAATCAACTGGCCATCCTCTTTGAGGGTCGCTGATCTGACAAAAATGCATTTACACACAATTTCTGACACCCTCAAAAAAGATTTTGTGATCTGAAAATTTCGCGGGAGGTAAATTCCCGGAAATTTGCATGACACTCCGCTTGGAGCAAGCGGGGACACTTGCTCCAAGCGCTAAATCAAATCCCACGGCTTGCGCGGCTTCCGGCTCAATAACTTATTCGCTTCAGGATCATTCACAAATAATTCTTTCGGCGCATCCCACGTCAGCCGCCTTCCCGTTTTAAAAGCTACGTTTCCAAGCAAGGCAACCGAAGTCGAACGATGGCCGATTTCGGGTTCTGCAATCGGAGTTTTACTCATCCGAATCGCTTCGATAAAATTCGCGCAGTGCAAATCTGTCGCGTCTCTGCCCTGCACTTTTTTCGCCTGGGTACGAAAATTTTCAATCGGCGCATTCATATCCTGCGTCCCATCTTTACGGCGCACGGCTTGCGGTTCGGGAAAAACTTCGTAGCCAATGCGCGAACACATAATCGTGCCATTTGTGCCGTGATACGCTTCGCCGTGCGGGTAATCTGTCTCCCCTCTCGCCCCGTAATATTTAAAACCTGCGCTTCTGTATCCAACGCCCATGCCGTTCATATTGCTGGCCTCGTAGCTCATCACGAAGCCATCGTATTCGTACGTCGCTTGCAGCACATCAGGCATTTCTCCACCATCTTTCACAGAAAATCTGCCACCGGTGGCGACAATTGTTTTCGGTGCAGTGACGCCCATCACTTGATGGACAGAATCGAAACGATGCGTACCGTAATCAGTAATCGTTCCGCCCGAATAATCCCAGAAAAAACGATACCAACGCATAAAACGATTTTTGTTGTAGGGAACTTTTGGAGCTGGCCCAAGATACATTTCCCAATCCAATCCTTCAGGCGGCGGTCCATCAGGGAGCTTGCCGATTCCGTACGGCGTATTGTTGCTGTAATTCCAAACACGCACGAAGCGGACTTCGCCAATGGCGCCGGATTGCACCAACTGCTGAACTTCTCTGTAATGCGGCGCCGAACGATGTTGCATGCCAGTTTGTACCGTGCGTTTGTATTTCTTCGCCGCGTCAACCAACGCACGTCCTTCTTTCAGGTTTTGCGTCAATGGTTTTTCGACGTAGACATCTTTGCCCGCCGCACACGCCAAGACGGATGCCGTCGCGTGCCAGTGATCCGGCGTCGCGATATGCACCGCATCTACTTCTTTTGACTCCAGCATTTTTCGGAAATCCTGAAAGCCTTTAGCAGTCGCGCCAGCCCATGTTTTAGCGGCTTCGATATTGGGCACATACACATCACTGAGCGCGTTGTATTCAACGCCCGGTACACCAAGCATGAGTTTGGCAACTTGCGTCCCACGCCCACCGCAACCAATTAATCCAATGCGAACGCGGTCACCGGCTCCGAGAATTTTGTTGTAGGAAACAGCCGTAGTGGTGATGGCTGCCGTATTGCTGAGAGTGGATTTGATGAATTCGCGGCGTTTCATAATTGTCCTTAATAAGGGGAACAGTTAATTACGACTCAATGAACTGTTCCCCTTAAAATTAAATGAACTCATTGAATAAGGATTCCAGATATTCCTGGCGTCCGCTTCTGTTCGTTTTGACTTCGCCCATTTTGAGCGCGAGCGGTTCTAATTCTTCAAAGCTGGATTTACCTTTTTCAATTTTCCTGCCCAGCTCAGAATCCCATGACGAATAACGCTGCTTGACGAAGTCGGCGAGGCGTCCATCAGCGCGTACTTTCGCGGCGATTTTCAAACCACGCGCGAACGTATCCATTCCTGCGATATGTCCGAGGAATAAATCATCCGGCTCAAAACTTTCGCGCCTGACCTTCGCATCAAAATTTAATCCGCCGGTTGTAAATCCGCCCATCTTCAACACGCAAAGCATCACGTGTGAAGAGATGTATAAATCTGTCGGGAATTGATCGGTATCCCAGCCCAATTGCCAATCGCCCATGTTCGCGTCAACAGAGCCGAGCGCGTTTGCACCAATCGCTACTTCAAGGTCGTGCTGAATGGTGTGCCCGGCAATCTGCGCGTGATTCGTTTCAAGGTTGAGCTTGAAATCATTCATCAATTTGTACTGGCGCAGAAAATTTAACGTCGTCGCCGCGTCCGTATCATACTGGTGCTTCGTCGGCTCTTTTGGTTTTGGCTCAATGTAAAAAGGTCCGGTAAAACCAATCTTTTTCTTGTAATCTACCGCCATTTGCATGAACGCGCCGAGGTGATCCAGTTCGCGTTTCATATCGGTATTCAGCAAAGAAAAATATCCTTCGCGTCCACCCCAGAAAACGTAACCCAGTCCGCCGAGTTCGTGCGTAACTTCAATGGCTTTTTTCACCTGCGCCGCCGCATACACGTAAGCATCAAGATTGGGAGCCGTTCCTGCGCCGTGCATAAAACGCGGGTGCTGAAACAAACAAGCCGTTCCCCATAATAATTTTTTGCCGGAATTCTTCTGGGCTTTAGCGAGCATCTTCGTGACTTTATCGAAGATTTTGTTCGTCTCTTTCAGGTTCTTGCCTTCCGGCGAAACGTCGCGGTCGTGAAACGCATAAAAATCAATCTGAAGTTTTTCGATTAACTCAAAAAATACTTCGATACGCTTTTGCGCCATATCTACAGTTTCAGAAAAATCATCCCACGGACGCACTGCCGTTGGCATGCCGAAAATCTCAGAGCCGCGTCCCCGCATCGTATGCCAGAAGCACGACGCAAAGCGCAGATGATCGCGCATGGATTTGCCTTCGATAATTTCGTCCGGGTTGTATTGCTTGAACGCTAAGGGATTACGCGAATCCGCGCCTTCGTAGTTTATCGTTTTGATCTTTGGAAAAGCTTCTGCCATATCTCAGTTATCCTTTTAAATAATTAGTTGTTTAGTAGAACTAAAGAAAATCCGGGAAAGAATCTTAATTGTAACGTGAGACGTGCCGAAGCAAAAGAGCGCACCGTACAATGGCTAACAACTGAAATCGTGTGGACGAACAGCCCGTTGTACAAAGCTAAAAAAAGAGGCTAACTTCACACTGGAAATCAGCCTCTCTTTTATTCAAATCAGCGAATCTTTTTAGTAGTTATTGCACCCTGGACTAAAGACCGGGACTTTCAAAGTCGCGCTCTTCCCCGCCGTTTTATGCAACGTTCGGATGCCCTTCCATTTATTTGTCTTTGGAGTCATCAGCAAGCCAACAGCCCCACCGACATTCATCCTGATGGTCGCTGTGGTTCCGGCAGGAATAGCTTTCGCCATGGTCCTGACTATGCGCGGTCTCGTGTAATCAATAATCTCAGAGGCTTGACACCCATCTGCTAAAAACGTTGAAAAACTATAAGGCTTCTCATTCTGATCAAAAACGTACCCAACCCCTACCATTCCAGCGCCACTCAATGTTCCGCCATTGACATCACCTACTAAACCGGCAGTGTAAATACGCTGTCCAATCGCATCCACAGGACTTTGAATTTCAGCCGTAAGCTGCGAAGGAACAGCATCGTAAGTACTGCCAAAATTCAATGTCGCCGTCCAATCGGTTTCACTAATTGGCGTATTCTTATACGCCCAAAACGCTTCAGCCCCGAATGTATCAGAATAGAAGGCATTGTTAATGAATTCATTGCCAATTAAACCATTATAGGCAATGGGCGCTCCCGTCACTTTATCAACAGCTAATGCCAGAATGTGACCAAGATTTTCAGGATCAAGGCTGCTAATCAATTCCGTGAAGCTGGCATTCGGAGTCAGACAGATAAAGAAATCGCTCTGCGCACAGGTTTTATCAATAAAAAACATGTGGATAATGGCTTCTTTATCTCCAACATTACTCATCGTCAATCGCGTATCCGAATTTCCACGAGTGTCATAAAACGGAAATACCAGCAAAGAACCAGCTTTCTGATCACTCGGTAACGCTGGAATTGCGACTTGCGCCTGGGCTGTCAACTGGGAAAATAGGAGCGCTAATCCAATCGCGGAGAGCTGAATCAGGTTAGTCGTAATTTTGCGCAACTTACCTAAGTTAAATGTGTGTGTGTGTGAGGTGATCATTTTTTACTCCACCGGGGTAGCTTTGTTGAATATTTTTCTATCGTTATATCTGAACCGGAGACCCCGGAAAAGATCGAAGATTTAATAGCATTGAGGCACAGAGCTACTGAAATCCATCTTCTCCTTAAGAACTTTCAAGGAGAAGGCTTACCTGTTTTTTTTGTTGATCTTTGGCGTAAGATATTATCTTGCGGGCATACGAGGTATTAACGGGGAAAACCGAAAGCGAAGTGAGATCACTTAAAATTGAAAATTAAATTGTTTGCCGGAATGAACAAATCGAATATAAAACAACTTGGCTAAAATGGAAAGACATTTCTTCAATAAGAATCATCCCTGAGCAGAAACTGCTTTCTCAATAGCTTCACGCCACTGCGATTCAAAACGCTGCACCGAATGACGTAGAACTTCCTGTTCACCAATGGAAATCATCAGATCATCACCGCCTACTTTTCCAAGCTTGAAGGAGCTTGTATTGGATGCCAGCGCGGTGAAGGCTTCAACATTTTCAGGCTTAACCGTCACCAAAATTCGAGACGAAGTTTCACTGAATAACCAGGTTGGATCGGACATCAGCGCGGAAACGTCTACCTTTGCCCCAAGTGCTTGATTTGAGTTATTAGAAAAACAGCTTTCGGCGATGGCTACCGCTAAACCACCTTCTGAGCAGTCGTGCGCCGAACGAATTAATCCAGCCTTGATCGCGGTCAGGCATAAATTCTGAACGGCTAATTCGTCTTCTAACACAAATTGCGGAGGCGCACCGTCTACTTCACCAAACATTGCCAGCAGTTCGCTACCGCCAAAATCGCTCCCGGTTTTGCCGAGTAAAAAAATAACATCCCCGGCTTCCTTGAACCATTGCGTAGTGACATGACGAGGATCGTCAATCAATCCAAGCATCCCGATCACCGGCGTTGGATAAATCGGCTTGCCGTCCGTTTCGTTATACATGCTGACGTTGCCGCCAGTTACAGGAACTCCCAAAGCGCGGCAGACTTCGCTCATTCCTTCCAGCGCATCAACGAATGAGCGCATAATTTCAGGACGTTCAGGATTGGGGAAATTCAGGCAGTTCGTAATAGCTAAGGGCTTCGCGCCACTGCACACAACGTTTCGTGCCGATTCAGCAACGGCTAATTTGGCACCTTCTTTCGGGTTCAGATAGCAATATCTCCCATTACAATCAACGCTCATCGCCAGCGCCTTGCGCGTCTCTTTGACACGAATCACCGCAGCATCCGATCCCGGCAGAACCGTCGTATTCGTCCGAACCATGTGATCGTATTGACGATAGACCCACTGTTTTGACGCGATATTCGGCTGCGCTAACAACCTGCTCAGAGTCTCATTGTAAATATTTTTTTCGCCAACTCCGGCTTTGAGTTTTTCAAACCCGGCGGCGATTTTCGGTGCGACATCATTTGTATTATTCGGGTAATCAGCCTGCGGACGATCATATTTTGGAGCTTCATCCGTCAACGCAGCATTCGGAATATCAGCGACTACTTCTCCTTTGTGAATGACGCGGAGCCGCTTCGTATCTGTCACATGACCAATCGTGACAGCATCCAAATCCCACTTATGAAAAATCTCAGCGACTTGTCGGTCGTGACCTTTCGCCGCGACAATCAACATGCGTTCCTGCGATTCTGACAGCATCATTTCGTATGCCGTCATTCCCTGCTCGCGCTGTGGAACCAAATCCAAATTAATCTCGACGCCGTTGTCAGCTCGCGCTCCCATTTCGCAACTGGAAGAAGTCAGACCCGCTGCGCCCATATCCTGAATGCCCACAATCGCTCCGGCGCGCATCGCTTCAAGGCAGGCTTCGAGCAAAAGTTTTTCGTAGAAGGGATCACCAACTTGGACGGTCGGACGTTTTTCTAACGCCGCGTCATCAAATTCTGCGGAAGCCATCGTCGCGCCGTGAATGCCATCGCGTCCGGTTTTCGCTCCAACATAAATGACCGGATTTCCCAAGCCTTCCGCCTTGCCATAAAAAATTTGTTCGCGCCTGACCAAGCCTAAAGCAAAAGCGTTCACTAATGGATTGAGCGAATATTCATCGGCAAAATAAACTTCGCCGCCAATCGTGGGAACGCCGAAGCTGTTGCCGTAATCGCCAATTCCCTTCACGACTCCGGTCATAATGCGGCGATTGCGTTTGACGTTTGTGGCAGATTTTTCATCTGAAATATCTTCATCACGAATTGGACCAAAGCGCAGAGAATTCATCGTGGCAACGGGACGCGCTCCCATCGTAAAAATGTCGCGGAGAATTCCACCCACGCCCGTCGCCGCGCCTTGATACGGCTCAATAAACGAAGGGTGATTGTGCGATTCGATTTTAAAAGCGACGCACCAACCATCGCCAATGTCTACGATGCCGGCATTTTCGCCAGGGCCTTGCACCAGACATTCAGCTTCAACAGGTAAGTTTTTCAAATGAAGCCGCGTGGATTTATACGAACAATGCTCCGACCACATCACTGAAAAAATCCCCAGCTCCGTAAAACTCGGCTCACGCCCCATGAGTTCCTTGATGCGTTCGTATTCGGATGGATTGATGTTGTGTTGCGCGAGAAGTTCAGGAGTAATTTGCATGGTGGTCTTTGGCTTTTGGTCTTTGATCTTTGGTTCATGTACTCATTTGCGATCAGGAGATGCAAAGATCAAAAAAACAAAGTCCAGAGACCGATATTTATTTTGTTTTTAATTTTTCACGAAGCGCGGAGGTCATTGAAGTAAACATCGCTAATCCATCGTGACTTCCGAGGGCCTCTTCCGCCGCACGCTCCGGGTGCGGCATCATTCCGAGGACGTTGCCTCTGGCATTACAGATGCCCGCGATATTATGGAGTGAACCGTTAATATTGGCAGTTTCCGTCACCGCCCCATCGGCTTCGCAATAACGAAATAAAATTCTGTTCGCTTGTTCCAGTTCCGCCAATGTTTCCGGGTCGCAGAAATAATTTCCATCACCGTGCGCCACGGGAATTCGTAACACTTGTTCACTCTTGTAGGCCGATGAATAAGGCGAATCCGTATTCGCAACTTTCACGTGGACGTGTTCGCAGATAAATTTCAAATCACGATTGCGCAGCAGCACGCCGGGCAACAGTCCCGTTTCGCAGAGGATTTGAAAGCCATTGCAAATTCCTAAAACGAATCCGCCCTGATCGGCAAAATTTTTAACGGCCTGCATCACGGGAGAAAATCGCGCAATCGCGCCTGTCCGCAGATAATCGCCGTAGGAAAATCCTCCCGGCAAAATAATTGCATCGAAGCCTTCAACTGAATCCTGTTTATGCCAGATGAAGTCTACTGGTTGTCCAACGATTTTACTGATGACGTGATACGTGTCGTGATCACAATTGGAGCCGGGAAAAACGACAACACCAAATTTCATTGCGTGAAAGCCTTTGGCTAATAGGGTAAGAGCTAAGCGAAAGTATAACTACAGAAAGTTGTGATTGTCCAGAAGGCACTTAATTTTCATCTCGAAAAGTTGTTAACCCGACAATCAACCGTTTCTTAACTTTCAGCATCGAACGTCTTGTGGCAGAATTCTACTCCCCCTTGGGAAAAATATTATGGCTACCAGACGAATTGTTAAAATCATCGCTCTTACTTCATTGCTTTTGCTTGGAGCTTTGCAAACTATCGGGCATCCAAGCTATTTAAATCTTTACGCGCTTGATCCGCGTTCAATCGCGGAGAAAAGAACTGACTGCGCCATTTGCCACGCACCGACTGGCAAACAAAGTGATCCGAATTTCTTGTCAATTTTCGGCAGGTCTTTTCGTGATAACGGATTCATAATTACCAGTCAGATGCGCGATCAATTTATTGAGCTGTTCAATTCTCCCGACAAAGAAGTCAGCGGAATCGTCACCGATGTCATCAAAATGTCCACGGAGCAGGTAATTATCAATATCACCGTCAAAGACCCGAAAGGTCAATACATTACCGGACTCGATAAGCGCGCTTTCAAGTTACTGGAAGACGGACAGCTTCAGGATATTTCTGATTTTCAAAATGAAGACGCGCCGCTTGCCGTGGCAGTCGTCATTGACACGTCCGGCAGCACTTTAGCGCAAGACCTGGATCGGATTAACAAATCCGTGCTTGATCTTGCCAATCGCCTCGCACCGGATGATGTCCTTTCGATTTACTCCTTCGGCCAAGGCGGTGCGCAGCAAATTCGTGATTTTGCCTCAAGTGTTAATGACCTGAAGCCGTTACTAAAAAAACTTCGTGGTCAGGGTGATTCGCCCATGTACGATGCCGTCTTGCGGGCGACTGAAGATTTAAGGAAACGCCCCGAACGCCGCCGAGTCCTCATCCTGATTTCTGATGGCGCCGATACGACCAGCCAGAAAACGTTACACGAAGCCGGACGCGATACGTTCCTCGCCGGAGTCGCAATTTATTCAATTGATCTGGTCAATACAAAAGGTGAGGCGAAACGCTCGCCTGAGCGGCAATCCGGTGCCACAGCACTGCGGCAATTGGCGGAAGAAACAGGCGGCAGATACATCACGGCTAACGGCGGATTTTTTACGACGAGTCGTGGTCAACTCAAAAAGATTTTTACTGACCTGATTGACGAATTACATAAGCAATATACTATCGCCTATGAATCTGCCAATTCTCGCAATGCAGGCCGATGGCGAACGATCAGAGTCAACTTAGAGCAGGCGGATTTAAATGCACGAACCCGGCTGGGTTATCGTGAAGGAGTCAAACAATGACCAATGAGCTACGATTTCACCTGGACTGGAAAGAATATTTTACGGCGGAAAGATACATGCTTTCCTATTACGGAGTCCTGTCACCGGAACGCGCCGCAGCCATAGTTTTTGCGATTGGTGCGCTCATTTTTTTCTTTCTGAACATGCCTCCGATTCTTTGTGGCGTCATCCTCTTTGCCAGTGTTTTTTTCTTTTGTACGCCATTCTATCGCCGCCTCGGATTACGCCAACGATGGAAACGCGAACCAATTTTACAAGCTGAACATTTCGTCAGCTTCAATAAACTGGGGGTACATTATCTGCTCCACGGAATTGAATCGAATCTGGATTGGAAATTTTATCAATGCTGGATGGAAACGCCCGACGCCTTCCTCTTAATTTATCGCCAAGATGTTTTCAATATGATTCCGAAACGCGCTCTTGAAAACGAAGCGCAGCTCAACGAAGTACGAGAATTATTGGCATCAAAACTAAAAAAACAATAGTAATTATTTAGATTCCATCCATGACACTTGACGAACAGATTTCATACCTGACCAAAGGCGCGGTGGACGTGATCCGCCCTGAAGACCTCAAAGCAAAATTAATTAAAGCGGACAAGCACGGGAAAAAACTTCGCGTCAAAGCCGGATTTGATCCAACAGCCCCTGACCTGCATCTGGGGCATGCCGTTTTAATCAGAAAAATGCGCCATTTCCAGCAACTTGGTCACGAGGTCATTTTCTTAATTGGAGATTTCACCGGATTAATCGGAGACCCGACCGGACGCAATGCGACGCGTCCAGCACTGACGCCTGAACAAATTGCTGAGAATGCCGAGACCTATAAAACGCAGGTCTTCAAATTACTTGATCCTGAAAAAACGATCATTGATTTTAATGCGCGTTGGATGAATCAATTCACCCCCATTGATTTCATCAGACTCACCGCCAAAGCCACTGTCGCCCAGATGCTGGAACGTGATGACTTCACCAAACGCTATCAAAGTGGGGTCCCGATTAGCGTCCATGAGTTTTTATATCCGTTAGTGCAGGGCTACGATTCAGTGGCACTTGAGGCTGACGTTGAACTCGGCGGGACAGATCAAAAATTCAATTTGCTGATGGCACGAGAAATTCAGCGTGCGTATGGACAGGAACCAGAAGTTGTCATGACGATGCCGCTGCTGGAAGGGTTGGATGGCGTCAACAAAATGTCGAAAAGTCTGGCGAATTATATCGGCATCACTGAATCTGCGGACGATATTTTTGGCAAAGCCATGAGCGTCAGCGATGATTTGATGTGGCGTTATTATGAATTATTAACCGATCTTTCGAGTACCGAAGTCGCACAGATCAAAGCCTCTGTCGCGGATGGGTCAAAGCATCCACGCGATGCCAAAGTGGATTTAGCCAAACGCATCGTGGCGGATTTCTATTCGCAGACTGCCGCTGATACTGCCGAATCCGAATTCAATCGCCGCTTCCGCGAACATCAAGCTCCGAGCGATTTAATGACGACAGAAATCAGTCACGCCGAGGCTTCAATAAAAATTGTAGACCTGTTGGTGACTACCAATCTTTCTTCCTCAAAAGCCGATGCGCGAAGATTAATCGCGCAAGGAGGCGTCAAAGTGAACAACGAAAAAATCTCCGACGCGAACCTCAGCATTGAGATCGCCACCGCGCCGGAAATTTTATTGCAAGTCGGAAAATTAAAATTCCTCAAAGTAAAATTCAATTAGCTGGATAAAAATTATCCCATCCAGTCAGCCCTTGACACCAATCGGATACCGGGTATAAGGTTTGCGCGTCTCAAGTTGTTAGTAAAAAGTGCCTTCTAGCCGTTGGCAGCCAGACAAATGGACGCGTTACTATCCCTGCTCAATCATTTGTATTCGTAATTGTCAAAGGTGTTTCTTGTACGAAGAAACGGAAAGGATGCGGATTCCCCCTTCATGCCTCCAACTGATTCGACACATTACAAATTAGAATTTCCGCCAGCAAGATTGGCAACAGGCTACTCTGTCTGTCTGTCTGCGCAACTCTTGTGCCGTAAATTACCCTGCAAAGTTTTTTCCCGTTACAACAAAACGGGCAAGCCTGCTTCAGTTTCGACGCTTAGCAAGCTTGCCCTGTCTATTAACAATTTCCATAAGGAGGAAATGTCATGCAAAGATTACCTTTACTATTTGCGAGCGTCAACAAATTGTGGCGCAGTAAAAAGTTCCCCGCTTTAGCGGGATTGGGATTAGTATCTCTCGTGGTTGTATTGATGACCACACGTTTTATGGAGTTGCGTTCATCAGCGCATCTTGATAATTCTGCGGGAGAAGAGGCATCGAATAATCCAACCGCGCAAGGTGGTTGTTGCTCGACACAACCTAACACTTTGCGTCGAATGATCGGCTCTTATTACAATACGGAAGATGATTTCGTTTCTACCCTGACGCTCAACAATAAAGGTGCGTATGTCATCGCGGTGACGCCAATTTTGCACGGGAAAAACGGACAAACATTCACGGCTGGACAGGTTTTGGTGAACCCTGAATCTTCTATGAACGTTGATCTCAATGCGATTGCCAGCACTGCGGGACCAAATTTTAAATCCGGCAGTTTTGAATTCACTTACCTGGGTCGAATGATGGAACTTGGTGGTGGTTTACGGATTGTGAATACAGCAAAAAGCTTAATCTTTGACGAACAAATGTTGGAGCCGGGTATGAAGTTTTCTTCCCCTCAACTCGAAGCCGTTTATGCAATTCCCTCAGTAGATGCGGAAGTAAATGTAATTCTCACAAATACAACTTCGCAAGCCTTGTCGCTTAACGGAGATGCCACATTTGTCGGGACGAATGGACATCACCCGATTAATGGCTCACTAAGCCCCAATGAAACTTCAATCGTTAAACTTCCAAAAGGATTAGTGAACCAGTCTACTGCCGGGGCAGTTTCAATAACACACAATGGAGCCAGCGGCGCATTGCTGGCAATGATTCATGTTTCAGATCAAGCCAAAGGATTTTCCGCCGCAGTAAATTTTACTGATCCGGCACAGGGGAAAACTACGCAGTTGCACGGCACCGGCTTACGACTTGGCAGTGTGAATAACGCGATTCTCAAGCCTGTGATTGCCGTCCGCAACATTGGAAATACTGCGACAACGGTGAACGCGCGAATTCCATTGAAAAAACAAAATGGTACCTTCACCACAATTACATTGCCGCCAACCTCACTGGCTGCGGGCGAAACTAAAATTCTCAATACTGCTAATCCTACTTTGACACAGACTGAAATTGCGACAGCAGGCTTAGAACTGGAATACACAGGTGCGTTTGGAAGCGTGATTGCTACCGTTCATAGCGTTTCCCCAGACGGCAATCAGGTTTTCACCGTGCCCATGAAAGACCCGCAAGGTGGAATGAGCAGCACAGGTGGTTATCCGTGGTTCGTGAATGGCACTGCGTCCACGGTGGTTTTCATCAAAAATACAACTACTTCGCCGCAACGTTTTCATCTCGACATCGTGTATTCCGATCAAGGCGTCTTGAATCGCTGGGGATCGAATACGCGCTTGCTGGCAGCCGGAGAAACGACCGCCTTTGATGTTCGTAAAATCAGGGATTCGCAGGAAACCGGTTCAGAAGGCAATACGATTCCGATCACGGCAAATTCCGGTCACGTCGCGTGGAGCTATCTTGGTGACACCGACAAAGTTTTTATTGGACGCTCGCAGACCGTAGACACCGCGAATGGACTGGTCTCGACCTATGAATGTCAATGTAATTGTGGTTACAGTTATTATGAATCGCGATTATTGCCATCCAGTATTTCTGGTTTTATTGGAGGAGTCACAAACCTTTTTGCGCAGGAAAGAGATTGGCTTTGCTATAACACTTATTCTTCCTTCTATGACGTGAATTACAAGTCAACTTTCTCTTCACAATATCCAACAATAGCCAGTTGCAATGGAAATATTGCGACTGCTATTGGGACTGGTACGACTAGCCTTTACGCGTCGTTCGGCGCAACACAGAAAATATGGACTGGATTTGGGTGTTCAAGTATTCCCAAAAACATAGTCGCTCCTACGACCTGTACTGTGCAACCAATTCAACTTAATTGGAATAGTTCGCAAGGTGACCTAGGTATTCCACTTGCTTCAGGAACTGCACCACAAGGTAGCTCACCTTATGTTGATTCAATAACTATCACCGCAACGGCTAATCCAGCGAGTGGTACCTGGTCGTGGACAACAACCAGTAATAAAGTAACTCTGTTAAATGCAACTTCAGCTACAGTTACTGTCAAATCAGTTACCCAAAGCGATGCAAAAGGTGATGTCCCTATAAAATTTACGTATACCTATAATGGTACCGCCTACCCATTCAGTAGCTCAATCAACTGTACCGTTCAAAAACCTACTACTTATGCATGGTATGCTACCTATTATGATCGAGCTTTTACCGGATGTGGAGCAGGATCAGCAGGATGGGAGAAAGGTATAAGTTGGCAATTGACAGATCATCTAGGATCACCGATTTCACGAGCAATACCTTGCTGGGATACTATGGATAATATTGTACCTAATAATTGTTTTGTTCCAGCCCAAGGTGAAGGAACTCCACCAGGTCCAAGTACGAATAACAACGGTATCTGGGCGCATAATTACTCTATTTGCAGTACTGCTTGTGTAAACGGTGGCATGTGTGTGCAGACTGGAACTCAAAATTATACGGTTAATGGATATTCAATCGCACTCCCATTTACTATGTCTTGCAACAGTATTACGGTTGCAGGAAAGTAACAGCATAATCGAGGAAAATTTATGAGTATAAAAACTAATGTTATTTCTTTATATTGCCTCACTTTTCTACTTACCTACCTAGCCTTTGGGTATTCAATAGCAGCTTCAGCGCAAGCACTTCCTGAAAAGCTTAAGCAAAGAGTGGAACAGCTTCCGAAACCTAATCAACCCATCGAGCAATTGATCGAAGTTGCCAGACAGTATCAGATTCCAATGGGAATTGAGTGGGTCGAAACATTAGATAAGAAAATTCCGCCAGACTTACCTCTTTCCTCTCTAGGGAATACCAGTACTGTACAGGATGTAATCAAATTAATTGTAGGAAGAATTTCAGGCTACAAGGTTACATTTGGGGAGTCTCTAGTATTTATTTATCAAGCGCAAGTTCTTACAAGCTCTAAAAACTTTTTAAACCTGCGAATTCCTAGTATTAGATTCTCGGAAAGTAATTTGAGAAATGCTGAAGGTAGTCTGAGACAGCAAATTAGGATCACCCTTAATCCTGGCAAGTATGCTAAAGGCTGGAATGGTGGTTATGGCTACCCGTCAGAAGAAGGTAACGAACGCAAGGTATCATTGAATTTCCAGAATGCAAAAGTCCGGGATATTCTTAATGGTTTAGTTGCCGCGCAGGGAAACTCAGCTTGGGTCGTTAGATTAATTACGACGAAAGAAATGTTGGGTGGAAAGTACTTTGAACAAGGTCCACTAAATTCTGGTCAAAGAGTTACTGATGACTTTTATTGGCAGGTGATCAATTTTTCAGTTAAGTAATTCAGATGTGCTAGCCAGAACAATTGACGATTTCAATAAATCAAAAGGCACAGTATTTTGCTGTGTCTTTTGATTTGAATGATAAATTGAGAGGGCTTGTTTATGAAAAGAAGCCCTATTCTATTAGCCATGATATTGGCATTAATTTCTCTGGATTTATTTGCTCAACGGCTTCAACGATTGCCATTGCAGAAAAGGGAATTCGAAGTAAAATCTCCTATGACCTGGGCTAAAAGGGTAATTAAGATTGATCCTAAAACTAACAAAGAAATTACTTATGATCCAAAACCTAAGATTGAATGGGCGAATGCTAAAGCTGGAAAATACAACTTGAAATGGATCGGCTATGATGGCAAGGAAAAAGTGATTGTATTTCAACGACCTGATTGTGTAGATGTGGTTGTATCTGCCATGACGATAATGTCTAAAGATACTTATCAGTATAAATACAATGTTAAGAGTCTGGCAACGAGTGGTGATTATTTAAGTGGGTTTGCTGTGGAAAACTTCAGCACTAATATTTTACCCAAACGACCTTCTGTAGTCGAAAATGTGATGCTTGGCAACATGAGTACAGGAGCCTTCGCTTTCATGGATACCAATAGTGGTAACTGGATAAGATTTGCTCCATTACCTCCCCACCCAAAGATACTGGCAGGGAAAACCATCCAACTCACTCTTTTTTCCCCTTCTCTACCAGGGCTGGTCAGATGTAGGGTGAATGGAGGAAAATTTGGCACATTGGGCGTAGGTGAAGACATACCAGGAGAGTTAGGAGAGTCTTTAGGTGAGCTTAGTTATGAAGCGTGGCCAATCGGTTACACGATTGGTCCAGTTGACAAGCTCTTTAATCTTTCAAAATCAGAACGAGCTAAGTATGTCCTTGAACTTTTGCCTCAATTTCAAAAGCTGGGATGGATGACCGCTAAGGCAGGTCAGCAATACGAAAAAATCCTGGGAAATCAAGATTTAGAGGGGGCTTACAAACGTGCGGAACTGGATTTAAAAGTAGGAGCCGTTACAAGTGAAGTCCTGAGTATCTTGCAAGGATTACAAACGAAATGATAGCTATTTTCAACTCGTTTTAAGTGCTAACTATGAAGAATCAGTGTGATTATGATCATCACACTGATTCTTATGTATAGAGGATTTATGAAAGTTCAAATTTTAATATTTTTTGGAATGTTTATGTTCAATTCAGTAAATGCCAACGTTAATATCCAAAAATCACAATTAGACCCTACGCAAGATAGCTTACCGTTACTGATGTTTCTAAATGAGTTGGGAAAAAATCAAAATTGTTATTTCACACTTGAAGAAGGATGCTGTTTATCTGGGGAGGCGGCCAATCAGATTGAAGCTTTATGGATAACCAAATCGCTCACTAATGAAAAACTACCAAAAGCACTGGCTCAACTGGTAAAACAATTTCCAAGACTTACATACAGTATCAACAATCATAATCCCAGTATTATTCATTTAAAGGAAACTACACTAAATAACAGGAAAGACTATAGCCTAGAAAAATCGATCCCAAGAGTTAAATTCAAAGGCACTGCACGAGAACTAGTACCTGAGCTTAGAAAACTAGGAGTTACTGTTAATTTTCAAGGTTGGGGGGATATTCATGAAATGCGACGCCTTAATCTGGATTACCAATTTAATTTTGTTGCAAGTAAGTTACAAGTCAGAGACGCCTTATGCCGATTCACTGATTTAAAAAATCATGGGCGAATTCTCTGGATCGCAAGAACTGATCCAAACGCCAGAGCAGACACTTACTTATTTTTCTATCGCTAGTAAGTTTTCATTGTGAAAAGGCGTTAATTCGTTTCAACGTCTTTTCATCTGGATATTGCAGAATGCCAATGTTAGCTGATTCGTGAGATGCAGCACCCTACTTGAAAAACTCTTACTCCTTATAACCGTGATAAATGCTGGAGCCAAAATATGACTTGCGACCTAATAGATGCTATCGGTAAATACTCAAAGAAAATATCAGAGGCTGAAGATGAGTATTTTGTATTTTCTTCAAATACAATCCCTTTAATGCCAGGCGATTTAAGTACTGAAAGTATCATCGTTAAGAAATCTCATCACGATTATTCTGGTTACACAAATACCAGCGTATCAGCTATTTCAATTCAAGCTCATAAAATTACTTATAAATATTTAGGCTTACTCATTCTCTCAAAGTTATTTCACCAGGCTCCTCAGGAAATTCACTTCAACTTAACTCACCCGTCTTCTGAAATAAAGCGGCTTATTCTTGACTATCAGTATCCAACAGAAGAAAATTCTCACATTGGCTATTTTTCACAACGCTTTTTATTCAAATACTACCCTCAACCTATTATCGGAAGACATCCTTTTATACATCACCCTGATACTTCAAGCTTACCATTATTTAACTTAACCAATGATGAGGATTGCTTAACGACTCATGAAGACTGGAACAATAGGAATGTCATTAGAGGCTTCGGGAGAGATAAAGGAAATATTTTATTTGCAGAGTTATTACTTAATTTCAGCCGGACTCACGAAACCTTAGATGAAATAAATTTGGAAGGTGAATTAGGGTTTCGCTCGGTAGGGCCAGGAAGTGTTGAAGTAAATTTATATTTACCAGGAAGTTTAGGCTGGGACGGAGAATTTTAGAGAATGAGTTAGTACTAAACGAGATAAATTTCAGCGAAATTTGAAGTATTTTACCTCGCTACATATAGCGCCTTCCCAAAGTCTAGACAAAAAACAAGAAAATTAAGGTGGAGAATTGACAGAGGGAAATAAAATGATATTCAGATTAATAGCTATTTCAATAACGTTGGTTGCAATTTCTACTTGCAGCTCCACTGCACAACCAACTTCGACTATTCTTTATAACTT
>JAYVRW010000235.1:0-4708 GCA_043775925.1 Blastocatellia bacterium
TAAGGACTTACAACCTCGAAAAAGCTGAAGCAAGCGCAGCTCGCGTCTGTAACTCCTTTATTTTTAACAGTCGAATTCGTTCAACCCCTGATTCACATACATGGGAATCGTAAGAGAGTGACAACCCGAAATCATGTCCGGCGCGTCCCGGCAATCCAACGATGGGCGCGCTCCAATGATAGTTGCCTGAAAACAGACTGTCACTGCCCGTTTCATTGCGTCGCTGGGTAATTTCGGTCTGGTATCCGCCATACGTTACGCCTGTCTGCATCAGGGCGACCGCGCGCGAGTTCGCAGTTGTTAGTTCACGGTTCGCAGTTTTCTGCTGCAAACTGCCAACTACTAGCTGCGAACCTGCATCCGGCGCATCGCTGGTGGAAATAATTTAGTGTAGGGATTTAGATTTGAGGCAATCAAATTGGTAAAAGAGTTGGTTTGGTTGTCCGATGGCATCAGCCAACCGATATTGCTGGAAGGTTTGCCTTGTTTCTTCCAATACTCCTGACAATCTTTATCGGCAGGGCGGCAGCGCACTGCCTGCGGCAAGCGCTCCGCCTCGGTTTTCACTTTTTTAATTTTGTCAGCCTGGTCGTTCTCTTCCCCCTTGCGCTTCATTTCCTCCAGGCTCGGCAAATTCTTCATCGGAGGTTCCGTGGTTCGCAGCACTGCTTCGCCCGTACTGGTTTTCAATTTCGGAGTGTCCGGTTGATCTACGGCTTGCGCGCGAGCCGTGGCCATTGTAAAAGCCGTCGTACTGGAAAAAATCAGCAGGTACGATAAAGCCAATGATAAGAATTGTTTCGCCAGGATTCTGGCCTGAGAATTGCGGGGGGCGTAAGAAATTTCACCTGATTCGTCTCCTTCATCGGTCAAAAGCAGCTTGCGTTCAAGCGTTCTCACTGCTTTCACACTGGTTAAGAAAAGCCTTCCAAAAGATCGAAGGCGATGGCGCAAGGTTCGCCTGTCAAAAGCATCTCAAGGATTGAAAAGGCAATTCAACCCCGGATCGTATCCCTTGTACTTCTTTTTCAATCTATCTGTTTATTTAGTGGACAGCGCGCAGAATCCTACTCCTCCCATTTTTTGTCAAGTGGTTTTTTTATAAATAAAAAAAGGTCTCTCATTTTCATAAGTGACCTTTGTACCAATTTAAATTCAGACTTCTTACTCGCCGCGAACATCCAAAGCTCCGTCTATCGTATCAACGACGAATGAATTGAATCCCTTCCAAATATTGGTAATCGGAAGCTTCACTTGTTCGTCAATCGTACGCTTCAAAAAGCGTGCGCCATAAGTTGTACTGAAGCCCTTCTCAACCACATACGCCAGAGCAGCATCAGTGATGGTGACTTTTTTGCCTTGCTGTTCCATCCGCTTACGCATCGCTCCGATGTAGATTTGAGCAATTTGTTTGACTTCATCCTGCGTGAGCGGAGAGAAGACAATCAGCTCATCAATACGATTACGGAATTCCGGCGAGAAGCGTTCTTCAGCAGCCTTCATGACTTCGCGTTTGACTTCGACAGTATCGTCAATCGTCTTATTGCCAAAACCGAGCGGCTTCATGAATTTCTTAAAATTCTCAGAACCCAGATTAGAAGTCATAATGATAATCGCATCTGACAAATATACTTTTTTGCCGCGACCATCCGTGATCCAACCTTCGTCAAAGCCCGATAAAAACAGGTTCAGCAGATACGGGGAAGCTTTTTCAACTTCATCCAAAAGTAAAACTGTATAAGGATTTTCGCGGAGCTTTTCTGTCAAAATTCCGCCTCGCTCTGAACCGACAATCCCGCGTGGCATGCCGATCAATTTTTCGATGCCGATGGTTCCGTCCTGATATTCGCTCATATCAATGCGTACCATTTTTTGCTCATCGCCGAACATTGCTTCCGCGACAGATTTGGCGAGTTCGGTTTTTCCAACTCCGGTTGGGCCTAAGAACAACAGCACGCCATCCGGTTTGTAGAAATTATCTTTAAGCGGCCCTTTGTTCAGGCGCAGACGTTGTGCGACAGCCTTGACTGCATCTTTCTGACCGATGACGCGCTGCGCCAGAATGTCTTCCAGATCGCGGTAACGGTCGCCCGTCTCACGATAAATCAAATCTTTGGGAATGCGCGATTCCTGAGAAATCACATCAATGATGTGCTCCGGCAAAACCTGCATTACATCGGATTCGTTAATCTCGACTTTGACCGAAGCCGTGTCCAACCAACCAATCGCTTTGTCTGGCAAATGCAGACTGCGAACATAGCGCGGAGCCATTTCCAGCGCCGTATCAATCGCCGCATCCGTAATTTGAACGGAGTAGTTTTTTTCGAGTCTGGCACGCAATCCAAACAAAATCTCACGGGTCTGTGTCAGCGTTGGCTCTTCGACTTTGACCAAACGAAAACGTCGCGCCAGGGCTTCATCTTCGCCGATATATTCTTTGTATTCGGTCAGCGTCGTAGCTCCGATGATGCGGATTTCGCCCCGCGCCAGCGAAGACTTGAACATATTCGCAGCATCAGAAGACGCGCCCATCGCGGAACCTGCACCAATAATTGTATGGGCTTCGTCAACGAATAAAATAATTTCCTGACGTTCCTTGATTTCGTTGATGATGCCCTGCAAACGTTCCTCGAACATTCCGCGCAGCATCGTTCCGGCCACGAGTCCCGCCATCTGCAAAATTACGACGTGTGCATTACGAAGCCGTGCCGGAACTTTTTCCGGCTCAAGCTCAATCAGTCGCGCCAGGCCTTCGACGACAGCAGTTTTGCCGACGCCGGGTTCTCCCACTAACATCGGAGAATTCGCCCGTTCGCGGTGGCACAGAATTTCGATCATCTGCTTGATTTCTAATTCACGTCCGATGGTCGGAGGCAGTTTATCCTGCCGCGCCAGCTTGTTCATCGAAGTGCCAAAATGCTTCAAATACGGTGGTAGTTCATATTTTTTGCGCATTGATTCGTCCTGCTCTTCGCGGTTGCGAACGCGCTGCACAATTTTTTCTACGGCGTATTGCGGATCAACGCCGAGGCGTCGCAGGATTTCTGCGGGGATGCCATTCGGATCAGCAAAAAGCGTCACAAACAAATCAATGGAATCAATCGTTTGCCGCCCATGCTGACGAGCGCGCTTGAGCGAGCGGTTAAATAATTCACGCGTTTGATCGGGAATATACATCTTCTTGCCGATGTATTGACGACTCTTGGAAAGTTCAATTTCCAGAAGTTGGCGGACAGCTTCCGGGTCTACGCCGATGGAGGTCATAGATTCCAGAAATAAATTGCTTTCCACCTCGCCAAACACAGTAAAAATATGCTCGACCGATAAAAAGTTATGATCGCGCCGCCGCGATTCTTCGATTGCGCGATAAATAATTTTCTGACCTGAATCTGAAAATTTGTCTGTTAACGGTCCTAAATCAAGCACGGTAGTATTCTCCCTTACAACAACAATTCCGAATAAAATTAGTGGGCAGCTTCACCCTGAGCAGCAGCTTCAGACACTTCACCAACTGCCGCATCTGTAGTCAACATCAGCGCCGCCACCGAAGCCACGTTCTGCAATGCGATGCGTACCACTTTCGCCGCATCAATGATGCCCGATTCCATCAAGTCCTCAAACTTGTTAGTAGCTACATTATAACCGATATTTTTTTTCGGTGCGCAGCTTGCCAACGATCAATGAGCCGCCCTGTCCAGCGTTATCAACGATGCGACGAAGTGGTTCCTCTATCGCTCGTCCGTGCGGGCTTCTACAAAAATCTTTAGCTCGCCCGACCGACTTTCACGCGAGCAGGACGCAACAAGCGACCATTAAATTTATAACCGCGTTGTAGCTCAGCCAGAACCTGGTTGTCCAACTCAGCATCAACAGCGGCAATTTCGACGGCTTCATGAACTTCGGGATTGAATATTTCACCTTCTGACACCACCGTCTCCAAGCCTAACTTGATAAGCTGCGTCTCTAACATTTCAGCCGTAGCTTTAATGCCATCACGCAACGAATCAAAAGCTGCGCCCTGATCCGTGGATTGCTCCGTCGCGGCAATCGCACGCTGCAAATTATCCAGCGTATCCAGAACCGTAGCGACCACATCACCACGAGAAACTTCCAATCGCTGATCGAAGGTTCGCTGCATCCGCTGGCGCATTTCGTCAGCTTCGGCTTTGACCATCAACTGCGCTTTGCGAAAGCGGTCAGCGTAATCCTCGCTGGTTTTTAAAGCCTCATCACGTCGGGCTTCAGATTCTTTCATCCGCGTTTCAAGTTCCTGAAGATAATGATCTCTGGCCTCTAACTTTGCCTGTAGCTCTTTGATTTCAACTTCGTGCGAGCCATCGTCGTCAAAATTTATTTTGTCTAAATCAATTTCATACGCATCAAGATCGTTGGACGCAAACTGCTCATCATCATCTTCGTTTGAAATCGTAGCGCGTCTGTGATCTGTCACGTTGAAGCTGGAGTCAGATTGTTCGTGATCAATTATCACGACTTCCGCCTCCTCCATTTCTTCGGATGATTCAGACCCGATGGCTTCCTGTTCAGTATCGTGCGCTGGAGCCGCCGATTCACTGTTGTTTTTTGAACTCATGGCCTTGTAGACTCGATTAATAAAGTGTTGGACTCGTGGGGTCTTTTGATCTTGTTCCTCGACTGATTTTTGACCCATTATTTTTCGTTCTTTGGATTGTTAGTGGTATTCATTTTA
>JAYVRW010000236.1:0-17199 GCA_043775925.1 Blastocatellia bacterium
GCGCCGACATTTTGCGCGATGTGTCCATTCGCAAATAACGTGGCAGTTGGTTCCAGCCCCGTCAAAGTTACGCCATTGCCATCAGCATTGACCGTAAACGTTGCCAAACTGAACGCCCCTTTTCCGCTGTCGTCCTGTTGCATCACCAGACGAATTTTATCTCCGGCGGTGGCTCCCAAACCCGCGAGCATAAAATTAATATCCCAGAAATGATCGCGGCATGACAAAGCTGTCGCGCTGCTGCCTGATCCTGAAACCTGTAAGCCAAGCGCAGATTGTCCGGCAGTCGCAATCGCCTGCGGAACTTCATTGCCGCCAAAATTAATATAATTGGTCGGGAAGAACGACACGTCTCCTGATGAATTCACCAGCGTGAAAGTCGTAGGAGTTTTCAACAAGAACGCATCGCCAGAAGCACCAATCGTCACATTGGGAACAACGCCACGAACACATCCCGTACACACCGGACAAGCACGATCACAGGCAGTTGCTGTCGGATAAGTTCCGGCGACACCTGAAAATAATCCTGTCCCGCTGCCATTCAATGCGCCTTCGCGGGTCAGAACAATGCTGTTCGGAACAATTGCGCTGGAACCTGTGCCGCTGCTGCGAACAATTTCAATCCCCAGATGCAGGCACTTCATCGTCGGAGAATTTTTATCCATCGAAAGCGCAATCGTGATTTGTTCAGAACGTTTGCCGCTCTTACCACCATTTTGCGAATACGCCAGCGTCGAATTTACTGGCAATGCGATGTGACCATTGCCAAACAAGGTCGCTGTTGGCTCAAGCTGCGTCAGACGTGCGCCGTTACCATCAGCGTTCACGACAAATGTAGCCAGATTAAAAGCTCCATTGCCAGCCTGATCCGCCTGCATAAATAACCGAATGGTATCGCCGCCGTTCGCGCCCATCCCCGCCAGCATGAAATTTATATCCCAGAAAGCATCACGGCATGAAAGAGCTGTGGCTTTGGCTCCGGGAGTTGAAAGCGTCAAGCCTTTCGCGACGACCCCGGCTTTTGACAGTGGAACTAACACAGGATCGGTCCCAAAGGTGTCGTAGCCAGCGGCAAAAAATGAAGCATCGCCGCCCGCATTCAGCAAAGATAATTTCGCTTGCTGATCTTTAAGAAAATAAACGTCGTTGCCCGACCCACCTGTGACAGTAGGCATTTCCACCGTTGGGCAACTTGAAGTGGATTGCGCCTGCACCACCATTTGATCTGGTACGCGCAAGCTGAGATTGGTGAGAAGACAGACGCCAAAAAGCACTGTCAAAAGGATAACTCTGACTTTCATCTAAAACCTCCGGTCTGGTTAAAGAGCACAGAAAGTACACGTAGGCGAGGATAGTGGGTTGCCGGCTCCACGGGGCTTTTTTATTACATGACAAAGCTTAAAAGGCTCATCACATTTGACTGATTAAAGGTAGCGTTGATTTCTGCCGAGGCTGCGGCGACCGCATCCTAAAACGAAATTATCGGCACAAATATAGGAGGAAACAAGTATGGCTCTTTTTACAACTTTTGGCTTTTTTGTGTTTCCAGGGCATTACATCAAAACCTCAAGAGGACACGAGAAACTCAAGGAAATGAGGAATATGAAGCGCTTCAAAAAATTCAATAGCGCAAGCTAATGGATTCGGTAAGATTGATCCAACCTTAAATTTTATTGACAATGATCTTCAACGGGGGAAATTGAATGGCACAAATCTACAGACGCCGTAGCCTAGTACCACCTGCCTGACTTGTCAAATGCAAATGTAGCGCAAGCAAGAGTTTTGAGGAATTTTAATAAAAGAAGTGCGATGAGTAACGAGCCACAAATTATACTCTGCTTTTCTTCCTGGCAGATGTATACTCCCTTCAGCCAAAAATTTCTGTTAATCAAATATCAGTAAGGGGGACAAGATGAAAAGCCATTTGATGATTGGATTGTTGCTTGTACTGACTGTACCAGCGCAGCCAGCAACTGCACAAACGACTACCACTCAAATTCTGCCAAAGACAGAAGAAACGCCGACCAACTTTGAATGGTATTCACAGCAAGGTAAACAATTTCTGCAAAGCAATCGTTTCGGACAGGCGATTGAAATGTACAAGAAAGCGCTTGACCTCAGACCTGAAGATTACGATTCGCTGTGGAGTTTGGGACAATCTTATTTCAGCATCGGCAAGTTTCAGGAAGGACTCGAAGTGGCACAAAAGGCCGTCCAGATCAGTCCCGCATCCGCCAACGCGCATTTTCTGTTGGGGAATATTTACGCCGCCATGCAACGACACGGCGAAGCCATCGAAGAGTACAATAAAACAAATGCGTTAGCGCCCAATTCCAATTTTAGTTTTTACAATCTGGGAACTTCGTATCTGACTACGAAGCAATTTGAATTGGCGATCAAAGCCTTAAAAGAATCCGTCCGATTGAATCCGAACTACGGCTCAGCGCACATGAATCTGGCAGTTGCTTATCTTGAAATGAAGCAGGACGAGGAAGGCATCAACGAACTCAAGCAAGCCATAAAATATGATCCGCGCGCTTTTTATGCGGCACAAAGATTAGCGAAAGAAACCTTGCGACGCGGTCGTTACGCAGAAGCCAAGGAAGCCTACGAATGGTCACTGCAAAATGCGCCATTCAATGTGCAATCCTGTGAATTACATACCTTCGCTTCCGTCTATGCAGGCAGGAATAAAGAGGCGATTGAATACGGTCAGAACTGCCTGAAGATGCGGGATCGGGTGCAAACAAAATCAACCTACTTAGCCCTGTTCACCTACCTCGCCTATCGCCAAATTAACGATAGCGCAGAAGCGCAAAAGCTCCTCATCGAAGCCAGTAGCTATCTAAAAGCTGATGTCTGGCCGATGCCCGTCTGGCAATATTTCAAAGGTGAAATCAAAAGCAAAGATTTACTCAAGAGCGCAAAAAACAACGATGAATTAACCGAAGCGCATGCGTATCTGGGCTGTGCTTTGGCTCTGGCTGGCAAAAAAGACGAAGCCATCCAGCACTTAAAATGGGTGCAGGAAAATGGCAATCAGAACTTCGTCGAATACCCGCTGGCATTGATGGAATTAAGTCGCATCGAAGCGAACCTTTCCATCAAAAAATAATGTGGACTGCGGAGAAAATTTAAGGTGCCCACACTTCAGGCAAACCTTGATGACACTGCATTCGTTGTTGTTTGTCTATTACATGCTGCCTGATTTCCTCTGTCACCGGATGGTTTTTTAAGCTCGAAAAAGAGAAGTACGGAATAAATAACAGCTTTTGCCCGATCTCCGTCGGCTGTCCGAAAATTATATTAATTTGCCGCTTTCGCCCCTGTATATTTTCTTCGATAGAAGTAATGGCTTCGAGCGGAGCCTGCGCTTTTCTCAGCAGCGTTGCCAGATAAATATAATCTTCATCTATCCAGACATCTTTCAGTCGCAGGATGAAAATTGAGACAAATACAATCTGAAAAAATGCGATGGCAACAACTCCCCATCGCCATTCACGCAAAACAGAAGTCGGTACAAAGAGCGGCAAAACAAAGTGCATGATAATCCAAAAAGGGAGTGCCAATCCAGCCAGCGCAAACGCACGAACAACCAATGAAAACCGCGAAGTCAGAAGATGTTTCATAAAACCTCCCGTCGAAAATTCTTCTTCATTGGAGTAAGCGGAATTGGCTGAAAAAAACAGGAAAAACGAATGAAAAAACTCAATTGCGAGGCATGAACAAAAATTAAAACCTCTTCCGAATAGAACCTGCCAAGCAGGTGACAAGCATAGAGCCTAGTGCGTGAGCGCTAGGGAAGATGTGCAAAAAACAAATAGCTCGTGAAACGGGTGATAGCAAATCATCTATCGCCCGTTTCACGGGCTATTTATTTTCACGCTAATTTCTCCCGGGGTTTGCACCTCGGGCTACAGGCTTGCCACCTGCTCCGCAGGTTCTATTTGGAACTTAAAGCCATCTAAAATTTTTGATTGAGAAATTTTGATTTTCAAGCAATACTCCGGCTCCACGATCCGCATTTTATTTTTACTCAGTGAAAGGAATCACACGCTATGCCAATTGGAACCATTGTCACAGGAGTCATCGCCGCACTCGCCATGAAAGCCGCCGAAAAAATCACTGAAAAATCAGCCGAAAAAGCCTTTGAAAATCGCAGTGCAATGCTGGAAAAGGTACGCGGTGTATTGGTCGGCGAAGAATTGACAACGCTCAATTTGTTGGAAAAATACCCAACAAACGAGGATATACAAAAAGAATTAGCGGAAAAATTAACGCCCCGTCTGGAAGCCAATCCTGCCGTAGCCAAAGAATTGGAAGCGTTGTTGGCAAACCTGCCTGCGCTGGAAATCAAGCAAAATACGGTCACCCAAACCGGAGATAATAATCAGGCAGCACAAGACATTCACGGCAGTACGATTAATTTCAATCGTTAGGCGACAGTCTCCGATTTCATCGCGTAGCGATGAGTGAGTTTAGCCGTGGAGTTTCAACCCACGGTGACGAAAACTCCATCTCGTCGCGTAGTGACGATTGAAATCTGGGTTCAGCCGTCGCTGACGCGACGCAATATTTTCGCGTATTCGCTACCGTGGGTTGAAACGCCACGGCTACAGTTAAGCGTCGTGCTGCGACGGAAGATCAATAAACAAAGGCTCTGGCAGCAGCAACCCATCACATTATGCCAAACGAAATTTCACAAGATGGCTCATTCAACATCGGCATTCAGAACGTCACGAACTCCCCGATCAACGTCACACAAGTACTCGGCAAATCGCTGGAATACAAAGACCTGCTGAATCAATTGCAGACGCAGCAAAAATTATTTTCGCGCACGCCGGAAGCCGAAACGCAGGAACGATTGGAAATTAGCCAAGCTATTGCACAATTAGAACCTATCATCGAACAATTCAAAAAAGATGTGACGCAATTAGCCGCAGAATTCGACCGCATCGAAATCAATACGGATCGTTTGCGCCGCGCCAAAGAACATTTTGAGAAAGGCGAAATCGCAGCCGCACGCGCCGTTTTTGACAGCGAACGCGAACAGATGCAGGACGAAAATGATCGGCTGGTCGAGAAAAAACCGTGCATCGAACAGTGGCTGCAAATGCTCAAACACAATTCTGATGAGTTTTATTTGAGTGCCTTGCTGGAACGCACCGCGTATGAAAACCCGAATTGGCTGAATGATACCTGCGATTATTTCGAGCGTTCAATCAAGGTGTTTGCGACCGAAGACAATGTATTTCAGTACGCATTTTTTCTAAAAAACCATAACCGCTTCGATCAAGCCGAAATCTTTTATCAACAATTTTTAGATGAATTTGTTGGCGGCGATGTTTCCAAACGCGCAATGACCCTGAACAATTTGGCGAATTTGCACTGTGCTAAAAATGAGTTAGCGCAAACAGCATTAAAGTATCTCGAAGCGTTGGAAATCTATCGCAAATTAGCCGCCGTCACCCCCTCCGTCTATTTACCTTTTGTGGCTACGACGCTCAACAATTTGGCAAATTTGCATACAACCAAAAACGACCTGTCACTGGCAGAAACTGAATATTTCGAAGCCTTGGAAATTCAACGAAAATTAGCTGCCGTCAATCCAAGCACCTATCTGCCAGATGTCGCTGAAACACTCAACAATTTAGCGATTTTACACAAAACTAAAAACAACCTGCCACTGGGGGAAGCCGAATATCTCGAAGCCTTGAAAATTCAACGAAAACTAGCGACAGTCAATCCCGCCACCTATTTACCTTTTGTTGCTACGACGCTCAACAACTTGGCAAATTTGCACAAAACTAAAAACGACTTGCCTCTGGCGGAAGCGGGATATTTCGCAGCCTTGGAAATACGGCGAAATTTAGCCGCTGTCAATCCCATTATCTATTTGCCGGGCGTGGCTACGACACTCAATAATTTGGCAAATTTGCACAAAACTAAAAACGACTTGCCTCTTGCGGAAGCGGAATATTTCGAAGCCTTGGAAATTCAACGAAAATTAGCTGCCGTCAATCCTGCCACCTATTTGCCAGATATGGCTACGATGCTCAACAACTTGGCGAATTTGCACTGTGCTAAAAACGACTTGCCTCTGGCGGAAGCCGAATATCTCGAAGCCTTGGAAATCTATCGCAAATTAGCTGCGGTCAATCCCGCCACCTATTTGCGTTTTGTGGCTACGACGCTCAACAATTTGGCTATTTATCATCTTCAATCCGTACCCAACCGTGAACGTTCGGTTAACTATTTACTGGAAGCTGTCATGATTTTGTTACCGATGGTGGAAGCTGTGCCGTACACACAAAATTATTTGCAAACGGCAATAGAGATATTGGTGCAAGGCTGGGGATTGAGCGCGGAAGAGATTCAGCAGATGCTGGCTGAGAAATGAGTCAACGCTCTTGCATCTCGCTTAAAGCTTTCAGAGCAGAAAATTTCCGGTACAATAGAAATTGAGGTTGAACTATGGAAAATACCACGTTTGAGCAGGCTGTCGAAATGGTCAAGGCGTTGCCATCCGAAGACCGCGAGCGGTTCGTTGAATGGTTCAATCGGCAGGAACAACTTGACGCTACGGCAGACAAGCATCCGGTGACTGAAATTGCGACAATGCCTGCAAGCATAGAAAAACGAGAAGAACGTTTTCAGCGTGCCTTACAATGGCTGGATAAAAATAAACCGAAATATTTGGGACAATGGGTCGCACTGGACGGAGATCGTTTGCTCGCCGCTGGCACAGATGGCAAACAAGTTTATGCGAACGCTGTTGCCGCTGGCGTTGCCTCTCCATTGTTACAACAAATCAAAGCAGAAGATGATTTACCTTTTGGAGGATGGTAGGAATGGCGGAATCATTGAGCTTTCACGTGGTTCACAGCTACGACACGCGACAAGCTGGAATTACCGTAGACGTACTGCTACGCCTCGGTGAAAAAGAAATAGAAGTAGTGACAAAACTTGATACAGGCGCGTCTTTTTGCATCTTCCAACGAATTTACGGCGAACTGCTTGGGCTTGATATTGAACAGGGACAAAAAGAAATAATTGGTACTCCCATTGGTAGCTTCATCGCATATGGACACGAAATCGGGATTGCAGTTCTTGGCATTGAAACAAGTTCTATGGTCTATTTTGCCGCCGATGAAAATTTCTCACGCAATGTCCTCGGACGACAAGGCTGGCTGGATCGTGTGCGTCTGGGTTTGATTGATTACGAAGGAAAATTATTTTTGAGCGACTATCACGATTAATAAACCTTTCTTGCCTAGCTCAATATCCAACCGTTTTCCCACCTCTGCGCGGATCGCTTGCGCCTAATCTCATTCCTGTTTTCGGATCAATCATAATCGCTTCGCAATCTCCCATCCGGCGCGGTTTGTCGGTGAATTGGTGTCCCATGCTGGTTAATTTATCTTTCACGTCCATCACAATTCCGCCGGGTTCGTAGACGATTTGGTCGGGAATCCATTGGTGATGAATACGCGGGGCGTCTACGGCTTCCTGCATTGTCATACCGTGGTCAATCACATTAATGATCGTTTGCAGGACTGTATTTATTATGGTCGGGCCGCCCGGACTTCCCAGCGCGAACCAGACTTTTCCGTCCTTCAAAACTATCGTCGGAGTCATCGCGGACAGCGGGCGCTTCCGTGCGGCGACGGCATTTTTTTCGCTTTGAATTAAGCCGTACATATTCGCGGTTCCGGGCTTCGCGGCAAAGTCATCCATCTCGTTATTCAGCAAAAATCCTGCGCCTTCGACCGTCGCGTAGCTGCCGAAGCTGCCATTCAAGGTGTAAGTATTTGTCGCTACGTTGCCGTCTTTATCAATCACGGTGAAGTGCGTCGTCTCGGTGGATTCATATCCGGTCGGCTTCCCTTGCCTGATTTTTGCGGAGGTCGAAGCGCGTGCCAAATTAATCGAAGCCGCCTGTTTATCGGCATAGTTTTTTTCGACTAATCCCGCCACCGGAACCTTCACAAAATCGGTATCGCCCAAATATTCCGAACGATCCGCGAAGGCGCGTCGCATCGCTTCGACTTTGACGTGCAGCTCACGCGAAGAATTAAATCCCATCGCTGCCAGATCGTAGCGGCTTAAAATATTTAGCATTTCAATCAGCGCAATTCCACCCGAAGACGGCGGCGGCATCGTAATGATTTCGTTGCCGCGATACATCGCACGCAGCGGTTCGCGTTCTTTGACCTGATAATTTTTCAAATCCTCCAGCGTCATCCAATCGTCCGCATTTTTCTTCATGCTCGCGGCGATGAGTTGCGCCGTTTCGCCTTCGTAAAATTCACGCGGGCCATTTTTGATGAGCCGCGAAAATGTCGCTGCAAGTTCCGGCTGAATAAAATTTTCGCCTTCCTCGTAAGGCTTACCATTACGCAAATAAATTCGTTTTGATTCAGGAAACAACGCTAGTTTATCGCTCGCAGCTTTGATGCCAGTTTCCAACTGATAAGAAACCGTGAAGCCATCCGCCGCCAATTTCCGTGCAGGTTCGCAGACATCCGCCCATTTCATCGTGCCGTATTTTTCCAGCGCGTGCGCCATCCCCGCAACTGTGCCCGGCACGCCTGCGGCTTTGTATCCAACCACCGAAGAATCTTTGATGTAATCCCCTTTCGCGTCCAGATAAATATTACGGTGCGCTTTCGCCGGAGCCATTTCGCGGTAATCAATCGCTACGGCTTTGCCATCAGCGCGACGAATCATCATAAACCCCCCGCCACCAAGATTTCCGGCTTCAGGCCAGACGACGGCGAGCGCTAAACCTACGGCGACCGCAGCGTCAATGGCATTGCCTCCGCGTTTCATGATGTCTACGCCGACCTGCGAAGCGATTTCGCTGACCGAGGCGACCATCCCATTTTTGCTGCGGACGGGAGCGCGTGAAGCCGCCTGATTCACAGGTGTGAAGCACAACGAGAGAAGCAGGGTGAGACATAAAGAGGTGGCGATTGATTGGTTGATCTTCATAAATTGATTAGACTGGAGCGCAAGCGTCGGCTCCAGGCGTAGCGTCATGGATTTTTCTAAAAATAGCTTGCTCACTAACTTATTTACGCCGCTCGCGCGACGTTGGCAAGCGGGGGACACTGGCACTCCAGTCTTACGCATTTATGCGTGATCTGCAATGCAGTCACGGCGCAGGTACGATAGGCGTCCCGCCTGTCGCTGTTGGTCGAAAGCCAAAACAGGTGGGCAGGCGGCGAGACGCCTACCCTACCTTACGATGCAGCATTGCATAGACCGCCGGAGTCACAAGCAACGACAGCAACAACGCTACCGTCAATCCGCCAATCACTGACAACGCTAACGGCTGAAGCAGTTGTGCGCCGGCTCCGAGGGCCAAAGCCAGTGGCAGCATGCCTAGAATCGCAGCCAGCGAAGTCATCAGCACCGGACGAAACCGCCTGCGTCCAGACCTGAGCAAAGCATCATTCAGCGAATCGCCAGCGGACAAATGATCCTGCACTGCGTCAAGCATCAGAATGCCGTTCTTGGCGACGATGCCGATCACCATAATCATTCCCATTAACGAAACGATGTTGAGCGTCTTGTGGGTCAGCAACAGCATTGCCAGCACGCCACTGAGCGCCAGCACTGCGCCCGTCACAATCGCTACGGGATGCGCGAACGAACGAAATTCAATTAACAAAACAATAAACACCAGGGCGACTGCCAGCAATAACGCAATCGCCAGTTCACGAAAACTTGATTGTTGTTCCTGATAAACTCCGCCGTATTCGACGGTCATGCCCGGAGGAAATTTCACTTCTGCTTTTAGTTTCTGCTTGATCAAATTAATCGCCGAGCCGAGATCAATGCCGGATAATTGCGCAGTGACAGCAATATTTTCGCGTAAGCCTTCGCGCCGAATCTCAGCTTGTCCGGCGTCGTATTCGACATCTGCTACTTGATCTAAACGGAAGAGCGTATTCGAAGTCGCAGAGCGAATTTGCAATGCCTTCAAAGCCTCCAACGAAGCACTGGAAGTTTTCGGCAACACGACACGTACCGTGATTAATCTTCCCTGCTGCAAAATTGTCGAAGCCGGATCGCCCGTCATCGCCGTCGTGACCGTATTCGCAATGTCAGTCGCGTTCACGCCGAATCGTGCGGCGCGTTGCGGATCAACTTTGAAAGTAATCGCCGGTCCGCTCACAACTACCCCATTAAAAGTGTCCTCAACACCTTTAATTTTTTTGATGGTGTCTTCAACTTCAGCGGCTTTCTTTTCCAGTGCGGCTCGGTCCTGACTGAATAATTTAATTTCGATAGGCTTCGGAGAGCTGACCAAATCACCAATTAAATCGCTGAGAATCCCAATAAATTCAGTCTCTAAAGCAGGTTCAGATTTTTTGAGTTCATCCCGAATTTCATCCTTGACAGCATCGGTTGAATTTTTACGTTTCGGTTTGAGTTTGACCAAAAAATCTCCGACGTTGGGTTCGCTCACATTCAATCCAAGTTCAATCCCTGTCCGTCGTGAATAACTTTCGACATCAGAATTTTCCTTCAGCAAACTTTCGACATGCTGCAAAATTCGATTCGTTTCCTGAAGCGACGAACCGGGCGGCGTTTTGTAATCCAGAATAAATCCGCCTTCGTCGAACTCCGGCAAAAATTCCTGACCGAGCTTGTTGTACATTAAATAGGAGCTGATCCCGACAACAACGATGATCGCAATCACAAAAATTCTTTGTCGCAACGCGAAGCCAAAAACTCGTTCATAGCCCCGTAAAATAAAGCTCAAAACGCGTCCCGACTTTTCTTCCTCATCGCCAATGGTTCCAGTAAAATTCACAAAACGATTCGCCAGCACCGGCGTAAACACTAACGCCAAGACCAGCGAAGTCAGCAACGCGACCGCCATCGTTAAGGCTAAAGATCGAAAGAAAACTCCCGTCACGCCTTCCAGAAAGGCGAGCGGCAAAAATACGACGACAGGAGTAATCGTCGAACCAATGATCGGAACAGTGATTTCAGAGATCGCGCTTTCAATCGCCTCGCTTCGCGATTGCCCACGCGCCAGATGCGTATAGATATTTTCGACCACCACAATCGCATCATCAATGACCAATCCAATCGCGGCAGCGACTCCGCCCAGCGTCATTAAATCAAACGAGAGTCCCGCCAATTTCATCGCCAGAAAAGTCGTCAAAATCGTCACGGGAATGACAACTGCCGCCACCAGCGTCGTTCCCCAGTTACGCAGGAACACAAACAAAATAAAAATGGAAAGCAATAACCCGATCAAGATGGATTCGCGCACCGATTTCATTGATTCACGAACCAATAATGATTGATCGTAAAATGGCGCGATGGTGATGTCTTTAGGCAGGATGGCGCGAATGGCTTCGAGTTCAGCTTTGACCGAATCCGCCAGAAAAACCGTGTTCGCTTCAGGCTGACGAAAGACATTGACGAGCACCGCCGGACGACCATCCGCCGTGATAATTGTGTAGTTCGGCTCGGCGCCTCCTCCCACCGTAGCGACATCGGCAATCGTCACGGGAGCGCCGTTAATATTGGCTACGACAATGCTATTAAGCTCTTCAGGATTTTTCGCCTGACCGCTGACTAACGCCAATTCAAGGTGATGATTTTCATCCACTAATCCCGGCGAAGCGATGATGTTGGAAGCCTTCACCGCATCAGAAACCTGTTGCACTGAAACGCCCCGTGCCGCCAATTTCTGCGGATCAATCGTGACGTGGTATTCACGGTTTTGCCCGCCCGCTACGGCGACGTTGGCGACGCCTTCGAGTCGTGCTAAGCGTGGCTTGATCGTGTACGCCGCGAAGTCGCGTAAAGATTGCGGATCGCGTGTTTCAGAAGTCAGGCTGTAACCAGTGATCGGAAATACGGCGAAGGTCAAACGCTCGACGCGGCGAATGGCGACGGTTGGCGGCAGCGAAGAGGAAAGCTGCGACATGCGCCCCTGCACCAGTTGCAACGCCTGAAACATGTCTGTCTTCCAATCGAAAAAAAGATCAACCTGTGAGGCTCCGCGCTGCGTCGTCGAACGAATATTCCGAATCCCCGGAATGCCGTTCATCGCCTCTTCAATCGGTTTCGTGACGGACGCGAGCGTTTGCGCAGCGGGTACAACCCCGTTGTCTACGATGACGACAATGCGTGGAAAGTCAGTCTGCGGAAAGAGCGCACTCGGCAACTGCCACGCCGCATAAATTCCCGCCGCACACAGCAACGCGACGATGACGAGGACGGCACGAGATTGTTGAGAGACGAAGCGCGCGAGGTTCAAGGGCAAACTCCTGATAGAAAATTAGTAAGGTAATTGTATTAGGTCAGCCAATTCTCAATCTGCAAACCAGCTATTCGACCAAAATGAGATTCATTGTTGGTATTGAAAAAGTGAAGCGTTGATGAGTTTTCGAGTATGTGCGGGAAGCCGCCGTGGCAAGCGGATGTCGGCGCATTATGGCTGACAAAATATCAGTATCCAACAAAACAGGATCAAGCATTGTCACGCCGCTTGCCTTTCATCAAAGAAGTCGTCTCTGCGATGAGCCAGCTTTTCAATTTCATCAATCTGCTCATTAGAAAGACCTTCATAAACTTCAGCCGCGAGCGCTAAAATCTCATCAGCTTTTCCCATCGGCTCAACCACAAGGCGCACTTTTTGCCCTTCGCTAAATGGAAGATCAAGCACTGAAGCGGGATAAAAAGCTCCATGTTCAAAGACCGCTTCGATAGTTTTGATACTACTCATTGATGAACTCCTTTCGTTAAACGAGAAAAGTTTATCATTTTTCATTCTTCTTCTCATCTTTCTTATCTTTATCGTCCTTCTCGTCTTTCTCTTCGCTCAACTGCACCTTCGTGCCATCGGGCAACGCGTAGCCGCCTTCAATCACGACGGTCTCATCGCCCTTCAATCCTTCCGTGATTTCGAGGCGGTCTCCGGTGCGAATGCCGACGGTGACTTTGGTTTCGTGCGCGATCATATTTTTATCTACGACCATCACGACACCCTTGTCAGCATTGCTCGCGTCGAGCGTCACTGCCGTAGCCGGAATGACTACGGCGTCATTGACGGTTCGCGTTGGGAAGATAATTTCAGCCGCTCCACCCGTGCGCAAACGTTGATTCCGGTTCGATAACGTCACCCAAATTTCAATCGTTCGGTTCGCCGGATCGTTAGTCGGACTGATGAGAGAAATTCGTCCTGATAAATTTTCGTCGGGAGATTCCGAAGGTTTGACCATCGCACTGGCACCGACTCTGAGCTGTTTCGCAATCGTGTCAGGGAACGGTGCTTTAACAATAATTCCACTGAGATCGGCGATGTTGACGAGCTTGGCTCCAGCGGCGGCGAATTCGCCTTGAAACTGAAATTGTTCCGTCACGACGCCGGAATACGGCGCGCGAATTGTGGCGTAACTAATTTGTGTTTCAAGCGTCGCAATGCGCTCCTGCGCCGCTTTGACACGGTTTTCGGCGACGGCTTTATCGTTAGGATTCAGCGCCGTAGCGCGAAGATTGGCGGAGCTTTCCACTAGCTTCAATTGATTTGCTGCGGTTGTCACGGCAAGTTGCGAAGTCTCTAATTCCTTTAGCGAAAGTCCGTTTTGATCGTACAAAATTTTGCGACGATTGAAAGTTGTCCGAGTATTTTCAAGCGTAGCCTTCGCGTCGCGCAAATCCTTTTCAGATTGGATGGTGAGCTGTGGGATTCCGCCTTTGCTCAAACCTTGTAAGTTTAAGTTTGCTTCCTGTAACGCCGCCAGTGCTTCGTTGCGTTGCGCTTGTAAATCTTTGGCTTCGAGAACGGCGATGACTTCTCCAGCTTTGACAAACTTATTTTTCAGCAGTGCCATTCGCGCAATCGGCGCAGAAATTTTGGCACTGACGACGGCTTGTTGCTTGGGCGAAATGGTTCCAATCGCCGAAGCTTGCGAAGAAATTTTGGTACGTTCGGCAGCAGCGACTTTGACACTGACGACAACCTCTTCTTTTTTCTCTTCCTCTTTTTTGGCAGCGCAGCCGAACATCGAAGTCAGTAGCAAGGCGAGTGAAAATAAGGCAGAAGCCTGCACGTAGTAAGGGCGTACAATCTGCGCGGTGAAAGCCCCCTTACTACGTGCGGGCTTCCGCATTTGGAGCCGCACACTTACTTCGTGCGTGCTTCTGCAATGTTTTTTTCTACCGTTTTTCATCTTACTGTCCTGTCGCCTGCCGCAAACGGGCGAGCGCAACCTGATAATCATAAAGCGCCTGCGCAAGACTTGATCGTTGCGCAGTCAAAATATTTTGGGCGTCAGTGACTTCAATGATGGGACCTTCTCCGGCGCGATAACGAGCCATCGAAATATCAACATTGCGCGTTGCATCGGCTACCCCCGTTCCAGCATTGCGAATTCGCGCCGCTGCCGAAAGAGCCTGCAACCGCGAAGTGTTGTATTGCTGCCCCATTCCCAACGTCACCAACTTGCGCGAGGAAGCCAGGCTTTGCAAACGAAATTCCGCCTGTCGTTCGCGGCTCTTGCTCGCTCCCCAATCAAAAATTGGAATCGTCAAACTAACCGTTGCTAATAATCCGGTATGCAATTTTAAAGGCGTCGGTCGCAGCGAATCGGTAGCGAAACCTCCGCCAAATGAATACGTCAATGTCGGACGGCGTTCAATTCTTGCGAGCTTGATTTCACTTTCAGCGGCGCGTTGTTGCGCTTCGTAAAATGAGTACTCCGGGCGTTGCTTAATCATATCAAGGTTGAAGCCATCCACTTCACCTGCAATCGGCATCGCCGTCATCAAATCAATCGGAGCTATCGGCGCATTCACCTCCGCACCAATCAATACGCGCAAAGCCTCAGTTGCTGCGGCTTCATTGGCAATTGCCTGTTCCAATTCGTCGCGGCGCGTCGTGATCTGCAACTGCGCTCGCAACAAATCTACGGGCGCGACTTCGCCGCCTTTGACTTGCAATTCTGTCGTCCGCACAAATTCTGAAGCTGTGTCCAAATTCTGCGTCGCGGCGCGATGTCGTGCGACCGCTAGAGAGAGCGCAAAATAAGTTTCGTCTACGGCTTGAACGAGCGCACGGCGGGCAACTTCAGTTCCGGCATGCGCTGCCGCGAGCAAAGCGCGATTGCGATTGAGCGTGACACGCAATCGCCCCGAAGTATCAATTTCGCCCGTTGCCGCGCCTAATAATTGATATTCAGTAATCGCATTGGAGCCAATAAAACTGGGAGGATGAGGCACATCTGCGCCAATCGAAGGCGTGTTATAAATCAAGGAAGGAGTCGCCACAATGCGCGGATAAAAAGCGGTTTTCGCTTGATTGACATCTTCCGCCGCGCTGCGTTCGCTCAGTTGTGATTGCTCGAAATTTGAAGCTTGTAGCAATGCGAGCCGAACCGCTTCATCGCGGGTCAAAGGCGACTGCGCAAAGCTGCCAACGGTAAAAGTAATCAGCCAGAAAAAGAGCAGGGTTCGTACCATCGTGTGATTATTTACCTAATGATTTTCCTTCAGGGCTGACTTTGAATTCACGCACCTTACCGTTAATTTTCACTTCAGCTTCGTACAGAGAAATTGTGTTATTGGCGGACAGCGATTCGACCTTGATGATTTTTCCTTTACCCGCCAATTTCTCAAAGGTAGCTTTGACGGCGGCTGGCACTGTATCCAACGTCATTTCCTCTTCGACTTCGAGAACTTTGCCATCGGCGGCGACGATTAAATCTCTACTGCGTCCGCTCACCATCGTTTCAACTTCGTAGGCAATTTTGCCAGCTCTCTTTTCTTTACTGACGCCCTTCAAAGTCGCGCCTTCGCTTTGTTCTTTAATCGTTTTCTGAACCGCTGCTGGCAGCGATTTCAGTTTGGCTTTGGAATCCTGCGCGAAACTAATTCCCGTCAGAATTAATAAAAAGGCAATGAATAAGCTAAGATTAAATCGAGTCATTTTTTCTCCAATGTCAGTGTCACTCGCTACCGCAGGTGGCGCTGCTTAAGTTTATTTTCCAAATTCCAGAATCTTAAAGCTCCCGGGAATCATCGCAGGGCGAGGTCTGGGAACTTCTTTCGTTGCTGCCGGAGTGGGACCATATTCTGCCGCTGGTAAAAAAATGTGATGGGTTTTCGCATCCAGAGTCATTGTCCGCGCACCGCGTTGTGTCGGCACAGTGGCGACGACGCCAAATTTTCCGGCTTTTTCGCCAGCGATGGTTAACGTTCCTTCGCCGTTCGAGCTAAACGCCAGTTTCAATTCAGGATCGTAATTCGCCGCATCCGAACCATCGCCAATCGGCACACTCGTAATCACGTGTCCGTCAACAGCGCTCAGCACGACCATCTTTTTATTGCCGCAAACGCTGAAAAGGCGTTTGCCTTTCAGGTCTATTGCCAAGCCGGTCGGTTCTTCGCCGGGAGCTAACTTCCAACGATTCGTGATGGCGAGTTTGCGCGTATCAATTTCGGCGATAATATTTTTGTCATCAAGGTTCACAAAAATTTTTCCCTTGCCGTCTACAACCGCGAATTCAGGGCGTCCTCCGAGTTCCACATGGCTGATGACTTTCCCCGTTGCGGCTTCGATTACTGTCACGGTTGGCGCTTCGTTGCGGGCGCGGTTGAACGCAAAAATTCTTTTCGTGGTCGGATCGTAAGTGATCGCATCAGGATTCGTTCCCGTCTTCACTTCGCCTAAAATTTTCAAAGTTTTGAGATCGAAAATTGTGACACTTGAACTGCGTCCATTGCTGGTGAAGCCGCGTCCTAAATCCGAAGCGATAGCGATGCCATGAACTCCCGCAGTATTCGGGATTTCGCCCACGACTTTGCCGCTTTCCAAGTCAATGACGACAACTTTTGAAGTATGGGAAACATAAAGTCGCCGTGCGTTGCTGTCTACTACGACATAATCCCAGCCGCCGTCGCCGCCGATTTCAATGGTTCGGATGAGATGAAATTCATCGGCAGGCGCAGCAAAGTTGGCGAGCGACAACAGGCAGAGTGCAAACAGACAAAGTGCGATTCGGGTAAAGTTCATTATTTTTCCTCGGAAAATCTATGTGTTTTAGCTTTAGAAATATTGCTATTGCATAAGACAGCGGAAGGCAATGGCAGGTTACAAAACGATTACTCGAAAATTACTGCCCGAAGAATTCTTCAACGTCTTCGATGCGATGCGTAATCTTACATTGT
>JAYVRW010000237.1:0-17120 GCA_043775925.1 Blastocatellia bacterium
TGTCGAACTCCGGCGTGGTTCAACATCGCCGCCAGCAGGTTTTTCTCCGCTGGTTTCATTGTCAAAGACGCGACGATGACGGAATCACTAACGCGATCAGCACGAATATCAACCGCATGTCTGAATTCTGCGCGGACAACTTTGCTGTCCAACTTCAAGCGGTCAGCAATGCGCTCCACCTGTTCTGAGCTTTCCACGCGATCCCGTACCAATTTCAAATACGGCAGAATCTCGTTAAGCGTTTCAACTTTCCCAGCCGGAGAATTCTGATCGTGACCTTTCATCGCCTGTCCCACGATGTAATCCATAAACGACTGAGAATTTTTCAGCAGTCTGTGATAGCTCTCAGCTCCACGTTCTCTGATGAATTCGTCAGGGTCAAGGTTGTCCGGCAGCGTCAGCACGTTGACCTTGAAGCCCTCTGTTAACAGTAATTCAAGGCTGCGCTTGGTGGCGTTGACACCAGCTTTATCAGGATCAAAATTAACAATGATCTTTTTAGAATAACGTCCCAATAATCGCACTTGTTGTTCGGTTAGCGCCGTACCCAAACTCGCTACCAGATTTTTTACGCCGTGCTGATAAGGAATTAGAAAATCTAAATATCCTTCCACCAGAATCACGTAGCCCTGACGCCGAACGGTTTCACGCGACTGGTTCAATCCAAATAAATGATGCCCTTTGGTGTACAGCGCCGTTTCGGGCGAATTCAAATATTTCGGTTCACCTTCGCCCAGAATGCGACCACCAAAGGCTACGACTTTTCCCTGTGCGTCACAGATCGGAAACATCAATCTGCCGCGAAATTTGTCGTAGAAACCGTTGCCCGTATCGCGGAGAGAAACCAATCCACTGCGTTCGATCTGCATTTTGGAAGCGCCACGATTTTGCAGAAAATTGCACAGCGCATCCCAACTGTCAGGCGCGTACCCAAGCCGAAATGTTCGCCGTGATTCTTCTGTAATTCCACGTTGCTCAAGGTACGCCAGAGCGCCTTTGCCTTCGCCAGATTCAATACTGCTTTCAAAGAACTCTACCGCCCACGCATTTAACTGGCGTAAATCTTCACGCTGCTTGTCGCGTTCTTCGTGGTATTTCCCGTTGTCGTCATTTGTTTCGACGGGCAACGCGACACCACATTTTTCCGCGACGGTTTTGATAGCTTCAGGAAACGGAGAGCCTTCAATTTCCATCACAAAGCTGAAGACGTTGCCACTTTTTCCGCAACCGAAGCATTTGAAAAAACCTTTGGCGCTAACACTGAAACTTGGACTCTTCTCGCCGTGAAATGGGCAACACGCCCAATAATTCTGCCCTTTCTTCTTGAGCGTCACGTAATCGCCAATCACCCGCACGATGTCGGCTTGATTCCGTAAATCATCAATGAACTCCTTCGAGAATCTCATAACGTTTCGAGTTTCGAGTCTCTGGTTTCGAGTTTGGGGAAGCCAGATAATTTGTTTTCCGCGAAACTCAAAACCCGAAACGCGAAACTGGTTTGAGACTCGAAACTATTTTTTTAATTCTACAATCGTTGCGCCATTCCCGCCTTCGTTGCCTTGCGCGGGATAAAATTTTTCGACGTGCGGATGATCGCTCAACATTTGCGCGATGGCGCGTTTCAATGCGCCCATTCCCATGCCGTGAACGATGCGGACGCGGTCGTGATTGTTCAGGTACGCCGCATCCAAAAACTTGTCGGCAGCGTCCTGCGCTTCCGAAACATTTTTGCCGATGACATTCAATTCAGAACCAATATCAGGTTGTTCATTGAAATTCACGGTCACGCCTTGCGGCAATCCAACTGCTTTCGCCGAAGCTTTTTTGTTCGCAGGTTGCGCGGCGGAAATCAGGCGTAAATTTTCTTTTGCCTCTCGAAAGCGGAGCGCACCAACCTGAACGTTAATGCTGTCTGCGCTGATCGAATCAATGACGCCCTGCTGATTTAGAGAAAGAATTTGTACTTTGTCTCCAGGCTGGAAAACGTGATCAGAAGGGTGGTCGGTGGTCGGTGATCCGTGGTCGGAATCGCCGCTTCTCCCGTTCTCGCCGTCGCCCTGTCGCATTCCTCTGGCTGCGCTGCTCGCAGAAACTCTCAACTCAGAAGTGCGTTTATCAATTTCGCGTTGGACTTTTTTCGCCGTTGCCACATCTTCAATCGTAGCCACAAACGCTTTCGATTTGGTCACGAATTCATCAACAATCTTTTGTAGTTCGCCACGGAATTCTTTCTCCCTGGCTTGTTCACGTTTATTGAAATCCAGTTCGAGCGAAGCATATTTTTTGGCAACAGCTTCGCGCTCTTCTTCCAGCGCCAGTATTGTTTGTCGTTGCTCATCGCGCTGTGTTTTCAGGCGTTTTAAAAACTCTGTCGCTTCTGCGCTGGAGCTTTGCACTTTTTCTACGGCGCGATCTGTGATGGCTTTCGGTAATCCAAAACGCCTTGCGATTTCGATGCCGGAAGATGATCCCGCAATTCCTGTCAGCAATTTGTAAGTCGGCTTCAACGTGCGTTCATCGAATTCAACGGAAGCGTTAATGACACCAGTGGAATTTGTCGCGTAAATCTTCAGCCCGCTGTAATGCGTAGTCACAATGACATGCGCGCCGTGCGATTTGAAATAATCCACAATCGCGACGCCGAGCGCAGAACCTTCTTCGGGATCAGTTCCCGTGCCAACTTCATCAAGCAGAATTAACGCCGGCGGTTCAAGCTCATCGCTGATTTTGCGGATGTTGGCGATGTGCGCCGTGAACGTTGAAAGATTTGCCGTGAGCGATTGATTGTCACCAATATCAGAAAGTACCTGACGAAAAATCGGGAGGTTCGCATCAACGGCAGGAACGTGTAATCCCGATTGCGCCATCAACGACAAAAGACCCGTAGTTTTGAGGACGACGGTTTTGCCTCCGGCGTTCGGGCCGCTGATGACCATGATGCGATGATTGGCGTCAAGTTCTATTGAAATCGGGACAATTTCCAAACGTTGCGCTTTGAGGTTGGCTTCGAGCAACGGATGCCGCGCACCTTTCAGAAAGAGCGTACCGTTTTCGTTAATCTGCGGCTGAATTGCGTTCTGATTCAAAGCCAGACGCGATTTCGCAGCGATGAAATCTAGTAATCCAACAGCTTCCGCCATTAAATTTAATTCTTCGCGGTGATCGCGCAACTCTTCCGTGATGGCGAAAAGCACTTTCGTGATTTCAGCAATTTCGACCTCGTGCAAGCGGACTAATTCGTTGTTCGTTTCGATGGTTTCGAGCGGCTCAACGAAAGCGGTTTGCCCTGAAGATGACATTCCGTGAACGACGCCTGCGACTGCGCCGCGATTATCATTGCGGATCGGAACGACGTAGCGTTCGTTGCGAATGGTGATGAAATCATCGCGGAGCGCGTGCGATTCATCGGCGCGTTTCAGAATCGTTTCCAACGTCTTTTGCAGCGAAGCTTTGAGTTTGGAAATCTGAAAACGGACTTCGCGCAAGCCGGGGCTGGCAAAATCGTCAATTTCTCCGGTTGGTAAAATTCGCGTGCGGAGCCGCTGATAAATATTATGGAGATTTGCGATCTGTCCGGTGATTTCACGCAGTGAAGGGAAGCGCGTTCCTTCGTCACGAAACGTATCGCGCAAGCCCATCGAAACCGAAATGAGCCGCAGCACGGTCAGGATTTCAAAAGGTTCAAGATTAATATCAGCGACGGAAAGCTTACTGATAGCAGGGCGTGGATCGTTCAATTCACTGAAATCCAGCGCTGTTCCTTCGCGCAAATACTCAACGCCTTCGGAGGTTTGCTGCAAAGCCTCATTGATAATTTTTAATTCAGTGACTGGTGTCAATTCACGCACACGAACATCGCCAAGCGGGGTGCGAATCAGGTTCGCTAAAGTCGCTTTAAGTTGATCGTATTCGAGGGTTTCGAGTGAGCTTAGTTGCATTCAATTGGTTGTTTCGCAGACACCGTTCAGACATCGCTGGGGCAAATATTCTAAACCAAGGGATTGTAGGGATCAAACGATGCGCTGTCAACTGAAATGAACGGTATTCAAGGCTAGATCGTGCCTGATTTTATTGGCTTTTAATGTCCGGTCGGGTGGGCTTGGGAAATAAATTTTTTAAGCGAGTTCGTGAGTTTTTCTAAATCAATTGGTTTCGTGAAGTATTCGTTGCATCCGGCAGCATGCGCTTCGGCTTTGGTGAGATCATCGTCGTAGGCTGAAACGATAATAATCGGAACCGCTTTGAACTGAGTAGTGGCGCGTAAAGCTTTGGTAAATTGAAGACCGTCAAGGTTAGGCATTTTGAGATCAAGCAAGATGGCATCGCAGGAATATTTGCGCAAAGCGTCCAGCGCCACTTCGCCGTCACTGGCTTCGATGACAGCAAAACCTTCCAGTTCCAGCAAGCGCCGCAACATGAAACGACTATCTGCTAAATCCTCAACCAGCAGAATTTTTCCATAATTATTCATCAACACCGGATTTTATTAACCTCAAGAAAATGTGCCTGTCAGCAAGGGGTTTATGCACGGGCGAATTCTACCAGCCGATTTTTCCCGCGACAAGGAACGTGTTAGCATCTAATAAAATTAGCGTTTGAAATTCTTCACTTCGTCCCCCCGGTGTTGAGAATTAACAAGCGGTTATTTGCATACGAAAAAGGGCAAGTGTGAAGAACGAAATTAGTATTCTGTTGGTGGATGATGAAGCGGCAATTACCAGTACTTTAAGTCTGGTTTTTCGCGCCGAAGGCTACGTCGTCGAATCGCGGTCAAGTTTATCGAAGGCGATAACGGCGATTGAAAATAAGCACTACGATTTAGTCGTCACCGATTTACGCATTGGCGGATTAGACCTGCTCAAGCGCGTCAAAACTCTCAGCCCGAAAACCGAAGTTATCATTATCACTGGATATGGGACAGTGCCGGAAGCCGTTGAGGCGACACAATCCGGCGCGTTTTATTTCCTCGAAAAACCTTTCAGTCCTGAACAAATTTTGCTGATTGCAGAAAAAGCAGTGGAGCGGGGTCGCCTGATTGCTGACTCTGCAAATCTGCGTCAGCAATTCACGAAACGCAAGCAGTACGCTGATTTGATAGGGTCGTCGCGTGCGATGCAAACTATTTACGAGACGATTGAACACATCGCCAAAACCGATGTCAACGTCCTGATTATTGGGGATTCAGGCACAGGCAAAGAATTAATTGCGAATGCGATTCACTTTAATTCGCGCCGCGCTGAGCGTCCATTCGTGAAAGTGAATTGCTCAGCTTTGCCAAAAGAATTAATTGAGTCGGAATTGTTTGGTTACGTCAAAGGCTCGTTCACAGGTGCCGCGCAGGATCGTTTGGGATTGATTGCGCAGGCCGATCAGGGCAGTTTATTACTTGATGAATTGGCCGAAATGCCGATTGACTTACAACCAAAATTGTTGCGCGTTTTGGAAGAGCGCAGGTATCGGCGCGTCGGCGATACGATAAGTCGTGACGTGAATTTCCGATTGATCTGTTCGACCAATCGTTCACCCCATGAAGCCATTCAAAATGGGCAATTACGAGAGGATTTATATTATCGGATTTCAACGATCACCATTAACGTTCCACCTTTACGCGAGCGCAGCGAAGACCTGCAATTATTGATCGAAGAACTATTTCGCCGCTTTTGTGAACGCTACGAAAAAGACCTCAAAGGCTATACGCAATCCGCCTACCAGCGCCTCTTTTCTTATCATTGGCCGGGCAACGTCCGCGAACTGCAAAACGTCATAGAACGTGCCGTGTTGTTGTCAAAAGGCGAACGTATCGAAGCCGAAGATTTACCGCTGGGATTGGCTGCTTCAGGTAATGGATTCAGCCCCGAATTTTATTATCCTCCGACGATGAAATGGGAAGAGATTGAGCGCGCAGTTCTTGTCACAGCTTTAGAGCGAACTGCCGGGAATAAAAAAGCCGCCGCACAGTCGTTAGGAATGCAACGCTCGCGGTTATACAATAAACTTGAAAAGTACGGCATCGAAGTTGAGCGAGTAAGAAAAGGTAAAGAAGACTAATTTCAAGTCGTGTGAGTTTTGAGGCAGTTCCCCCTTATTCAAACGAGGTAGATACTAATGAAAGCAATTTTTTTAAAGACAATTCTATCGGCAATGGTAGTTTGCGTGATGAGCCAAACCATTATTTTTGCGCAAACCAATGAACAGGCTCCAGCGTCAACACAGGAGCTACAAATCACGCGCAAAGAAGTCGCCGCAGTTCAGGCGGAGCTGCAACGGCGTGGTTATTATCGCAATACACCAAACGGCGTACTCGACACGCAAACCCGTGAATCAATCATCGAATTTCAGAAAGAAAATAATTTATCGGATTCTGGCACGATTGATCTGGCTTTGCTGAACAGCCTCGAATTGAAATATCCGGCAACTGGCAAAGAAGTCGAAAGCGCACGAAAAAAAGGCTTAATCCCCCGCATTGGTTATGGGGTCAAAGACGGCGCGACGACAGCGAAAGATACTACTGTGAACGCTGGAAAGACGGCGGTGAGAAGCACTGAAAAAGCTTACGATGCTAGCACGAAAGCCGTCAAAAACGCAGCAGATGTGACCAAAGATAAATCTGTCAAGCTGGCCAAAGATGCTGGCGGAATGACGGTGAGAGGCGCGAGAAGAGCCGAAGACGCGACCACTGATTCAGCCAAAAAAGCAGGAAATGCCACCGTGCGGGCGGGACGAAAAGTGGGAGATGTTTTTGTCGGACGCAGCGATGCCGAAATCCAAAGTGATGTGCGCGACGTGCTGGAAGCGGATGAAAATACCAAACGAGTTCGTTCTGAAGTCAAAGAAGGAACCGTCCGGCTTTCCGCGAAATCCGATCTTGATCTCAGTGATGCCGTCACCAAAGTTCGTAAAGTCAGCGGTGTCAAAAGCGTCATTGTGTCAGCGAAATAAGGGAACACGCAGGTATGATATTTCAGAAATTTATTACAGTTGTTTTTATAGCTTTGATTGGTTTGACGGTGCAGGCTCAGAATGTCAAAGCTACCTACATCAAAGCCGAATATCAAATCCCAATGCGCGACGGCGTGAAGCTTTTTACTTGTGTTTACAGCCCGAAAGACGTTTCGCAGAAGTATCCGATGATGTTGGATCGCACGCCGTACAGCGTAGCTCCTTATGGCGCTGAAGAATATAAGCGGTCACTGGGACCTTCTGGATTGATGATGAAAGAAGGTTATATTTTCGTCTATCAGGACGTGCGCGGAAAGCACATGTCCGAAGGTCATTACGACGACATGCGCCCGTTCAATCCCAACAAAAAAGGTAAAGAATTTGACGAAGCCAGCGACACGTACGACACGATTGAATGGCTGCTGAAAAATGTTTCCAATAACAATGGACGGATTGGAATGTGGGGGATTTCGTATCCGGGTTTTTATACGTCAATGGGGATTTTGTCAGGGCATCCGGCGTTGAAAGCGGCTTCGCCACAGGCTCCGATTGCGGATTGGTTTGTCGGCGATGACGATCATCACAACGGAGCATTATTTCTTTTCGATGCCTTCGGATTTAATCAGGCACTCGGCTGGCCACGCCCTCAACCGACGTATTCAGAAGGGCATGATTTTGATTATGGAACGCCGGATGGCTATCAATTTTTCCTGAACCTCGGCTCTGTTGCCAACGCGCAAAAAAAATATTTCAAGAATCAACAGGAGTATTGGAATGATTTGATGAAGCACACGACGTACGATGAATTTTGGAAATCGCGCAACATCCTTCCCCATCTGAAAAATATCAAAACCGCAGTCCTCACCGTCGGCGGATGGTTCGATGCCGAAGACCTTTATGGCGCGATCAATACTTACCAATCCATTGAAAAAAATAATCGCGGCATCATTAATCATTTTGTCATGGGGCCGTGGTGTCACGGTTGCTGGACGGGAGAAGGCTCTCAGTTAGGAGCTATCAATTTCGGCTCGAAAACTGGTTTGTGGTATCAGGAAAATGTCGAGCTTCCATTCTTTAATTTTTACTTGAAAGACAAGGGCGAAGCGAAAATTGCGGAGGCGACAATCTTTGAAACGGGTACAAATAAATGGCGGAAATATGAGCAATGGCCGCCGACGAATACACAGGAAAAATCTTTGTATTTTCAGGCAACTGGAAAGTTAAGTTTTACCGCTCCCACCGAAGGCACAGGCTTTGATGAATACATCAGCGACCCGCTGAAACCAGTGCCATATTCGAATGAAATTTCCAATGATCGTAACTCAACGTACATGATCGAAGACCAGCGATTCGTCGCGCGTCGTCCTGATGTGATGGTGTATCAAACTGATATTTTGGACGCCGATATGACGTTGGCTGGTCCGATTATGGCGAATATTTTCGCTTCGACCAGTGGGACGGATTCAGATTTTATTGTGAAGTTAATTGACGTGTTGCCGGACAACGCTCCGCCTGTGAAGAACGTCGAAATAGGCGGATTTCAAATGCTGGTACGCTGGGAAGTGATGCGTGGAAAATTCAGAAACAGCTACGAAAACCCCGAAGCCTTTCAACCGAATGAAATAACGAAAGTACCGATTTCATTGAATGATGTAGCCCACACCTTCCAAAAAGGTCATCGGATTATGGTGCAGGTGCAAAGCTCAATGTTCCCGCTGATTGATCGCAACCCACAAAAATTTGTAAATATTTATCAAGCCGCTGAGACAGATTTTCAAAAGGCAACGCAACGAATTTATCGCGGCGGAAAGAACGCTTCCTGCCTCAAAATCAATATAATACGATAATTCTTATTAAAGCTTTTGCGTTGATAAGTGCAAAATATGAGTGAAATAAATCAGAGTAGTAATAAACAATCGAGAACATTTATTTTTATATTGTGTTTCTTTTTATTTGCCGGAAATGCTCCTCAAGCGCAGGCTAGTAAAAATAAAACTACATCACTACATGGTAAAATTTATCGTTCAGACACTAATCAAATTCTACCAGGTGTGAAGATCAGTCTTAGCAGCTATCAAGGAAAATCCTTAGAAACGAAAACCGATGAGCAAGGAAACTATTCACTGGAGCAAGTTAAGGCGGGGAAATATAGGGTTTCTATCAGCGTTCGTTATAAAAATATTTCCGATGTCCCTTGTAATATCGGCACAGGCTCAACTAACGATAAAAATTCTTATGTCAATATGAAAGATGAAGGTTTGGGGTATGTTGATGTTTGGGTTTCGATTGACCCATTTGTCATTCAAAGTGGTAAAGTTCTAACAAAAGATTTCGATGTGAAGTGTAAAGGGTTTTCCAAAAATCGTTCGAGACGCTGAGCCTCCGAAACCCGACACCTGCCCTCACTGCCAATAATTTCTATCAAGCGTCCTGTAATTCACCGCTTCCGCTAAATGCTCAGAGCTGATTTGTTCCTTGCCTTCAAGATCAGCAATTGTCCGGCTCACTTTCAAAATTCGATCATAGGCGCGTGCGGATAATCCGTATTTTGTAATCGCACGTTCCAACATCTGTTGCGATTCCGGACTGATTTGACAGTGTTTTCGGATCAATCGTGGAATCATCTGTGAATTGGAAAACGCGGGTTCTCCGGCAAATCGTTCTTGTTGCAGCGTTCTGGCTTTTTTGACTCTGGCGCAAATTTCGGCAGAACTATCTCCTATTTCTCCGCTGGAAAGTTCTCGCACTTTGACCGCCGGAACGTCAATGTGAATATCAATGCGATCCAGCAACGGGCCTGAAATTTTTGAAATATAGCGTTGGATTTGCGGCGGCGAACATTTGCATTCGCGGGTCGGATCATTAAAAAAACCGCAGGGACAGGGATTCATCGCGGCGACGAGCATAAAACTGGAAGGAAAAGTCAGCGACATCGTAGCGCGGCTGATCGTGACTTTATGATCTTCCAACGGCTGCCGCAAAACTTCTAAAACGTTGCGTTCGAACTCCGGCAGTTCATCTAAAAATAAAACGCCGTTGTGCGCGAGTGAAACTTCGCCGGGTCTTGGAATGGCTCCACCGCCAATTAATCCGGCATCGGAAATTGTGTGATGCGGCGCACGAAACGGGCGTTGACGAACTAATCCCTGCGAACCGGAAAGCCCTGTGACGCTGTGAATTTTGGTTGTTTCCAGAGCTTCATCAAAAGTGATCGGCGGCAAAATTGTTGGGACGCGCTTCGCCAGCATCGTCTTGCCTGATCCCGGTGGGCCGATCAATAAAATATTATGTCCACCGGCGGTAGCAATTTCGATGGCGCGTTTGGCGTGCATTTGTCCGCGCACCTCGTTGAAATCGAAGGGATAAAGATTATCCTCGTTGAGCAATTCTTCAACGTCAACTTGCAGCGGCTCTGGCATCGGTACGGTGTTGAGCAGGTCTACAACTTCGCGCAGATCGTTGACGGGATACACGTCTACGCCTGCCACGACAGCCGCTTCGCGTGCATTTTCAGCGGGCAGAAAAAGTTTTTTGATGTTATGGCGTTTGGCGGCAACGGCAATGGGCAAGGCTCCGCGCACGGCTCTGATGCGCCCATCCAGCGCGAGTTCTCCAATGAACAAAGAGTCATTGAAATCCTCGTTTTTAAATTCACCATTCGCACCGAGGATGCCAATTGCTATCGGTAAATCGAAGGCGGAACCTTCTTTTTTAATATCCGCCGGAGCCAGATTAATGGTGGTTTTGTAAACGGGGAAAAATAAATTGCTATTCGTGATGGCAGCGCGAATTCGTTCACGACTTTCACGAACCGCGAGGTCAGGTAAGCCAACGACAATCACCGCAGGTTCGTGTTGAGAATCGCCGGAACGAGGCGTGAGATCAACTTCGACTTCAACCAACGCTGCATCAATGCCATACACTGCGGCACTCAGGGTTTTGAATAACACCGACACCTCCGGGGGAAAGAGTACTGCTTTTGTATAATTTTTTTAGACAGGATTTACAAGATGAACAGGATTGATTTCTCAGCAAAATTGTTGATCCTGTCTAATTTCTTACGTTTTACGGGAAAATTCCAAGCTGCATATAGGTCGTAGCGACTTTATTAATCGCGCTCACATAGGCCGCTGTCCGTGGACTCTTGATACTATTCGTGCGGCGAATTTCCATAATCTGGTTGTAGGCCTCAATCATCGTATTTTCCAAGCCTGAACAAACCAAGTCGTATTCGTCCGAACCATGCACAATAAATTTGCGCTCTTCTTCGTTGAAAGTTTTACCTGTCGCCAGTTCAATTGCACGCAGAATTTTCCCTTCGGCTCCTTCTTCCGCGCGTTGCGTCAGGCGTCCAAAACGGACGTGCGAAAGATTTTTCAGCCACTCGAAATAGGACACGGTGACACCGCCGGCATTCGCGTACATGTCAGGAATAATCAACACATTTTTTTCGTGGAGAAGGTCTTCGCCTTCAGGCGTCGTCGGCCCGTTCGCGCCTTCAAGAATTATTTTGGCTTTGATCCGCGCCGCATTCTCTCCTGTGATTTGATTTTCTAAAGCACACGGCGCAAACACGTCACATTCCATTTCAATCGCCAACGCTGATGGCGTGATATTGGTCGCGCCGGGGAAGTTTAAAATCGAACCTGTTTCCTGACGATGCATCACGACGGAATCAATTTCAAGCCCGTCGTTATTGAAGATCGCCCCTTCCTGCTCAGCAATACCAGTAATGATTAAGCCGCCTTCTTTTTGTGCAATCCGCGCAAAATTGTACCCAACATTTCCCAGTCCCTGCACGATGCAGCGTTTACCTTCGATGCCCAGGCTCAAGCCCAAAGCTTTCATATCATCGGCCTGATTACAGGCTTCGCGCAGGGCATAAAATAATCCGCGTCCGGTCGCTTCTTTGCGTCCGCGAATGCCGCCTTGCGCGACAGGCTTTCCGGTGACACAGCCCAACGCATTCAGTTCCTGATGATTGACGGCGAGGTAGGTGTCAGCGATCCACGCCATCTCGCGTTCGCCGGTTCCGTAATCAGGCGCGGGAACGTCAATCGCCGGCCCGATGAAATTTTTCTTGATGAGTTCGTGCGTGTAGCGGCGTGTGATGCGTTCAAGCTGTGCGAGAGAATATTTCTTCGGATCAATTTTAACTGCGCCTTTCGCTCCGCCGAAGGGAACATCTACGATGGCGCATTTGTACGTCATCAACGCGGCGAGCGCCTGCACTTCGTCTTCGTTGACATCGGGCGAGTAGCGAATGCCGCCTTTGGTCGGAAGCTTGTGATGGCTATGCTCGACGCGCCAGCCGTAAATAATTTCAATGCTGCCGTCATCGTGACGGAGCGGAAACTCTACACGATAGGTCGAATTGCATTGCTTGACGTGTTCCAGCATCGGCGGCGGAAGCTGTGTATACTTCGCGGCCTGGTCAAAATATTTATTAACGTTTTCAAAGAAGCTGACATGTTGATTGGACATAAATAAACTCGTTGTTATGCTATGAGCTGATTGCGCATTCTAATCAATTACGATGGTGCATCACAAGTAGTAACAAGAAGGTCTTTGGTTTTTGGGTTTTGGTCTTTGTTTGAGTGGCGAAATTATTAGCTTAATTCGCTCGCTCACATTTGTGTAATTTTCATCCCAGGAAACGATTGATGCCACTATCCAAAGACCAAAAATCAAAGCCCCAAGCCCAAATTTATATGAATTTATTATTAGAACAACTTAAACATCAACCGCTCAACGATTTGAGCAAAGGCTTGCCGTTTGGCAGCAACATCACTCCGGCGCAGGTCAAAGCACAGGGCTGGAATATCCTGCGCGGAGACCTTCCGTTTCCCTCATTGCTGCTGAAAGAATCTGTGCTTGATTATAATTTGCGCACAATGTCGGAGTGGTGCGCGAACAATAATTTATTACTCGCGCCGCACGGCAAGACGACGATGTGTCCGCAAATGTATGAACGCCAACTCGCGCAGGGAGCCTGGGCGATCACCATTGCTAACATTGCGCAGGCGATGGTTTGCGCACGCTTTGGCATCAGAAGAATTGTCATTGCCAATCAAATTGTCGGAGCTGGAAACTTGCGTGCGCTCGCCGCTTTGATGAAGAGCGACGATGCGCTGGAATTATATTGTTTAGTGGATAGTGTCGCAGGCGTCCATCACCTCGCCGAAGGCTTGCGACTACAGGATGTCAATCGAACCATCAATATTTTTATCGAATGCGGACGACAAGGATGGCGCACGGGAGTTCGCAATGAAGAACAAGCCGTAGCAGTTTTTGAAGCTCTCGCGCAGTATCCAAAGTTACTGAAATTTTGTGGCGTGGAAGCCTTTGAAGGTTCGGCTTCGTCACCCGATCAGTTGGAAGAAGCGCGTCAGGTGGATGGATTTTTTGAGGCCATGAAAGGCATTGCTGATCGTCTTTCACAAAACTGGAATCAAACGGAACGCCCTATTTTCAGTATCGGCGGCACGGCATATCTGGATCGCGTTTTATTAATGTCGCGGAAATTAACAGACACTTACCGCGTCGTAGTTCGCAGCGGATGTTACGTTACGCACGACCATGGGAGTTACGATAAAAAGCAGAAAAATGCGCGGCTGCGCTGGCCGGAAATGCCGGAATTCAAAACCGCGTTCGAGCTGTGGAGTTATGTGCAATCACGTCCACAACCGGATTTAGCATTCCTGACTTTTGGCAAACGTGATGCGCCGTATGATCTTGATTTGCCGTTTCCGCTGTATGCCTACGCGAACGGTGAGAAGCAGGAATTACACGAAGCAGTCGTCAAAAAAATGAACGACCAACACGCCTATTTATCAATCAATCCAGCGCAAGCATTGAATATCGGCGATCTGGTTTGCTGTGGAATTTCGCATCCCTGTACAGCATTCGATAAGTGGCGTGTGCTGCCTGTGGTGGATGATGATTACAATGTAGTTGATTTGTATGTGACATTTTTCTAACGGCCTTACTCTTGCTTACTACGAATAAACAAAAACAAATTGCTGGCTGCATTATTGGCGGCGCAATCGGCGATTGTCTTGGCGGTGCTTACGAAGGTCAAAAATTTCCCGTAAAAATTAATCAAAATTATCAGTGGAAAATCTCTGACGATACGCAGATGACGTTGGCTACGAAAATCTTCCATCAGAGATGATTTCTCGTGTACCTGGTGTAGCAAAAATTATACATACTGCAACAAAATTTGCAGAAACCATATGTGAATGTAGGGTTAATTGAAAACTAGTGAAAGATGAAATGGTCGGGGTGGAGAGATTCGAACTCCCGACCCCCTGGTCCCAAACCAGGTGCGCTACCAGCTGCGCTACACCCCGACGAAGCTTCAGACTATACAACACTCCGTCCAAACTGCCTAGCCCCATTTAAGTTTTTGTCTGAAGATGTCTTTGGGCTTTGATTATCTTCCCGAATAATTTGGTTTCAGCGTCATTCTCGAAATAAGTGAAGATTCATTTCAAGCGAGTTATTTTCATCTCCTAAATAAAGGCCAAAAGCCAAAGACCTCATTACTTAGCTTGCGAAACTCTCGTTGGATTGTTAGTTTGACGTGTATGAAACGATTCATCATTTTCCTGTTTTTGTGGCTGAATCTGGTTGGTGTCGTGAGCGCACAAAAGAGTAAAACTCCGATTGCAAAGCCTCAACCAGTCACTATAGTTTCTAAAGACCCCATCGGCGAATCTGACCATTGGCTGACGCGCGGAGAAGACGCGGAGAGCGATAAAAAAGCTCTGGCTGTTCTCGAATCCAGTTTGTCAGCGAACAATACCAACTATGATTTTTTGTGGCGGCTCGCACGTGCGGCCTATTACGTTGGCGATTTCAGCCAGGAAGAAAAAGACAAACTCAAAGCCTTTCAGCGAGGCGAAGCGGCGGCACAAAAAGCCGTCTTAATAAAGACCGATGGCGTTGAAGGACATTTCTGGTTGGGTGCCAACTATGGCGGACAGGCTGAAATCGTGGGTGTGCTGACGGGGCTTAAAACTGTTCGCAAAATTCGCAAGGAGATGGAAACCGTTGTCAAACTTAACCCTGCCTTTGAATATGGTAACGCCTTTTTAGCGTTGGGAGAAATTGATCGCAATCTGCCTGCGCTGGCCGGAGGCGACAAAAAACGCGCAATTTCTACCTTTGAGCAGGGCGTCAAATTAGCGCCGGAAAATCTGGATTTGAAATTAACCCTGGTCAAAGCGTATCAGGAAGCCAAACGCCATGATGATGCAAATCGGTTACTGACAGAAATAGTCAAAGCAACTCCAGTGACGCGCATCCATCGTCTGGCGCAGGAAGAAGCAAAACGGATGTTAGGCAAATAGAAGATGTGTAGCCACGAATTGACGCGAATTTTCACGAATTAAATCAGGCAGGATGAACAAGGAGCTCGCTGAATAATTTCTCTTGAAAATCTTGTCGTGAATCTTGTTCATCCTGTCAAAACGTATTCGTGAAAATTCGCGTTAATTCGCGGCTAAAAACTCTTTGTTACGATGAGAGCTTTACGATTTGAAAATCAGAAACTTCAGTTATCTGAAATCCCCAAACCAACCGAAGATGGCGAAGCCATTGTGCGCGTCACAACGGCGGGAATTTGTAATACAGATTTAGAAGTCGTACGTGGTTATGCGAATTTCAGCGGCACGCTCGGACACGAATTCGTCGGCGTAGTCGAAGCTTCTCCCGACCCGTCTTTACAGGGCGTGCGTGTCGTTGGAGAGATAAATGCTGGCTGCGGCAACTGTGATCTGTGCCGAGCAAACGATCCACGTCATTGCTTACAGCGCTCAGTTCTGGGCATCATCGGGCGCAATGGAGCTTTCGCAGAATACTTAAAATTACCTGTCGCAAATCTCTTGCGCGTGCCTGAGTCGATCTCTGATCGGGAAGCCGTTTTTACGGAACCGCTTGCCGCCGCCTGTGAAATTCTTGAGCAAGTTACCATCACTCCAAATTATCGCGTAGCCGTGATTGGTGATGGAAAATTAGGACAATTAATTGCGCGAGTTCTGGCGACTACGGGATGCGATTTAGTTTTAATTGGCAAGCATCAGGATAAATTAAAATTGGCAGAAGACGCCGGAATCGCTACGATGGAGCGGGATAAATTTGTAGTTGAGCCACGTCAAAGGTTTCATTTTGTCGTCGAAGCCAGCGGCTCGGCTCCAGGGTTACAAATGGCTTTAGAGTTAGTGCAACCACGCGGAGCCATCATTTTGAAATCCACTTTTCACGGCACGATGCAACTTGATACGTCGCGCATTGTAGTCAACGAAATCAGCCTCATCGGCTCTCGCTGCGGACGTTTTGAAAAGGCGCTGGCGTTGCTCGAAGCGAAAAAAATAAACGTTGTCCCTTTAATTGCGGCGGAGTATTCGTTAGACAATGGAATCGCTGCGATGCAACACGCTGGTAAATCCGGGACATTGAAGGTGTTGATACATACAAACGGATAAGTTCTTGTAACTTTGGTGAAATTTTATGCAGACAATTGTGACGCTCATTCCAATCCCTCGCCTCTGCGTCGTCGCGGCAGCTTCAATTGAATTCAAAGCTGTTACGCAGCAATTGACGGAAACAGAATTTTCTACAGTTGATAATTTTAATACTTGTCGCGGACGCGCCGGACGCAATGCTGTGACCGTGCTCCAGGCAAATATCGGCGCGGTCGGGTTTCGGGAAAAACTCATTTCACACCTGCAAAATCAGGTCTTTGATGCATTGATTGTACTTGGATTGGGTGGTGCCTTAACACCGGATTTGAAGACTGGGGAAACAATTCTTTACGATACCTGTTTTCTGTTTCGCCCTGAAGTTTCAGCCCAAAGAGAAGGCGAAAATGAAGCGCAGACCTGTGATTTTAATTTGTCTTCGTTGCTGCGTCAGCGTTTGCTACACGACGGTTGTAAGGTGGTTTTTGGCGCTGGTCTCACGCTGGATTTTATGGTGACGATGCCGGATGAAAAATTATCAATGGGTGAATCTTACGGTGCTGCCGTCGTAGATATGGAAAGTTATGATGTGATGACAACGGCTGCACAACTAAAAATTCCCATCGTCGTCGTGCGCGTGATTCTTGATGAAGCGAAGCAGAAAACTCCTGATTTCAATATTGGAATTTCACCGGATGGGAAGATGAGCGATTTGAA
>JAYVRW010000238.1:0-17106 GCA_043775925.1 Blastocatellia bacterium
CACTTCACCGGACGCGCGCTGGATTTATATGTCGGAGGCGAGCCAGTCAGTACCAAAGATGCGAATCGTGAAATTCAGGTCAACACCAAAGCGTATCGCTGGTTAGTCAAAAATGCTGAAAAATTTGGTTTCATCCCCTACTTTTATGAACCCTGGCACTGGGAGTATTACCCACCAGCGGTGAAATAAAAATCCCCCCGTTCTTAACAATTCACTCACACGCAAAACAATGACTGTCATCACAGCTCGTATTCGCTATATTTTCATCAGCATCTTTATCTTGTCTTTATTTGGCAGTGAGACTGTGGCGCAAACTTCGCGCGCTCATCGTGTCACAGTTCCGGCAATCAAAGTAAAAGCCAAGCCAATCACCATCAAAGAGATTAATGCGACCAAAGCAAAATTATCTGTGCTCGGATTTTGGCTCACGAAAGATCCTGATTCTTACCGTCAAGGCATCATTGCTTTTCAGAAAATTAATGAATCAAAGCGGAGTGGAAAACTATCCCGGGCTGATTTTGAAGCCATCCAGAATACTTCTGAAATTGCGCCGAAAGAAACGCAGAAACTGGAAGAAAATAAAGTCCGTATCGAAGTTGATTTGCGGCGGCAAGTCCTCTTCGTTATCAATCACGAAAATAAAATTCTAAAAATTCTGCCCATTTCATCAGGGAATGATAAGGAATTTGACTCGGAAGGTTTTGTGCGTGATGCCATCACTCCAGTTGGACGCTTCAAGGTCTACAATAAAATCAAAGGAGTGCGTAAATCAGCTTTAGGGTTGCTCTATTCTCCAAATTACTTTCTCTCTGGCTTAGCTATTCATGGCAGCAAAACTGTCCCGCCTTATCCTGATTCGCACGGCTGTATTCGGATTCCAATGTTTGCCCGTGAAGGGTTTTATCAGCTTGCAGAAATCGGGACGGAGATTTTGATCTATGAAACACTTGCGCTGGCGGGGAAATAAAGACTTTTTTTGCCGCGAATTCACGCGAATTTTCACGAATTGTTTTTTGACAGGATTAACAAGATTCTCTTCAAAATTTACAAGCTTTTTCGATTCACTCACGACTTGTTAATCCTGAAAAAATCTTGTCCATCTTGTCTGGTTTAATTCGTGAAAATTTGCGTGAATTCGCGGCTCCTCTTCTACTTTTCAAACACAATAAAATGCTGTTGTGGCAGGAAGTTTTTCGTTTCCTTCCACGTCAATCCGACGGATTCCAATTCCTTGCGCACCTGTTTGACGGTCATCTTGTGAACTAATTTAATCGGGACAGTCGGGTCTTCGCCGCGATATTCGATGAGGACGACTCGACCTTTTGGTCTGAGGCTTTTGACGATGCTCTGCATCATTTCGCGGGGATAGGAAAATTCGTGATACGCATCCACCATAAACGCCAGATCAACCGAAGCTTCGGGTAATTTTGTATCCTTCTCCGTTCCCTGCACCGTGACAACATTTTCGGCTTTGAGCGTCTTCTTTTTCTCTTCCATCATCGCCAACATTTCCGGCTGAATGTCTACCGCATAAACTTTGCCCTGCGCCACAACCGGACTAAGACGAAACGTGATGTAGCCTGTCCCAGCGCCAATATCGGCGACGACATCAGTCGGTTTAAGCTTGAAATTTTTGACGACCTCATCCGGTTTTTCAGTTTCGATCCGATCAGCGCGTTCCAGCCAATCGGCAGCAAAATGCCCCATGACGTGGGCGATTTCACGCCCGAAATAAAACTTTCCAATGCCGTTGGGATCGTGCTTCGAGCGATATTCATAATCAATCAGGGCAGGAACCTGAGCCTGCTCAGAACGCGCAGAAGGAAGCGCTAAAGCAAGCAGAAACAACGAAGTAATGAGTGCACAAATTTTCAGCATATAAAAATCATAGCATACGGGTTGACAGTAAGCGCCTCGCTCAGTACCATACGCCTTCGTTCTTTGAGGCCAGGTAGCTCAGTTGGTAGAGCAGCGGATTGAAAATCCGCGTGTCGGGGGTTCAAGTCCCTCTCTGGCCACCACCATTTTTCAGTAAAAAAGCGAGCTAAACAGCTCGCTTTTTCCGTTTTTTGTTCTGGTATTGTTGACCGTTTTGTTGTCTATGCTACTTTCTTCTGCAAGCGTAAATTTACCTGCATCCTGTCATTTGCCCTTCAAGGGTTCTTAACATTATCTATCGGTGACTGCTTTCTCAGCGTCAAAATTAACAATCCGGCAGCGACCAGCGAACACGCCAGATAGACATTAGCTCCGGCAAAAGAATCGGTTTTCTGTTTGACCCATCCGGTAATGTAAGGACCTGCAAATCCTCCAAGGTTCCCCATCGAATTAATCATACCGATGGCGCCTGCGGCGGCGGAGCCTGACAAAAAAGTCGTCGGGTATGACCACCAGACTGCCATTGGCGCATACGTTCCGATGGTTGCCAGGATCATAAAGAACACAAAAATCCACGGATTATGGGTAAAGGCTCCCAGCCCAACTCCGATGGCCGCGATGAACATGTGGATGGCTCCGTGCCAGCGTTTTTCGTTGCGCTTTGATGAGGAATATCCGGTGTAGATTGAGGCGATCAGCGAAATCACCATCGCTCCGGCAGTCACCATTCCAATTTCAACGCTTGACCATCCTGAAACAATTTTTAGCTCCGTCGGCATCCAGTAATTGAAGCCCCAGAAACCAGTGATCCACAGAAAATAAGTCAGGCAAAGTTTCAGCACTTCACGATCTTTGAGTGCTTCAAAAATGGTGTAATGTTTGGCAGCGGTTTTGGCAGCTACTTCGTGCTCGTATCGTTCGGTGAGAAAATTCTTTTCGTCTTCGGTGAGCCATTTGGCTTCGCGTGGAGAATCTGCCATCCAGAAAACTACAACTATGCCAAAAAGAAGCGCGGGAACGGCTTCAATCAAAAAAAGCGCTTGCCAGCCTTTAAACCCGAACATTGGCACCCCGATTAACCATCCTGCTAAAGGCGCTCCGATGATTCCAGAGATTTGCAGCGAAGACAACAGCACGGCGATGGCTGTAGCTCGCTCCTTCGCGCTGAACCAGCGTGGAATAATGGTGGCATAAATAACCGGATAAAGACTGGCTTCGGCGACACCCAGCAGAAAGCGAAGCACGTAAAATTGCCCTGGAGTTTTCATCAATGCCATGAGACCGGAGATGATTCCCCACGTCAGCATAATCCGCGCCAGCCACAGGCGTGGACTGTATTTTTCAGCAATCAGCGCACCCGGAATTTCAAACAGAAAATATCCGGCAAAGAAAATACCTGCGCCCAAACCGAAAACTTCTGCGTCGAAGTTCAAATCTTTGTTCATCGTGAGCGAAGCGTAACTAACATTGACGCGGTCAATATAGGCGATGACCGAGATGATAAACAAAGGTAGGATAATGTGGCTGTAGGCTTTGCGTTTGGCGCTGGCTGCTACTTGATCCATGGGTGTCTCTGGTGATGTGATGATAAACGGGCTGGCAGCCCGTTTTACGATAAAAAGCTCCGACCACTTGACCGGAGCTTCGTGTTCATTTTGGAATTGAGTTTATCGAATATTGATTTTTACAACATTACTCAAGGGGCCGGCGCTCGCAGTGGCATACACATTAATTTCACCTCTGCCTGCCACGCTGCGTGGGATCAAGACATTGATCTGGTCTACGCCAACATAATTGGGCTGAGCGCCTGCATACGCCGTCAGTGAAGGAATATACGAGGTGGCGTCAGTACCAAAATAACAGACTACGGGAGCTGTAGCAGCATCCCAGCCTCTGACTCCCGTGCCAAACAAAACCAAATAAACCTGATCGCTTTCCGGCCCCAGATCAATCGGAGTTGTCACCCAATCTTTTAGTCCGGCATCGTATTGTCCGACGATTTCAAATTGCTGTGAGCCATTCGCCTTAACACGCTGAATATAGGCCGCTGGAACACCTTTTCCAGTTGAATTCGCCGTAAATAAACTGAACGCCCCGGACACAATTTTTGTCGTTGCAGTCGAAGATACGCCCGCCGCATTTTTGACGGTGACATAGGCCCAGCCAAGTGCTGTGCCTTTCGGAACCTGATAATTGATTTGTGTTTTATCTACATAAAAAAGCGGCGCTGGACGTTCGACGCCCAGGCTGTCAAGAACGGTGACGGTCATCCCGTTGAGAGTCGTGGGAAGTGGTAAGGAAAGCGCTGAAGCCGGACCAGTGGCTAAGGCTGGTCCAAAAATACTAGCAATGGATTCCGAGGCGTGCGAATTAATCGCTCGATAATCCGCCGCCGAAACGCTGGCATTTGGAATGACCTGCGTCGTCGCAGACAAAACCCCACCTAAGACTGATCCAGCAAAAAGCGTAGTGCCGCTCAACGCCAACGGTACTGCGCCTGGCAAGCCAAAGCTCGAAGCACGCCACGTATTCCCGTTATCTGTGGTGACGCTCACACCATAAGTTGCGCCGTCCAACGATGAGCCGGAAACATAAAAAGCACTGGCGGTTGGAACGGACAAAATGTTCGCTCCTTGAATTGGCAGGCTCTCCAATAATTGCCAGTTCGTCCCATTGTTGGTGGAGCGATAAATTCCATCAAAAGTCGCTGCCATCAAAGTCGTCCCATTCACTGCCATTGAGTAGACATATTCTGAGGGAGTCGCGCTTTTGCTGGTATTGGTTCCACCGGTTGCGACCCAGGTCGCGCCACGATCCGACGAACGAAAAAGGTGATGTGCGTCATTAATAATTAACTCACCTCCCGCCCATAAATCACTGCCGTTGACCATTAAGGAATAAATGCGGGCGCTGGATGAAATTCCGGTATTGACTGCCGTCCACGTTGTGCCGCTGAGACGAAAAACTCCACCGCCATACGTTCCGGCAAAAACATCTGTGCCATTGATTGCCAGCGCATTCACCACCAGATTCGTCAGCCCGGTGTTCAGTGTCGTCCAGGTTGCTCCGCTGTCGGTCGAGCGAAAAACGCCTCCGCCATTGGTTCCGGCATACAAAGTAGTGCCGCTTGCCGCCAGTGCTTTGACATCTAAAAAAGTTAGTCCGGTATTAATCTGCGTCCAGGTCGTTCCATTGTCGGTGGTACTCCAGACACCAGCCGTACTGGTTCCAGCCAGCACCGTCGTGCCGTTGACCAGTAAAGTGCGGGTTTTGTTCGCCACTGGCAACGTGGTACTCGTCCATTGTCCGGGCAGTTGTGCGAAAGTAAAAATGCTACAGGTCAGGATTATTAAGACTGTGGCGGTAAAGGATAAGCGTGAATTTCTGGGGCTATTTTTTCGATGCAAGGTAAAACCTCCGATAATAAATAATATTTTCCGTGACTCAGATGAAAAGATTTTGGCTTTTGCTTGAGCGAACCACTTTGATGATAACAGAATATGGCAGACGAATCGTTTTTCTCAAATAGAAAGACGGCTAAAAACAATATTCGGTTATCGCTTTATTCCGGCTTTTATCAAGTCGCAGCTCTTCAGAAATTACAGAAATTGTCCGATAATCAAAGTTCTCATCAGTTAGTATGAGCACATTAAAGATTAATAAATTCAAGCAAAGGACGAAAGAGATTATGGCCCATTCAGAAATTAAAATAGGCGACCAAGCCCCGGCTTTCAGCCTGAAAAATACCGAAGGCAAAACTGTGAAGCTGGCAGATTTCAAAGGGAAAAAAGTGGTGCTGTATTTTTACCCGAAAGACGATACACCCGGTTGTACGAAAGAAGCCTGCGGGTTCCGCGACGATCATTCTGAGCTGCAAAAACGCGGTATCGAAGTCCTCGGCGTCAGCGCCGACGGTCAAGCTTCACATCAGAAATTCACCGCAAAATATTCACTGCCCTTCTCGCTACTGTCTGATCCAGAACACGAAGTCATGGAAAAATACGGCGCGTGGGGTGAAAAAAACATGTACGGCAAAATTGTGCAGGGCGTGCTGCGCTCCACTTTCATCATTGATGAAGCAGGCAAAATCGCGCACATCTTTCGCAAAGTGAAAACCGATACACATAGTCAGGACGTGCTGGCGATTGTTGATGCAATGTGATTTTTTGCTCGTGTCATCTTGGCAGACTAAAAGTTTACCGCACAAAAAAAGCCGCAGTGAGAATTATCTCGCTGCGGCTAGATTTTTGCTTAAAATTAAATTTAGAACTTCAAACGAATGCCCCATTGCATGGCTAATGGCGCACCCGCCACATTATTCAAAAGATAATTACCACTAGCATCACGTACTTGTAAGAACGTGGGATTAGAAGGAGCCAACGTTTCGCCTGTCTTCTCATTAACACCAGGATTACCGTAGTTGAAGACCGCCGCACCAGCTAAGCGAATATTCTTATTCTTGAAAACATTGAAGATTTCGAACGAAGGCGAAATGCTGAAATGCTCTTTGAATTTGAAATCGCGCTGGATGCGAATATCTACGTTTTTATTGCCAAAGTTACGATAAGCATTTCGTTTCAATGAAACACCTGGCGCAACATAAGGACGATCCTGATTACCGACATCCAGATTTAAATCTCCCGAAGTGCTACCGGACACAGTAACCAGTGCTGCATACTGTGCGCTGGTCAAGCCTGAAACGGTGGGGGCAATAATGCTGCTGGTCGTGACATCAATCGGCGCACCGGAAACAAATCTGCCAAGCGCGGAAAACTGGAATCCGGCGGGCAAATTCAAGATGGTATTGAAGGTGAAACGATGACGACGATCACTGCGCGAGAAGCCGTATTCAGATTGCAGATTGTAGGTGTCTGCGTATTCCGCGAATGAAGCATTCCGCTCTGTTGAGTCGTCATCAAGATTTTTCGAGAGCGTATAGAACGCATCGAATTGTCCCCATTTCTTGCGGTATACCGCACGCAACGCCATGGCTTCGTATAATGATCGAGCCGAGGATTCACGTACTTGTAAATATCCGCCGTTACCAAGTTCGGCAATCGGACGATTCAAGCCGCCGTAGTACGGACGAAGGCTCTTATCAGTGGCACGGATTACTGGCGCTGCCAGATCATAATCGCGGTTGCGATTTAAGTGGACAGTGTTGACATAATCCAATGTCAATCCAAGTGTCAGACCTTGTAAGACTTCGCGTTCAATTCCGAAATTGACTTGCAAAGCTTTCGGGTTTTTCAATTCGTCGCCAACCATGATAAGTCCAAGTCCAGTCAATGAATTGAATGATTGTCCACGCGCTACTGCGATAGACTGATTGATTTGCAATAGCTGATCTACTGTCAGAATTGGCAGTTTATCCAACGCGAAATTATTCAAGTCTAATCCGACGACCTTGAACATTTTGTAGACGGTATTTGGACAATTTGCATTCGCCAATGAAGCGCAGGCAGTTCCGGCTGCTGACGTTGCAGTGAAGCCACGAAGATCAAGTGTGACGTCGCCTGGAGGCGTACGGAAATTGTTGAGAGGACCAGCCAGTGTCAGCAATGGTGTACGTGCATAAAACATTCCGATTCCGGCGCGGACAACCGTCTTGCCATCTTTGAAAGGATCCCAGGCAATTCCGACGCGTGGCGCCCATTGATTTGTTTGATTAGGAATGGCTCCGGGGTTAACACCTTTACCACCGATGAGTGGCAACTTCGCGTTGATTACAGCATTCGTAAGTGTAGTATTGCTAACATCGGGTTGCGGCATGTACTGCGCTTCCCAACGTAATCCATAACTCAGTGTAAAGTTCGACTTAATCTTCCAGGCATCCTGCGCAAAGAAGGCAATTTCATTGGAGAGCATGTCAACTTTTCCATTGCCTACGTTGCGGCGATAACGCGTGTTTGGATCGTCAAAGCGATTTGCAGGATCAGCCGTTCCGCCAGTATTACCGACAGACATAATTCTGAGTAAGGTAATGATGTTTGCGGCGCTCGTCCCTAAATTCAGGAACGAAATATTTCCTGTTTGACGAAAGGCGAAAACCTGATCGGCGTAGGTACGGTTGTAATCTACGCCAAACTTGAGGCTGTGTGCTCTACGATTGAGCGTTAAGTTATCGCTGATTTGTGTTCGTGTATCGAACTCAGTAGTTGGCAAAAATGTGACAGTACCAAATTGTCCGATGCCGTTATCAACTAATGGCGCCAGCGTATTTGGAAGTCGCGGACGAGCTTCACGTGAATACTGACCACGAAATTCGTTGACTGAAGTGGACGTAAAAAATGTATTCAACTGTCCAACGAACGTATGTTGACGGTCGCCTTCGGTACCGTTATTTGACGTTGCGCTGGTGGTGGTTGGATCAAGAGAAGTGCCAGCCGTCACAGCGTTGGAAGCTGCATTGTAGCTCCAATTATAACGAACGTTAGCTTGATTGCGTGGGCTAAAATTAAGATCGAAGCGACCTAAGACCGTCGTACCATCATTGGTTTGCTGATAGGGGCCTTCGTTCGATTTATAAAAATTATACGCTTCGGTTGTTCCTGTATTCGCCGCCGCTGCCGGATCGAACCCAACTAGGCGATCAAACAAAACAGTACGCGTTTGTTTGAAATATTGTTGTTCACCCGAAAGGAAGAAAAACAACTTGTCTTTAATTAATGAACCACCGAGCGAACCACCGAATTGATTTTGCGTGGGCGAAGCGATTTGATTAAAAGCATTCTTTGAAGCCAGGTCTTCAGGGCGCGAAAGGTAAAAACCGGAGCCGTGAAAGCCATTCGTTCCTGACTTGGTAACGGCGTTGACGAATCCACCCGTTGAGCGTCCGAATTCAGCGTTGAAGCCTGAAGCTACCACCTGAAATTCGCGGATTGCTTCCTGCGGAAATGTCGGCGCAAAGCTCGAACGTTCGCCGCCGCGAATACCACCAAAGAAGGGATTGGAATAATCCGCGCCATCAATTTGAATATTGGTATTGATTCCGCGCTGTCCAGCTAAAGTAATTTGGTTGCGGTTCGGATCAACGTCAGCCGTTGGTGTCAACAGTACGAAGTCCTGAAAGCGGCGTCCATTGATGGGCAATTCGCTGATCGCAGTGGAACCAATCGTGGCGCTGGATTGCACCGCAGTTGTTTCGACACTGGCGCTGGTGACTTGAACGACTTCGTTCACAGCATTAATTTGTAGGGTGATGTTGGCGTCCAGCGAAGAACCGATTTGGACTTGATAACCACTCTGTGTAAATTCGCCAAAACCTGGAGCGTTAACTTTGACAGTATAGTCTCCGACGGGAAGTAATACCGCTCGAAAAACACCATCACTATTGGTTGTGAGCGTTTGCTTTAAACCAGTGCCAGCATTGTTGACAGTCACAGTTGCATTTGGTACGGCTGCGCCCTGCGGGTCTTTGACAGTACCAACGACTTGCCCTGTGCTGGCTTGCGATTGGGCAAATACTGCGTTTGAACTCAGCATTAATCCCAACGTCAAAACCACTACGGTACAAAAAATTCGGTAGGGGGTATAATTTGACATATTCTTCTTGCCTTTCTTAGAGGAATAAATATTTCAAGACGAGCTGCGATCAAAAAATTATTAATCATTGATCGCAACGTAAATAATTCTAGCTTTCATCCAAGCATCTACGGCGAGTTCGCGTAGGCGGTGTGATGGTCGCTCTCTTTTCCACTAAGCGTGAGCCGGAACGATCTCAATCACTCAATAAGTAGCTGATGTGCGCTTCTAATAAAAAGTTAAGATGAAGGGTAAATCACGAAACCAAGGTGGGTCAAGTTAAGTTCGTCCTAAGGAGGTTGGAGCGCGAAAAAGTTAACATTTAATTAATCTGATTTTTCGCGTTCCAAAGTATTTTTTATCGCCTGGCATTCGCTGGAAGTCCCGGACGGTCAGCTCTCAGATGTCCTTTTTCTCCAGTTATCACTGAATAAACAATTGGTTTCCTGTTATTTGAGGCATCCAGTGAATCGAAACTGAAGGTAGCATTTTGCCCTTCCAGCGTGGTTTTTACTGGAAAGCTTCCTCGCATTTCTTCGCGCAGGACGTTGTAATAACTGACGGATCTGTTTTTGGCATCGAAACCAATGATGTGCAGATAATCGAAATCGCTTTTCTCATCTGCGCTCGGAACGGATTTTTGGAAAATAACAAAATGATAATTTTCCAGTCCTTTACTATCCTTCACAATTCCCAGCCGCTGCCAGCCGACAATACGCTTTTTCTCTTGCGCAAAGTGCTGAATTTCCTGAGGTACTTCGAGGTCAACTGAACCGCCATAAACATAACCCGCCGGGACAATCGTGTTGTCCTTGACGCGAACCCTGTACCAGACTTCATAATTTGACTCAGGAGCTTTATTAGCCTCGTCAGGCTCAGTCTTAGTCGCTGGCTTCGCCGTCGGATCAACCATTTTGGGTTTGGTTTCTCGTGAGGCAATTTCAAACAGCACTCCGGCGGGAAGTTGTACCAGCACATTCGCATCGCTCGACCGATCCGGGGTTGCGCGGAGCTTAACGGATTTCCTGTTGCGGCATTCTGCCTGCGCCGTAATCCCGGAAATTTGCGCGGCAATTTCTTTTGATTTATCTACATTACTTTGTGTCGCCAGATTCGTTGGCGAAGTCCAGCCCTCAATTCCATCCGGGCCTTTGATTTTGACGTATGAGGATTCTCCCTGCGTAGCCCGTTCAATAATCGTAATCTGGTCGCCTCGTTTTAATCCTCCCACTGAATTGTTGGCTTTGGCTGTCGAATTTCTGACATCAGCTTTTTCAGAGACAACAAAAGCAGTTTCGCCAATCATCGTTCCTCGACAAGCTGCCGTACCAATGACCCCAGCCAACACCAGAAACAAGAACGAAAAACTTCGCTTTTTTAATGCCATAATTTTAAATAAATTGGAAAAAGGACTTATCAGGTAATTCAAAGGCAAATCTAACAACGCCGCCTTAAAATTGCAAGCAATCATCTTTATCGCTGTACTTTCAGAGACTCGGCAATACGCTCCATGGCCGCCTTGATTTCTGCATTATTCCTGCCACTAGCTTCAAAAGCTTTGGTATAGGCATCCATCGCCAGAGAGTATTTTTGTAGATTCTCATAAACGAACCCAAGGTAGTTCAGCGTATCAATATTCGCCGGATTCAGTTTATCAGCTTTCAGTAACATTTCAGCGGCCCGGCTCCAGGATTTGTTCTGGGCATGAGCAAAGCCCAGATTAAAATACAGCGTCGCAGGCGGTTCTTTTGTCAGCGTTAAGGCGCGTGAAAGCGTCAGTTCCGCACTCGTATATTTTTTGGCAGCCAGATAAATTCGCCCCAATAATTCTGCTGCATCACCGTCGTCCTTCAACGATTTCAGGCGCGTCGCTACTTTGATTGCTTCATCGTAAATATTATTCGCTTTCGCAGCATCCGCTTCTTTCAGACCTTTACGAACTAACGCTTCAGCCAGCAGATTGAGAATTTCCAAATTGTCTGGAGCAGCAGTACTTCCGTTTCTGAATGAAGTAATGGCTTCGTCAAGCTGGTTGGCTTTCAGCGACAAAACACCTAAGTAATACCACGCACCGGAATCTTTCGGATCAAGTCTCACCGCCGCTTTCAGCGCAGTTGCAGCTTCTTTCAACCGATTAAGATTAGCGTAAGCAAATCCCAGTAAATAATGATTATTCGCAATGTCAGGCTGTTTCTGAGTCAGGGTTTCAAGATATGGAAGAGCAAGCTGAAAATGGTTCAGTGCCAGGTGACTCCGGCTCAGAGCTGGCAAAATATCAACATCACCTTGTCCTTCAGCGGTTTTCAGCTCAAGGGCTTTGGTTAACGATTCAATGGATGGCTCGTATTCCTTGATTTGAAAATGGGCTAACCCGGCGTATTTCCAACTATCAGCATGAGTGGGAAATTCTGCCAGTACCTTCTTGAACTCGACAATTGATTCACGGTATTGATTTTGCGTATAGAGCGAGACAGCCCGCTCCCAACTGGCGGTATCGCTTTGCGCCGATACGGGAACCGCTACCAAACTAATTACCAGAATCAACCACACATAGATTAACTTTTTCATGCTTCGCTCCATTTCGTTGCTGAATGGAAAATAGTGACGAATCCATTCACGTAAAGCAAGTCCTGGCAGGCATTTGATGTTTGAGAAGAGCCGATAGGTTGTGTGGTAAAAATTCTTGTCAGAAAAAAGGCAGGGTTTCAGGTTAATAATGGCATTTTTTTATCCTGCCGTATGAAACAGCCGCTAATTCGGCTTTGACAAGAAAAAATCTGAATTAGTGGCGGATAAAATTATTTCAGCTTTTAACTTTTCGTTTTCGTGAACGTTGCGCCAGCATTGCCAGCCCAACTCCCATCAACGCCAGCGTCGCAGGCTCAGGCGTAGCGACAGGTGCCGGATCGCGTGGAATAATGACAACCGGAGTAGTACCGGAGTCAATGATTGGTGTGGAGGAAACACTGTTACTTCCTGAAAGCAGGACGATGGCCGCAATCCCTCCGGCGGTAATTGGGATCGCCATAAGCCACGGGTTAATTCCTCTGGCGTTAGCAATTTTTCCCAGATCAGGAATGGAATCAAAAGTTTCTGCTCCAACACAATTGTCAGAACAAATAACTCCCGCGCCAAATGGAACGATTCTGCCATCGGCAAGTCGGACAAATTCTGGATTTGATTCACTGCCGGTTGGCTGTGCCGGAGCGTTATTCCCGTGGTTACTTTTTTGCTGCACCTGCTGGTCAATTTGCTGGTAACTAATTGTTCCTGCATTTACACCTACCATCAACACCAGGCAGAGGAACAGACTCAACGTGCTATTTCGCATGTGGTCTCCTATGAGGACTCTGTTAAATGGGCACAACTAACTAAAATAGGCTGGAACTGCAACGGGGGTCAGCCTGTGAGGGTCTACAAGGCTTAACTTCAAATGACGCCGGACACCAAAGTCGTTTAAAGAGTATAAGATATTTGCCTTAATATCAACTAAAAAATAAACTACCCTTTAAGATACAAGTGTTTAAGGAAAACTGCCTGTGGAAAATCCTATGGAAAACTAAAACTACGTGGGTCGCTCAGATAACGACAAGAGGTGATGATTATGCCCAAAGGAATAATCATCACCTCTTAAATTAAGACTGCATGTCAGGGCTCCGTTATTGAGCCAGACGATCAGAATTTTGTCGGGACGTGGGGCTGGTTCGATTCGTACGCGCACCACGATTGAAAAGCTCAGTCACTGGAGACCAGGCGCCTTCATTGGCAAAAGGAACATATTCAAAGCCGCGCCCAAATGGATCGTCCGTGCGCTTCGTCAAATAATTGATCCCTAAAGCCGAATAAATAGTTGCCGCAATATCTTCGTTAGCCACGTTACGTCCTTGTGACCACCCTGCGTCAAGAACTGCACTGCCAGTGGCGTTAGTCGAACCAATGACGCTTCCGCCACCGATACCGCCTCCCGCAAAAACTGCAAATTGATTAAAGTAATGATCTCTTCCAGCTTGATTATTTAGCGCGCCAACTGTTCGACCAAACTCTCCAATTGCTACTACTAAAGTTTCGTCAAGTAGTGATCCGCCATTCAATCCGGGCGCTGCCGCGAGATCAGTCAACAAATTGCCTAACCCGTTATCCAGTTGACGGGCTGGCGTATAAATTCCTCCATTTGCGGTATAGATTCCGGTATGCAAATCCCAACCACCGAGAGTCAATTGAATAAACCGCGTCCCGAGATCGGCTTTCAGCGCATTACGGGCGACGATACAGGAATTCCCAAAGCCAGTGCTCCCATAACGCTGCTGATCTGCCGTGGAAAACTTAAAGACAGCATCTACAGCGGGGTTATACATCATCGCCCGACTGCTATCATAAAAATCCCCCATCGTCGTAACATTATCCGAGATCGGCGAATTTTTTCGCAGTCCACCGTCTAAAGCTTTCAACATCGCAAAGCGGGCATCCAGCTTCGTTTGTCCATCAGAGTTGACCAGCGTGCTTAATCCCGTCGGAGAGGCCGCGACATTAAAAGCCGCGTGCCGACCATTAAAATATCCGGGTCCCGCAGTGCCACCGTTCATTGCCATAAAAATGGGGAGACGATGATACGGCTTTCGTTGCGCTTCAAATTCCAGCGAGGCAACACTGCCGAGATGCGGCGCAATTTTTCCAAGCTGCGACGTAGGATTTCGTGCCACCTGCACCCAGCGTTGCTGGAGACTATGCACCAGAGCCGGAGCGCGCAGGCTTCTAACAATGGCTAATTTATCCATCTGCGCCGCTAGATTTGGCATCAGTCCTTGTGGAAACATTGTTCCGTTATAAGAAGTCGGATTAAAATCCGCTGGCGTCCACGCACCTACTTTCAAATCGAAAGTATCCGTGTGGCTGGGAGCGCCATTCAAAAATACCAGAATACAGTTTCTGGCTCGTCCACCGATGTAAGGATCTATCGGTGGAGCCGCAACAACTTCAGAATTGAGATAGGGTAATAAAAAGTATCCGGCAACACCCGTTCCGGCTAATTGGAAAAAGCTACGTCTTCCAAGTTCAGGGCCAGTGATCGCTGAATTGACCGGACGGAGCGGCTTACAAACTTCACAGTCGTGATTGGGGTCAAGATGATTCGTCATATTCTTTCTCTCTTTGGTCAATTCGTTAATAATTGTAAATAAAATCTACTTTGTTCAGCAGCGTCCATTGCAAAGATTCCGTCGCTTCTTTGCGTCCGAGTGAAGTAAACATCGGGATCAGGATATTAACTTCATCCGTTGTTGGCTTGCGTGAAAGTGTAGTCAGATAAAGTTGATTGATGATCGCTTCAGTCGTCAAAGTAGTGTTGGCAAGAATTTTTGAAACCGTTGATCCGGCATTGCCCTGATGAACTCGACCCATCACAAAAGAGTTATTCATCAAGTTCAAAGCCTGAAGCAAAGTGCCATCCGGCGAACGTTGAATCGTGTCCCGATCACCCCGTAAAAACGAATTAATAAAATCAGTCCCTCCACTGGTCGTATCGGGAAACTGCATCGCCCAATTGATAACCTTCGTGTTTGCGCCCAGACTGTCTTTCATCTGGTAAGCAGGAATAATTCCGGTAGCGGTGACAACCGCATCGTGCATTTCTTCAGCATCCATTCGACGCGCAAATTTACGAGCGTAGTAAGGAACCATCGTCAGCCCCCAATCTCCCGGATACTGTGATGATAATTGATAAGCACTTGATTTAGCGATGCGCCCAATCAAGGCTTGAAGGTCGTAATTGCTAGTGATGAAATCCTGCGTAAGAGCTTCGAGTAATTCGGCATTCGCAGGCTGTAGTGTCCATCCGTTTGGCAATTGTGCATTCGGATCAAGGCGCGCCGGGTCAAATGAATCCGACGGCGACACGAGCGCTTCGACCATCATCTTTTCCCAAATATAATTGACCGTAGCGCGAGCAAATTGCTTATCAGCAATAATCAATCGGGCAATGGCTTCAGCACGCTTTTCACCTGTATTGACTACTCCTCCACCCAAAATATATTTCGGTGCAATGCTATTTTTGCCATTGATCGGTTGACGAGCCTGACGATTACCAGACGTAGTATTCAGGTTATATTCGCCAGTTGCGTTTTCGCTCACCAGGTACTTGAAATATCGCCCACCTGCCGGAGTCTGTGCATCAACCCTGGCTTTGGCGGACCGTGCAAAAAAAGCTGCCATGCCCCAGGCCTCTTCACGCGAACGCTGTGATCCCCACAAATTGATCGCGTCCAGATGCCCTGCTCCGTTATGGCACATCAGGCAATCGGTTGAACTCAAGCCAAGAAACATCGTCGAAGCCTGCACCGCCAGACCATCCATAATGTCCTGCGATGGTCCGCCTGAAATATGCCCTCCGACTGTCCAATTCGCGGCCCCATTAACAAAATTATCACCTGTCGCGACGATCATTTCACGTGCCATTTGGGCATAGCTTTTATTGGTGATAATTGAATTCTGAATATAGTAATAAAAGGCATCACGCCCTTCATTGTAACGAGTGATATTTTGATTATTGGCATTGTTTCTGAGTAAATCCCCAAAGAACATCGTCCACTTATCAACGTAATTTGAACTCCCCATCAGGAAATCTACTAAATTATCTCGTTTATTGACCGAGGTATCTGTCACAAATGCCGTCACGGTCTCCGGTGCTGGAATCCGTCCGGTCAAGTCAAGGTAAACCCGTCGCACGAATTCTTCATCCGTACAGATCGGTGCTGACATCACACTGTCTTTCACCATTCGGTCGAACAAAATAGTATCAATGTAGTTCTTGCGTTGCGCATCACGCGGATTCATTAATTGAAGATTCGGATTCAGCTCTAATCTGGCACGAAGCTGCGTCGTCAGGTCAGAGATTTCTGTCCGATGCTGCGCCAGCGTTTCGTTGAAACGTTCAGGCTTTTTCAGATAAGTACAATCATCTAATAATGCGCTGTTCTGTGCTTCGACGTTAGCGGCTTCGGTAGCAGGCGTAGCAACCGGAGCGGCTTCTTTCTTTTGCACTGGATTTGGCTGAGAGCGATTCTGGAAATTGCCCGCCGCAGTTACGGTGTGAATGTTCACCTCGAACTGTTCAGCCATGACTGCACCGCTCAATAATGCAAAAGCGGCAATCAGACCAATTTTAATACGCGATGTCATGGTCATTGCCACACGCTTAGTTGGATTAAACTCCATAGGAAGAGGGACTCCTTTGAGATACAGATTTTTGTTAGTACTGCCAACCAAATTTTTAAAGGATGTGATATTGGATAGTAACGAAGTTTTTTCTAATTGAAAAGACATCTTCGACCGTAGATTAAAAATAACCAATGTTTACCGACTCTGGTTCCCACGCCAAGGTTGATCTCAGATTGCTCCGAAACGATGACAAAGAATAAATAACTTTTGTAAAACTTCGGAGCGGAGCGAATTCGTAATATTGCAGCGTAATTGCTAAACTAATGAGAGATTTTTGGAAGTTTTATTTTTTCAGAAGCTGTTTGAAAGCTCCAAAATTCTTTGCGCTGGAGGCGCAGACAGATGGTAGCCAGTGGCAAGACGGGCGGAGACCGTCGCCGCCTCTGGTCTCAATGAGTAGCAATTGGCGTCCTGAAGGGACGCCAGGGTTCTTCGCGCCCGTTCAGGGCGCGGGAGATTCGGTTTGCTGTTCCAGACGTTTCACACCTGGCT
>JAYVRW010000239.1:0-4666 GCA_043775925.1 Blastocatellia bacterium
AAAGTGGTGAGCCGGATGTTAAGCGGGCATAAATTTTCGTTACAAAATGCGGTGAACAAGTTTTTGAGCGGGATCGGGCAAGTCTTTGAGAGGCTGACGGCTTCGGCGTCTTGTCAAGCTCGGCAGAAAGTGAAGGCGGAAGTGTTTGTGCACTTAAACGAAGTGTTAGTGAAAGATTGCTCCCAACTGTAGGAAGAGGAAGGCGAAGTCTTGCGCTGGCAAGGGCATCGGCTGTTAGGGGCGGCCGGAACCAGGTTGAACGTCCCTGAGAATGCAGAGACGAAAAAAGTATGCAGCCTCCATCGTAATCATAAGCCTGCGGCGGAAAGTGCGAGACTCCCGGGAGGAGGCATCGGACGCTACGATTTACTCAATGACTTCGGGCTGCGAGGGGCGCTGACGAAAGCACCTTACGGAGAGAAGGCGTTGAGGTTTGAAGCGGTGTGGAGCGCGACGCAGGCAGGAGAGGGCCTGGTGCTGGATCGCAGCAAAGCCTCTTATTATTTGATGAGCAAAGCCAGCCAGGAAAAACGGGAGTTGCTCGTGCGGCTGCCACGTGGCAAATATCAGAGCGTGACTGATTTTTTGGCCAGTGACAAAACGGATGAGGAGGTCAAGCTCAGAGTGGGACCTCGAACCACGACGGCGAGGCAGGTCAAAGCTGAAAAATTAGATGAATCAACTCCTCTCCAACAAGAGAATCCTCTTCATTTGCTATAGCATGGGGCATCGTTGTACGAAAGTTCTTTGTCGATAATATTGTCGAGTTGCAAGAGCAACAGGCTAAAATCGGACTTTTCCTGGTTGCCTCTCCCTCTCTTGGCTCACGTTATGCTGACTGGCTTAAACCATTTACTACACTCATTGGACATTCACAGGCGCAGGGATTAGCAACTGGTGATGAACAGTTGCGAGACATCCACAATAGATTTATTAATTTGAAAGAAAAACAACAACTACCGATCAAAGGAAAGGAACTCATCGAAGCTAAATTTAAAGCTTATCTCTCATTTTGGATAAAACCTCTTGTTGTGCCTTTCTCAGCAGCCATATATTTTGAAGATAGTGAAAAAATTGAAAAGTCTGATCATTCATCCATCACTAAGCCACCAAATAGGAATGCTAAACAACATCAACTCCTTTGCCACTTCATCCAAAACAAATTCCGTTCACCGCCTCAAACTAATCTGTCGCAAACCGCAAACCCCGTCGCTACGGCGCAATGAGATTAAGGCAAGGAAATTGCATGCTTAACTCGTGAGCCACTTTCTGTAGCGCTGGTGCCGCAGGGAACGTGATGGCGAGCGCGCCGGACGATCAAATTTACGGCCTGCGGCATTGTATTTGGGATTCGTTTGTAAAAGTCGGTGTAATTGCACCACCACTTCTTCCAAGGAGCGTTGCGGATCCACTAATAAGGCGACCGTGATCCAACAGGCTCACCTAACTGACGGCACGATTGACGCGCGGCGCAACGCGGGCTGTCCCTGACGCGGCGTGCGCGGTCAAAGCCGTTTGCGCGCTTTGCGCCAGCGTACTTTCCAGCGTCGCTAAAAACAGGACACCGTGAAAGCCCTGTGCGATAGCGAGCGGTGTCAAACGGCTGAAACGTTCCAGCTCAAAGATGTTTCCTGGCGCGTCGAGCAGTGTAAGGTCACGATCTGATCAGTTAACGCGGAGTCCCAAAAGTCATTAACGACTTTAAACGACGAGCGCGGACAACGCACAATCAAACCGCGTCCCTGCTGTACGCCCCAGGCCAGCAACGCGTAATCCGTAAAGTTCCGATCCAGCACGAAGACGTCGTCGGTCGTCGTGGCCGCCCCCAACTGTTGCATCAACACATCCGGTTCGTGCGCGAGCTTCCCCGGATGCGCCGCCACCCCAGATCATTGAGCAGGTCGTAGACCACGACGGTCGACCTTGCACCGTTTCCCCTGCCACCGTGTTGATTGCCGACGACGCTATAAGTCGCGCGCATCGCAGACGTGTCCGCCAGATTGAGTTTCGTCCCGTCGCCGCCCAACAAACGATGTCCAGGCCAATCACGCCAAGTGTGGTCTGCCTGCGACAATGCGGTAAAGTCTTCGACCACACAGTCGTTGAGAGGAACGAAGAGTTCCGGTTTGAGCTTTTGCCGCGCCTGACAATAAGCCGCGCCTGTGACGCTGAGTTCCGGCGCGGAAGAATTTGTTGACCGCGTTTTGTTGCGACACTTGATGTCCTCGCAAAATCAGAGTGGCGACACGCGCGAAGGTCAGCGTCGGCTGGTGGGAGAAATCTCCCACCGCACGGCGAAACTCTTACTGCGTCGTTTGGGTCTGTAACTCCTCACGGAGGCGTGCCACGAGGCGACAATCTTTTTTAACCATCAGGCAGGCGTTTTATCGCTTGCCCCCATGATAAACCAATCAAACCATGGCTTTACGCGACGATTTCGGCATGCAATTTCCTTGCCTTAATCTCATTGCGCTACCGCTCCTCGTACTGTACCGCTGGCGCTTCACAGGCCGCAGCCACTTGAACCGCTATAGAACCTGTTTGCAATTCGGATCAGACCTTGTAATGACGCATCCACGCACCTTATTTGGGGGTAAGAATTCGGCGATTACCCCAAATTACGGTAATAATAAGTCCGTTACATCTCCTCTTATTAGGATAAAACTGATTCCTGCTGTTTATTGCAAACAGGTTCTATAGTAATAATGGTACCGGTCGCAGCCAACAACAAACGATTACGCTTTTAATCGCGCAACAATTCGAACACCCACCTGCCCATCGCTGTACGGGACCTCCGCCTCAGCAATTTATTTCACGACGCCGCGTTCTGAAGTCTCGATGAATTCGATCAGGTAATCTATTTCAGGAATTCCGGTCATCTCGGCTTTGAGTTTTTCCAGCGCTTGCGAGGTGTTGAGCTTGGAGGTGAGCAGCAGGTGAAAGGCGTGTTGGATGTGGCGAATCGCTTCGTTGGTGAAACCTTTGCGGCGTAAGCCAATGGCATTTGCGCCGTAACAACTGGCATGATTCCCGACGGTTCTGGCGTAGGGCAGCGCATCTTTGACGACGACGGAAAAGCCTCCGACAAAGGCGTGACGACCGACGCGGCAGTATTGATGGACTGCGCTGTAGGCTCCAATCGTAGCGTGATCGCTGACCTCTACATGACCTGCCAGCGTTCCAGCATTCGCAAAAACAATATTCGATCCAACGTGGCAATCGTGTGCGATGTGCGCCTGCGCCATGAATAAATTATCGTTACCAATTGTAGTTATTCCGCCGCCACCCGCCGTCCCGCGATTCATCGTGACGTACTCACGAATGACGTTTCGTTCACCAATAACGAGCTTTGTTTCTTCGCCGTCGTATTTCAAATCCTGCGGCGGCTGTCCAATCGAAGCGAAGGGGAAAATCTCTGTCCCGCTCCCAATTTCGCACGGGCCTTCGATGACGACGTGTCCGGCAATTTTCACGCTGTCGTGAAGCGTGACGTAATCTCCAATCAATGAATACGGGCCGATGCTGACATTTTTGCCGATGTTGGCTTTAGTGCTGATGATGGCAGTTGGGTGAATCATTGGAAAAAAGTTCGCAGTTCGCAGAAAAGAAGTTCGCAGTAGGAAAAGTTCACAGTTTTTAGTTCACAGTTCGCAGTAAGAATTCTGCGAACTGCCTTCACTGCGAACCGCGAACTACACGCTGCGAACTTCTTTCCTACTGCGAACTACTCTTAGGTTTGTCAGCAACGGCAGATTGCACAGTTGCTTCGCAGACGAGCTTGCCATCCACGAAGGCTTTTCCTTCTAATTTGCAGAAGCCCATTTTGTATTTGAGCACGTTCACTTCAAAGCGTAGTTGATCGCCGGGAACAACAGGTTTTCGGAAACGCGCATTTTCGATTCCAGCGAAATACATCAATTTGCTTTCGCGGTCAGGGACTTCACGAAATAATAAAATCGCTCCGGCCTGCGCCATCGCTTCGATGATTAAGACTCCTGGCATCACCGGAGCGCCGGGAAAATGTCCTTGAAAAAATGGTTCATTCATCGTCACATTTTTAATGGCGACGATGCGCTTCAACGGCTCAATTTCGAGCACACGGTCAATTAATAAAAATGGATAACGATGTGGTATTAAGGATTGGATTTCAAGAATGTCCATAAGAAGAAGTCTTTAGAGTCGGGAGTCTATAGAGTTTTTAGAGTCTTGGGGTCCGAAGACTCTATAGACTCGAAAGACTGTCTTTCAAGTCGTTTCACTCTCTCATATAGTTCTGGTAATTTCGCAATTAATGCCTGAAGCCTGCGCCATTTCCGGTGATCCTGTACGGGCAAGCCTCCGACAATTGCTCCGGCTTCGACACTTTTTGTGACGCCGGCGCGTGCAGTCACAATCGCCCGATCACCGATATGAATATGTTGATTCGTGCCAACTTGTCCAGCAATAACCGCATTGTGTCCAACTGTAGTGCCGCCGGAAAAACCCGTCAAGGCAGCGACTACCGTATCTTCTCCGATTTCGCAGTTATGCCCGATCTGAATCAAATTATCGAATTTTGCGCCGCGACTAATTCGCGTAATGCCAAAGCCTGCGCGGTCTACACAAACGTTCGCACCGATCTCAACTTCATCTTCAATAATGACTTTTCCAACTTGCCATAATTTGT
>JAYVRW010000240.1:0-17084 GCA_043775925.1 Blastocatellia bacterium
GCCAGCAATTAGTTGCAATCGCACAAGCTACTGATCCGACCGTTATTATTACTGCTAAAACAGCGCCGGAAAATAACGCTTCGAATAAGATTTTAGGACGAAATGGGTTTGTCTTTTCAGGATTGGTGCAGGACGAAGGAATTGGAGATGCGTGGGAATGGACATATAAAGGTAAGTGAAAATAAATTGACGCTACAGCCAAAAAATCTAACTAAAAAAATACTGACTTACTTCATCGCCACCGTCTGGATTGCAAATGGATTATTTTGCAAAGTGCTGAACCTCGTGCCAAGACATCAGGAAATTGTCGGAAGAATTTTAGGCAATGAATACGCCGGAGCTTTAACGAAAGCGATTGGTGTCTCAGAAATATTAATGGCGGTTTGGATTCTCAGTGGGATTAAAACCAGACTGAATGCAATTGCCCAAATCATGATCGTCGTTACGATGAACATCATTGAGTTTTTGCTGGTTCCCGATTTGTTATTGTGGGGAAGAATGAATTCATTTTTCGCGTTACTATTTATTAGCGTGGTTTGCTACAACGAATTTATTTTGAATAAAAAACCCTAAAATCTTCAAACAGCTTCCAAGCCTTCTCTCCAGGAAAAAACAACGCAAATTTGATGCAGGCACGGTTACAAGGTAAATTGTCATTTTACTCTTGTCAGCTAACTAATTTTTTTGAGGATCAAACCATGGAAGCGTTTCGTGAAAGCATGCTGCAATTAATTACGCAGACTTCGACCAATTTACCCGCCGACGTGCGGCAAGCGATGATGGCGACCTTAGATCAGGAAACCGGCGCTCGTTCCAGTCAGGCGTTGAATGTCATCGCCACTAACATTGATATGGCGTGCGACAATGAAGGCCCGATTTGTCAGGATACGGGCTGGCCTACGTTTGAAGTCAAAACTCCCGTCGGCGCGAATCAGCTTGAAATGAAAAAATGGATTCGTGAAGCCATCGCGGAAGCCACAAAACGCGGCAAGCTCCGCACGAATTCTGTTGATTCATTAACCGGAAAAAACAGCAGCGACAATCTGGGGCTAGGGACGCCGACGATTCATTACGAACAATGGGAAAACGCCGATGAAATTGAAGTAAAGCTTTTGCTCAAAGGCGGCGGCTGCGAAAACAAAAATATTCAATATTCGCTACCGATGGAAATTCCCCATCTCGGCAAAGCCGGACGCGATCTGGACGGCGTTCGTAAATGTCTTTTGCATGCTGTCTGGCAAGCACAGGGACAGGGATGCAGCGCGGGAGCCATCGGCGTTTGCATTGGCGGAGACCGGGCGCAAGGCTATCTGAATGCCAAAGAACAATTATTCCGTACACTTGATGATGAAAACCCAATTCCTGAGCTAAGCAAATTAGAAGATTACATCATGCAATCCGCCAATACGCTTGGCATTGGTACGATGGGATTTGGTGGCGGAGTCACTTTAATCGGTTGCAAAATCGGCGTTTTGAATCGCCTGCCCGCCAGCTTCTTTGTTTCTGTAGCCTACGACTGCTGGGCGTTTCGTCGCCTCGGCGTCATTCTTGATGCCAAAACTGGTGAGACTAAAAGATGGCTCTACCGTGATGCCGACAAGCCTGAAACAAAAGTCGCTCGCGGCGAAGGCTTTGTCCGTACTGGAAACGAAAAAATTCTTCGCGCTCCGATTACCGAGGAGCAAATCCGCACCTTAAAAGTTGGCGATGTAGTTTTGATTTCCGGCAATATGTACACTGGACGCGACGCTGTTCACGCGCACCTGATGAAAAATGATCCGCCCGTCAGCTTGGACGGTGCAATCCTGTATCACTGCGGCCCCGTAGTGTTAGAAGAAAATGGGAAATACCAGATCAAAGCTGCCGGCCCCACTACCAGCATCCGCGAAGAACCCTACCAGGGCGACATCATCAAACGCTATGGCGTTCGCGCCGTGATGGGCAAAGGTGGAATGGGTGCGAAAACGCTCGCCGCCATGAAAGATTTTGGAGCAGTATATTTGAACGCCATCGGAGGCGCTGCGCAATACTACGCCAAATGCATTGACGGAGTGGTAGACGTGAACCTGCTGGAATTCGGAATTCCTGAAGCCATGTGGCACCTGCACGTCACCGACTTTCCAGCGATAGTCACGATGGATTCGCATGGAAATTCGCTACACGTAGACGTTGAGGAAGCCTCAGCAACAATTCTGAAATCGTTAGCCGACCCTGTCTTTTAGCTCTGGCAAAATTTTTAGAATGAACGAGGTTTGAGGATTAAAATCAGGCATTCCTTCAGGAGGGGAAGAAGGAAAAATCCTCAAGCTACTAACAACCTAAGCCGATTGTGATTCGCCTGCAAACAATGAAGCAAACGCTTCACGCGCACTGGGCGTTTCCTTGCGAGCGGTCAGCCAGAGTTGTGTGGCATTGATCGCTTTTGTCGTCATGCTTGGAGCCGGTTTGGCTTTCTGCTTTTTACCTTTTTTCCGCGTATAAAAATCGGCGGGGATTTCATCCTTTTTTACTAATCTCGCTTTGTTATTCATATCAATTTACAGTCTGTTTTTGTAATAGAAAGAGGGCTTCATCATAAGTTTGATTGAAAAATCGAACCTAAAATTTTGCCAAATCAACTGAAATAAAAATCTAGTTTCAGCCTAAGAAAAATACACCGCTTGCCAATGAAGCAATCCAAGTAAGGAATGGGGCGATTGCTGATGTGAGCAAGAAGGGCTGAAAGTTGGCACTAGCTAACTTCAATCCCAAGTTTAACACATCACACATGGATTGCAAGCACTACTTTAGATATTTCATGTCGCAAAATAGTTGCATTCTTCCTCCAAAAATAAGAAAACTTTAATTTATTCAGTATTTTTCACACTTTTTAGGGAAAAAATAAGCATCCAGTGCAGGAGTATTAGCGCCCCTCCGACCATCGCAGCCAGCCATAGATGATACCCAATTGCACAAACAGTGTATAACACTACGACATTAAGTCCGGCATTTTGAATGGAACGACGAAGGTGAAAAGTGCGCCGAAAAAGAAAATTATCAACTATTACAATGAGCAGGCTGACCAAAAACCAGCCCATAAAGTTGCGAACCGGGATTCCGTAATAGATTCCCTGCTCCAGCCACCTCCAATATCCAAATTGATGCGCCGCTAATGGATCAATCAGCAAATCAATCGCCGTCATCCATCCGCTTAATAGAGCCACAGTCGAAAATTTAGAAAGTTTACATAACACCAGCATGTGCTGAACGTAGCCAATCAACAACAACCAGGCACAGCTCATCGCCAACGGCACACCTAACCAATTCGGCTCCAGGATTTCAGTATAATAATACCTGCCAAACACCCATCCATATTTGACGCCAACGACTTCCGCCACGAATCCAACTAACGCCGCCAAAACTAGGCGAATTCGATCAGCAGCAGCTGAGTTGAGTAAAACCAGTGCTCCGGCTATGAAGAGGAATACTGAACTGGCAAACCCATCCAGCGGGGCTTTGCCAGTGACCAAATGCGAGTAAGCAGCCCCGACCAACATCGCATAAAAAAGTACGCTGGTGACACTAGTTAATCGCTTATGCCAATTCATATTTTTTGATAAGGTCAGCCGTTATCTGCGCTGAAAGTAAAACCGTTGGAGTCCCGCCGCCGGGATGTGTGCTGCCGCCAACATAATACAATCCCTGATATTTCCTGTCTTTGTTCGGTGGACGCAAAAAAACCTTTTTCCATCCATGCGAATGCGTCCCGTAAATCGCGCCACCGGGCATCAAGTATTTGGACGCAATTTTCTGCGGCGTCCAGACTTCCTCAACCACAATGTCATCTTCAAGATTTGGAAATCCGCCCAACCGTAAGCGATTAAAAACTCTCTTTCTGACTTCGGCTATCAGGCTCGAATCCCATTCCAATTGATCCCCCGATGGAGCATTCGCCATAATAAACAGGGACTCCCCTTCACCTGGAACGATGGAGCGATCAGAGCGGCTAGGGCAATTCACGTAAACCGTCGGATCATCAGGAAATCGCTGCTCATCGAAGATTTGCCTGAATTCAGCCGGGTAATCTGACGAAAAAAAGATTGAGTGATGATTTAATGAAGGGATAGTTTTACGACAGCCAATCAGAAAAACTACGCCTGACATAGAACGATTTTCAGGCTCTAATCTAACCGCCTGTGGCTCTCCAAGCATGAGTCTCGCATCCTGAGCTTCGCAATTTGCTATCACAATATCAGCTTTGAGCATCGCACCATCCGATAGCTTCACTGAAGTCACCTGATTATTCGTATGTTCAATTCCTGCTATTTTTTTATTAGTCAGTAAAGTTACATTTAAGCTCTTCGCTAAAGTCAGAAGGCTCTCGATAATTTTATATAACCCACCTTTTGGGTACCACCCATTAAAAGCCAATTCTATGTAGGGGATAATTGATAATGTAGCTGGAGAGTTATACGGCGATGACCCTACATAAGTTGGGTAACGATTGTACAGTTGTTGCAACTGAGGACTCTTAAAATGCTCAGCAACTACTTTTGAATAATTCCCCCAGGCATGGCGCAGAGGAAAATGTTTCAGCCCGGTCAGATCACTTTGGCGTGGAGGTGAAAACGGAGGGCGCCTCAGAAAATTATCTTTCGATAATTCAAATAACTTCGCCCCAAGTTTCATAAACCTTAAAAACCCATCAGCATCTTTTGGTTCTAAATTACGAACTGTGCCCAACCATTCAGGCAGGTCTGCCGAATATGAAAACCTTGTGCCATCAGCAAAGGAATAATCTGATAACGGGTGCATTGAAACCATCTCCAGATGGTCTTTCAGGCGGCTTCCTGCCACTTCAAATAGTTCTTCAAAAATCCACGGCATCGTAATCAAAGAAGGGCCGGTATCAAAACGAAACCCGCTCGATGACCACGCATTCATCTTCCCCCCAAGGCTCTCTCCCTGTTCGCAAACCGTCACTTGCAAGCCAAGCGCAGCCATTCGAATTGCGGCAGCCAGCCCACCTAATCCACCCCCGATAATGACGACTTCTTTCACTTTCATGTGCTAAGTTCTCGTTTGATATGCTCGCCCCTTCCAATGCACTCCACGACCTGACTTACATTGAAAATACGAACTCAACCCCAATACAAGTAAGAATAGCTGGCTAACCGGGTGAAATATTATACTGATTACTGAGTGATTAAACCGAAGAGCAAGAACGAATCTAATCAGGTAAATTAAGCTGATACTAATCACTAAGTTATATCCAAAACTGATAGTTAGTAAGAAAGGTAATAAAAAGAAAACAAAATGAAAAAGAAGAAATAACCAGAAACTTGAGTCCTGCTTGAAGGCAGGGTAAAAATTCTTCTGAAACCCATTCCATATTTCCCGGTAAGTCTTGTACATTCTTAGGCTTATAATATCCTGCCCGTCAAGACAAACCCCTGGTTTCTGATCAGTACGCCATAATTGAGCGATTCTCGTATCCTCAAAGATTTGGTCTTTCACACGTTCGTGTCCACCGAATTCAAGATAACTATTTCTTTCAAAGAACATGCAAGCGCCATGAGCTAATCCTAAACCAGGGTTAGCTCTAAATTTTGGCTCTTTCATTAGCGAAAGCACACCTGGAAAGAAACTAAATACAATAAAATTCAACATCGGCATTAGTAGTTTTTCGGCTAAGCCAATCATTTCAAAACGAGGCCAACAGGATAAAAAAGTTACCTCACGATTTTGAGCTTCATTGAGCATCCGATTAATCGCGTTAGGAATCAATCTTGCGTCCGCATCTAAAAACAGCACCCACCCCCCTGTGGAAGCTTCACCCAACTGAGCGCAGGCGAAGTTTTTCCCACACCATCCAAGCGGTAAGGGGCTCACGGTAAGACAATGAATATCAGGGTTTTGCAGGCATAAATCGCTAAGTATTTCTGCGGTTCGATCAGTTGAGTGATCGTCATAAATTAATATTTCTCTGACAACTTTTCCTTGTAATAAAACCGAATTAACGCAGTCTTGTAAATTATCTTCTTCGTTACGGGCAGGAATTAAAACAGAAACCAGTTTATTATATTCTATTTCAGTTTGCCGGACTTTTGACCAGAACAAGCAGTTAGATAAAGTAAGTATCAGGGTAGCGGTCAAGATCAGAGCAATTAATGAAAATAATATCATAACAAGTTCCAGCTCATATTCATCAATTGACTATCTTTTTTAATAGTTGGGATATTTTTCATATTTAGAATCAGCGTAGCAGCAGTAACTAAAAGACGCACTTCGTCACAATCTCCAAACTTCTGCATCAATAATTCTACGGCATTATCAATTAACTCAGTCGCCATCCGATGAGCGCCAGACGTCCCAAACTCAGAGACAAAATTGGGACGTAAATGACGCTGATCCTGATTCGCCGTTTTTGCCTGAAAATGTAGCCCGCCGACATCATCCATCAAATCATCACAGATTTGATACGCCATTCCGAGGGCGTCTCCGAATTTTGCCAGAGCGAAAGTCGCTTCCGTACTCGCCCCTGAAGCCACCGCTCCGCAAGTCAACATCAACCGCATTAATGCTGTGGTTTTTAAATTCCGGCTCGCCAATCCCTCTGCGCCTGCGACTTCATCTCGAAGCTCTAAATCAACTACCTGTCCACCAATCATCCCGTTCGCACCAATACATTCAGTCGCGTCCAGAATCAGGCGGCTTGAGGCTTCGGAATTCCCGGCTCGACGACAGGCGAGAGACAAAAGACTATAAGAATGATTCATCAAAGCCAATGAAGTGAGTAACGCTGTACTTTCATCATAAGCCAGATGCAAAGTCGGCTTTCCGCGTCGTAAGTCAGCATCATCCATCGCTGGCAAATCATCAATAATCATCGAACTGGAATGCAGATATTCAATCGCACAGGCGGCGGGCAATAGACTTTGCAAAGGAGCATGGACGATGAACCCGCCGATCAAAGTCAGTAACGGCCTCCAGCGCTTACCGCCGGGGAAAACGGCGTAAGATAACGCATCATTGAATCGTTTGGTATGTTGCTGATGACTGGTTGGCAAATTCCTGAGTAGTTCTTTTTCGATACAAGCCCGATAACGAGCATCAAATTGTTTCAATGATTGACTCATAACTAATGTAATTCAAATAATACCTTTGCCAAATCCGGAGTATTTTCCTGAATTGGCAAATGACCCACACTTTTAAGTTTAAAGATATGATTAACTGGAAATATTTTCTTCCAAATACTTAATGATTTTCTAACAGCTCCGAAAGTGTTCTCTCCGTAAACTATCTCAACCGGAATATCAATAATTTTATATTTATCCGCTTCACTGATTTCAGTTAAAAATTTTAAGTAATTATAAGTTGCCCGGTGATTTACTTCAGAAAAAGAATCGGTCAAATCAGTTTCTTCAGTTCGATGCCTGGTCAAAGAGAGATTCGTCAGCCAGCGTCCAATCGGATTCGCAAAAGTAGTGTAATATGCATACCATCCGATTTTCCCCATTTTGGACGAGACAAAAACACTAAAATACCAGGGGAAATAAGCAAATGGGTCAATGATTACCAGTCTTTTCACAACCTGTGAATGACAAATTGTCATCAAATGATGCGTCAGTTCAAGCGCCAGCAACCCCCCGCTGCAATTCCCGATAATGGTGATATTTTTCTCATTAAGCTGACTAACCCATTCAGCTAATTCTTCAATTACCCCTTGAAGTCTCCAATCTTTTGGCGGAGCCGATTTCCCACATCCCGGTAAATCAATTGAGATAAATGATGTACCTTCCGGCAAAAATTTTAATAACGGCTCATAAGTACTATGGTCTCCACTCCAGCCGTGAATCCCAATAATTATTTTGTCACCACTACCATATTTAACTGAATGCATATTTATGAAGAAGTTACTTGAGAATGCTCAAGAATTCTTTCTGCGACGAGTTTCCCACTAAGTACAACCATCGGCATTCCTGTTCCCGGAGTAGTACTTGCTCCCGTGTAATAGAGTCCATCAATTTCTGAAGAGTAGTTGCGCGGACGGAAAGGTCCGACCTGAAACAAAGTGTGCGCTCCACCGAAAGCTGAGCCATCATATAATCCGAATTTCTCCGCCCAGGTTTTCGGAGTGAACACTTCCTCAAACTCAATCATGGTTTCATCAATTTCAACTCCGTGATCTTTCAATCTGGCAAATATTTGCTGTTTTATTGAGATTATCGTCTGTCCCCAGTCAGTCTCAGGGATTTCACTGAGCAGTGGCGTCGGGACTAAAACAAACATAGCAGTATTTCCCTCCGGCGCTAAATCGCAGTCGGTTTCAGAAGGAACACTCACATAAAAAGGGAGATTTTCGGGGATTCGCTTATGCTTGAAGAGGTCGTCAAAGGCTCCGCGATAATCAGTTGGCAGGTAAATTGTATGATGACCTAGGTTCTTAATTTTCCCCTTTATCCCCCAATAATAAGTAATAACTCCGGGAGTCATCTTATTACGACTTATTTGCTTTTTAATTTTTGACGACCTTTGTTTAGGTGCTAAGAAAACTGAATTAGTGGTCGGAACATCAACATTTGAAACTACCAAATTACTTTCAATGATTGTTCCCTGAATTAATTCAATACCAGAAACTTTACAATCCTCGACAATAATTCTTTTAACAGGGTTATTTGTATAAATTAGTACGCCAAGCTCAATCGCTAATTTCTCAATGCCTTCCACTAAACTGTAGATGCCGCCTTTCGGCAACCACAGCCCGTAAGCTAATTCGCCATACGGCAGAATTGAAAATAACCCCGGTAAATCAAAGGGGGAACCGCCTAAATACATTCCATACGAACCCAGAGCTTCTCGAATATAGCGGCTTTTGAAAAATCGTTTTAGCTCACTATCTAACGACCTCCATACACTTAATTTTGTCAGCTCGCTGAGGCTTAAAGCGCTAAACCATTTAAGGGGGTTATCCTGGTTTTTATTAACTAATTTATTAAACGATAAGTCATACTTGACGCCAGCATCTTGTAAGAATGAAAGTAAGCCGACTCTTGAATTCGGCTCTAGCCTTTCACACTCATTCGCTAAGTTAGTGAGATTACTTGAGAGCTGAAAATTAGCCCCATCTTCCCATTGAAAAGCCACGGAAGGCTCGACCGGAATAAGTTCAATATAATCGGCTAAGTTTCTTCCAGCAGCTTTAAATAGATTCTCAAAAACCCAAGGATAATTCAATAACGACGGCCCCGTATCGAAGCGATAGCCCATTTTTTCAATCACATTGGCGCGTCCACCAACCTTGTCATTTGCTTCGTAAATCGAAACTTTATAACCCGCTAAACTCAGATAAATTGCGGCGCTCAATCCACCTAATCCAGCTCCGATGATGACGGTAGACTTCTTATCTGAGTTGCTGATAGTTGTTAATTCACGATCACGGAATAAAGCAGGTAGCTCCTCTTTGATCGCTATCGTTCGTAGCATTTCCATAAAAATTAGTTTGATAAATACGCCACTGGCAACCGCCAATACTTACTGGGTGGCAACACCTGAAACTTACGTCGCAGAGGGACACTTTCACGATGCAAAATTCCGCGCGGACTGTTATTTATTTGCTGATTCAGCTCTCGATAAACACTAAGACAGGCCTTGATTGCAACGCGGCAATCCGGTGCAAAAGCATCCAAATTCTTGTCAGCTTTGGCGTAGTATTCTTCAGAAATATCGGTCAGGTGGCTTAGCACTCGATTGAAGGCAGGCTGCTGTTTTAGGTTCATGGCATCAGGATTTGCGAGACCCTCTTCACGCAACATCTCAAGCGGTAAATAAAGCCGCCCGCGCCGTTGATCTTCCGCTACGTCGCGCAAAAAATTTGTGAGCTGTAACGCAATTCCCAAATCACGTGAAGACTGAAGCGCGCGCTGAAATTCTGCGCCGTGAATTCCTCCATTGACTGCGCCGTAGACATAGGCCAAAAAATAGCCAACAACGATAGCGCTTCCGTAAATATAGGATTCAATCAAGTCATCCAGAGTTTCAAATGTTCGCGGATGAACGTCGTGACGCATCGCCGCCAGAAATGAGCGGTAATGTTCCGGTGGAATCCCTGCCGTCTTGACCACTTCGACAAAGCTCGCAATAAAACTCGGAATCCCTAATCGCAAGCGTTCCTGAATTGAATTGATCTGTAAGGCAACCTCGTAATTTGTCGCCCAGTCATCCAGCAGTTGATGGCGCTGTTGAGCCGAAAGATTGAAGGTGTCTACGATTTCGTCAGGGTAGCGAACAGCGGCATAAATCGCTTCCACTTGCTGACGCTTGTAGGTGGGCAGGAATCTGGTAACAACAAAAAAACTGGTACTATAGGAGCGTAAAACGAAGCGTGCCTTTTTGACGATAGCACTCCACGAGGCAGTTTCCGTACCTGCGGTGATTGCCTGCACAGTGGTTTCAATATTCAATTTATTCCAATAGTCTAAAGACCACGGAGCTGTTGGTTTAGACATAAGCTTTAGTTTATGAAGCCTTCCTCACATTGAATTTATTTTGTTGATGTACGATTTTATCTCGAATTTTCGCTTGCAGCCGTCGTAACTCATGTAGCGCACCATCCCGAAAATCTGCCGTTTCGGCGCCCACGGGCGATCATGTTTGGCGCCAATGGCCCACGCGATTCCGGTGTACCCATTCGGATCACGTCCATCCATTTGATAACGATCATTCAGCCGCACGGCAATCGAAAATGCCTCTGCGGGAGTCGGCGTCCATTCCAGAATTTTCTTCGCCCAGTACATTCGTAAAAATCCGTGCATGCGACCGGATTTCACCATCTCCATTTGCGCGGCGTTCCATAAATCGTCGTGTGTTTTCGCCTGCTCTAATTCCATTTCTGAATAGATATTCGTTCGCGGATCGGAAATGGATTCACGCAAAGTTTTTTTCGCCCATTCGTGGCAGCCTTCGAGATTGTCGTAATTGGGATTTCTAACGACGTAATTAATTGCAATTTCGCGCCGGACAATTAATTCTTCGAGGTACGCATCTTTTGCCATCTGCGGGGCGTCCGCGTCCTGCACGGCTAAAGCAATCGTCACCGGAGACAATTGTCCAAAATGCAAATACGCCGAAAGCGCACTGGTTCCATCTACGTGCGGCAAGTTTCGATCCGTATCGTAACGCTGTAATCCAGCCTTGGTGAATTCACGCAATCGCTGCATCGCTGCAATATTTCCGCCCGTAAACCCCTTCACTGGTTGAGCCGATTGATTAATCGGAAGGCTTTTCAGGTCGAATTCTTCCAGTCCTGCTGTGCTGGAAGGTTTAGACTTTTCCGACCACTTAAATTGCGCCTGGGGGTTTTCAAACGGAACCAGAAATTGCAGTAAAAGCCTTGTAATTTTCGGACGAATGGTCCGCGCCGCGTACTCTTCTTTCTCAAAGAATTTCGTAGGAACGACTACATCTGCATCTACGGTATAAAACGGAACGCGCAGTTTCTCGGTGGCTGCTTGACGCCAGCTTTCGGGTTCGCGCATCGGGTTTTCATCTCCGACGACAAGGCAGGCATTCACTTCTTCGCAGAAGCGGATCAGGTCGTGATGCGGGTAAGGGCGAAAGACAAAGGCTGCGCCGCGTTCCTCAATTTGGCGGGCAGTTTCGGGCAGTCCTTCCAATAAAAACGTGTAGTGCCGCAGATTTGAATTTGGATATTTCGGATGTAATCCAAAGAACACCGCAAGAGGTTTTTGCAGCTCATTCGCCAAGTGGATGGCGAGGTCTAGCGCCGGATTATCAATGCCCCGCTGAGCGCGTTGCATCCAATAAACAACGCAGCTTCCCTCAGAGTTTGGAATTCCAGAACGCCTGACGGTCAGGCGTGGATGCGTAAGAGTTGAATCGAGGCTCTTCAATCAAAATCCTTTATGAATCAATTGAGTCAGCCGCAAACTCACTACCTGACGGGGCAGAGCCTGCAACAAACAAAGATTGCGAAGACGGTGACAACAATCGTTCCGTCGTGGTGTGACGAAAATCAAAAATCTTTTTCAAAGTCGTTTCCACAAACAGGTCGTGTGCCAAATCTCCCAAGACTCCCATCGGCAACTGGTAGCGAACCTGATCCAGCATCAAAGTCCGTTCCCGATCCAACGCTTTGAACGTATGGGTGTGATGCCACAGTGCGTATGGTCCCTTGACCTGACTGTCTACAAATCTGACGCCAGGTTCCCATTCTTCAATCAAGGTTTGCCATTTAAACGGCATTCCAAATAAGGAAAGACTGTAATCAATTAAAGCTCCGGGGTGCATCGAAACGGGCTTAGGAGTCAGGATTTTAAATTGCAAAAATGATGGGGTGAGCTTTTCAAGATTGTAAGCGTCACTGAAAAAAGCAAAGGTCTCTTCCAGCGAACGATTGATGATTTGTGAGCGTTCTAAAATATGAGTCTGCATTTATAACCACCTGTTAAGGGCAACGACAATTGATGAATTTGTAGGGTACGGGATTCGGCTGAGAAATTCTTCCCGAAGAAGGGACGATTTGTTCACGCTTTTGTGTTGAGTCGGTACCACCTAGCGTAGCGTAATGGGGTTAAGCTAAAGAAATGATCAGTTTTTGCCGCGTAGCGGCAGTTGACCTTAGCCTGGCTTTTCAAAGCCGGGTCAGCGTATCTTAATTTCCCGTTGCGTAGTGACGGTTGAATTCATATTTCAACCGTCACTACGCAACGGGATTGACGAACGATCTCCACCGTGGGTTAAAACACCACGGTTACATTCAACTGCCGCGATGCGGCAAAGAGTATGCTTAACTTAATCTCTGGCGGGCAACATTAGTGTAAAAGTAAATTCTTGAGCGCCACATGCAGCGTAGAAAATTTGAATTCATAGCCCGTCGCCAAAGCCACCTTCGGAACCGCACGGTAACTATTCATCAGCACTCCGCCCATCTCTCCCAAAGCTAAATTCAAGGCGAATTCCGGCACAAAGAAAAATGCCGGACGGTGTAAGCTGGTGGCTAATTCAGAAGTAAATTCAGCGTTCGTGACGGGATTTGGGGAGACTGCATTTATCACTCCGGCAACTGAATCAGATGTAATCGCATGATGAAAAATTCCGACCACATCATCAATGTGAATCCACGGAAACCACTGCTTTCCATCGCCCAGACTGCCGCCAATTCCGAGCTTAAAAATCGGCAACATTGAGGGGAGTGCGCCACCTTCGAGCGCGAGGACGACACCAATGCGAACGTGCACGACACGCAATCCCAGCGACTTGGCGCTCGCTGCCGCCGCTTCCCATTCGACACAAACATCGCTTAAAAAATCTTTGCTCGGAGCCGATTCCTCGGTGAGAATTTCATCGCCGCGATTGCCATAAAACCCCGTCGCCGAAGCGCAGATAAAAGCCTTCGGACGAACTTTCATCGCGCCCATTCCCGCGACCAGGTTTTTCGTACTGCGAATTCTGGAATCACGAATTCTCTTTTTCTGCGCATCGTTCCAACGCTCAGAAAAAATATGTTCTCCGGCGAGATGAACAACAACATCTACGCCTTCGAGCGCTTCCACCGGAGGTGCTTCACGTTCCGGCTGCCACGCAAAAGTCTCCAAACCAAGCGCAGTTCCCCGCTCTTTCGTGCGGGACAACGCGACGATTGAATGACCTTCGTTGATGAGGCGACGAGCAAGTCTTAATCCGATGAGTCCTGTCGCTCCGGTAATCAGAATTTTCATATTTTTATCATGCGGGTACAAGCTGAACAGAGTCAAACGGCGGAGGCTGAAGTTACCTTTACGCCACGACTTCTTAACATTGTTGTGACATCAGGCGGCAGTATTTCTATTTTTTGTAACCGAACCAGCTATGAAACCTAGAATAATGGATCAAGGCAGAAGCCCGACTGTTAAGAAGGGCAAATGTTCTCTGGAAACTGTCTCCATAGTACGCTCGCCCTCCTTAACAGCCGGACTTCTGCCGTTAAAACAAGCTTGGTTGCCAATTTTCCAGCGCGTCAAGAATCGCCCGATCTGCTTTGCCGAAGCTGAATTGATTGATTTCCGTTAATGCCACCCAATTCATTTTTAATTTTGATTTTATTTTGCCTGAACGAATTTCACAGGCAAAGGCATGCAACGTCAGGTGAAAATGTGTGAAGGTTTGTGTCGCGTGCGCCATTTCTTCTCCGACAAAAATTTCTGCGCTGAAATCTTTTTGAAAAATTTTTTGCAAACATTCCTGATAAGTTTCATCGGCTTCGCAGTTTGCTTGCGGCAACATCCATAAGCCTCCGAGCAATCCTTCCGGTTTCCGCTGCACTAATAAAATTCTTTGCTGTTGATCGCGGATTACGGCTGCCGCTGCATTGTTTTTTGGAATCGGTGCTTTGGCTTTTTTGACGGGGCGTAAATGTGTAGTTTTATTTTTGTATGCCTCACAAAATTTCTGTACCGGACATTCACCGCAATTCGGATTGCGCGGCGTACAAATTGTGCGCCCTAAATCCATGATCGCTTCGTTATAATTTCCACAGCGATTTTTCGGGAGAAACGATTCGGCTACGTCCCATAATCTGGTTTGGACTTTGGGCTGATTGATTTCATCAGGCAAATCCAACAGGCGAGAAAGAATACGAATCACGTTGCCATCAAGCACCGCGACACGTTCATCAAAAGCAATGCTGGAAATCGCAGCGGCGGTGTAGCGTCCTATGCCGGGCAATGTTTGCAGTACTTCGGACGACTTCGGAAATTTTCCACCCTCACCATTGACGATGATATTGGCGAGTTTATGGACATTTCGTGCGCGGGTATAATAACCAAGCCCTTCCCACACTTTCAAGACTTCATCCAACGAAGCCGCTGCCAAAATTTCAATGGTCGGAAATTTTGCTAACCAGCGTAAATAATATTCTCTGGCTGCTGCCACCCGCGTTTGTTGCAGCATAATTTCTGAGAGCCAGATTTGATAGGGATCGCCTACACCGCGCCACGGCAAAGAAATGTTTGCAGCGTCGTACCAGCGCAATAACGCTTTTGCAAACGAGGGATTTGGTAACGGTGTAACGCCGAATTGTTTCATCAAGACGGACGTTTCTCCATCGTAGGATTTTGGTTGTACTCGGCGGATTTTCCTTTAGGAATGGTAATCGCTTTCCACTCATCTTTGGCTTGGATTTTTGCCAGCAAAATAATTTGCCCGACGTGATTCGCGACGTGCGCGAGTGAGCGTAGGAGCGCTTGATTCACGGTCAACGCCTGCCCTCGGATCGTAATTTCTTTTTCCAAATCCGCCTCTGTCAGCGCAGTCAATGCGTGATCCAGGCACTGCCAACCGCGCTCCCAATTCTCAAGAATTTCGGTGCGCGTGTATTCACTACTTTCAAATTCAGCTTCACGGTTGCGCCACGATTTCTCGCCATCGGAGGTCAGGAAATCGGTGAACCGCGAAAGAAAATTTCCACTGATATGACAAATAGTCATCGCAATGGAATTCAAATTCTCTCCGACAATGACATTCAAACCTTCGTCAGAAAGTTGATCAATCGCTTTCCTGCCAGAAAGTTTGTAGCGGAGAAATTCATCGGAGAAATCTTTAATCATAAGTATTTCTTGATTGTTAGCATTGAGATTGTAACTAATCAATCCCAATCACGCTGGTGTATTGATCCCAGATACGATCTGCATGTTCATTGGCATAATGTTCGGCATACGCTTCCCCTCTAGCCGTATTCCACTTGCTGCGCGTCGTCATGCGGTCATGGTGATGACCCAATTCATGTAAAAACATATGAAGTAGTTGGAAGGCTTTCGCCTGTGGCGGACTGAAGCAAAGCACGACTCCTGTTTCTTCACTGATAACGGGAACACCCATTCGATCCAATAAAGCCGCATGTTCGTCAAAGTATGTGTGCGAGACTGTGCGCCATATTTTGTATTCCCACGCGCATATCCCTACGAGTCCCCGCCGATACCAACCGTCGCGTGTCGTTGAACCTTTCGCGAAAACTATAGTGTCCAATCCAATCGCAAGATCATCCCAGTCAGGCAGCAACGACAGGAACCTTAGCAACTCGCGGCGTGTGACAAGATGTCGAAAACCTCGACCTGGATTAGAGCGATCAACAATTAAAAGTGATGGGTCTTTAGCTATTAAGGTTCGATTTTGATTCGTAACCCGTAGAGGTTTACCGCCAATAGTTTTAGGATCAGATTTTCGATTTCGCAATTTCATACATATATACTGCGATGCTTGAAGAGTCTGAACAAATTAAACTGTCATTGCATTTTGCTCGTGTCTCGTCAATCGTACTCAGTTTCAAAATTTTAAGTTATAAGTTCCCTTGTGCATAGGCTTGTAAAGCTGAGTACTGCTCATCGTTGAGTTTCACACTTTTCCTTATACTGACAATTAAATTTATCGCTTCATCTGGACTTAATAATTGATTCATTTTTAGTAAATAAGCAGCTAACGTCATTGCACTTCGACTATGACCAAGCGCGCAATGAATGAAGACTGAACCGTTTTTTACTTGCTTGCTAAGCCACGCCGTAGCTTCTTGCAGTTGAGCAATAGTTGGGGCAGCTCCATCTAAAACTGCAACATTCAAATAGGCGCGATTATTTACCATTTTTTGTGGCGCACTAAATTCCCAAGTAAGGTCAAGCACGGCTACAGTATTGATCCGATCCAACTCATCAACTTCAAACGACCAATGAAATCTTCCGAGATAGAGTTTGTCTTGTATTTTATTTATCGAAGATTCTTTAGTTATCTTTGAGTGCAGCAATAAACTTAGACGTGCAAGAAGAAAATAGGGAGAAAATAATAACCAACTAAATAATTTTATCCGACCGTTCCCACTCTTAAAAAAAGACAACTTCGGTCTGCATAGATACAAAGCGGCAATAACGAAAAAAGAGACAAAAAGATAGCCAAAAATTATACTCGCTAAGCTGAAGGGTGATCCCATTCCCAAATATCCCGAACCTAAAGCAATGAGCAAGAAGAATATTGAGTATTTCATTTTTCTACCAATTAAAAACTTCAATAATCACCTAATTTCTAACGCTACAGGCGTCAAGAGTCCAAGCTTTAGCTTG
>JAYVRW010000241.1:0-17082 GCA_043775925.1 Blastocatellia bacterium
AAATTGCCGCAGCCGGAAGCCGGAGGAAATTATTGGGCGCTCGAAACGAACACGCCATTTTACGGCTGGGGGCTGGCGGGGAGGATTGAGACTACAGCGCTCGTGATTAAGGCGCTCAGTAAAGATGGGGCGAATGGGGGAAGCGGCGGCGGGGCGATTGGGAAGGGGATTTTCTGGTTGTTGCGTAATAAGGATCGGTATGGCGTGTGGCTTTCGACGCAGGCGACCATCAATGTGCTGGATGCGTTTATTGCGATCAATGATTCGAATAAATCTACGGCTGAATCCATCGCAGAAATTTTCGTGAATGGTACTCGTGCGACCTCCGTCACGATGCCGCTGAGCAATCAGTTAGTGAATCCAATCGTCGTAGATGTATCGAAATTCTTAACGCAGCCGAAAAATAGAATTGAGATCAAACGCCCGTCAAATGCGGCTCTGGCTTCAGTGCAGGCAGTGGAGACGTATTATTTGCCCTGGTCATCCTCAATGGCGACGCAGGCGGAAAATTTCAAATCAGGAGCCAAACGTGCCTTGCGATTAACCGTCACCTTCGACAAAACCGAAGCGAAAATCGGCGAAGAAATTATGTGTAAAGTCGAAGCCGAGTGCATCGGATTTTCCGGCTACGGCATGATGCTGGCAGAGGTCGGATTGCCTCCTGGCGTTGATGTTGACCGCGCTTCGCTGGAAGCCGCCGTCAAAGAAGAAGGTTGGGGAATTAATCATTATGATGTGCTGCCGGATCGGATTATTTTGTATTTATGGCCCCGCGCTGGCGGGACAAAATTCAACTTTAAATTCAAATCGCGGTATGGAATCAATGCGATGAATGCGGCTTCGATTTTGTACGATTATTACAACCCCGAAGCGCGGGCAATAGTTGCGCCTGTGAAATTTGCGGTACATTAACGAAAGCGGAACAGTCGTGTCTCCAGTTTTTCGTAGCTCAAATAGCGATTCAGTTGATCGTGAGAAAACCTTGCGCTACTGTGGGCGGCGCAGTTCGTCGTCATAGATTGATCGGTGCGGCGGCTCTGGGAAAATAAATGAAAGAAACACTTGATGTCATTGTGATTGGCGGAGGCCCGACCGGACTGGCGTGTGCGATTGAAGCGCAACGCGCAGGCTTTAAAGTCCTGGTATTGGAAAAGGGCTGCCTGGTGAATTCGTTGTACAACTATCCGACGCAGATGATTTTTTTTACGACGCCGGAACTGCTGGAAATCGGCGATCTTCCATTTGTTTGTGAACGCGAAAAACCGAACCGCATCGAAGCCCTGAAATACTATCGTCGCGTCGCTGATACTTATAATTTACAGGTCAATCAATACGAAAAAGTGGTGAAGGTTTCCGGCGCTGACGGAAATTTTACTATTGAATCCGAATGTCAGAATTCGGGTGAAATTCGCAGCTACCGAGCCAGAAAATTAATCGTTTCAATTGGCTATTACGATCAGCCGAATTATCTGGGAATCTCTGGCGAAGACCTGCCGAAAGTCTCCCATTTTTATAAGGACGCGCATCCATTTTATAACCGGGATGTCGCCATCATCGGTGCCGGGAATTCAGCCGCAATTTCTGCGCTTGATCTGTATCGTCACGGTGCTCGCGTGACGCTGATTCATCGCGGCGAAGCTCTTAAAGAGACGATCAAATATTGGATCATGCCTGACATTCAAAATCGTATTTCGAGCGGCGAAGTCAAAGCATTATTCCACACCGTCGTCAATGAAATCAGACCTGCTTGCCTGGTCATCCAAAATCAGATGACAAATGTTATCACTGAAATTCCCAACGATTATTTATTCGCCCTGACGGGTTATCACGTAGACAATGAATTCCTGAAAAACATGGGAATCAGCATTGATCCTGAAACCTGGAAGCCGGAATTTGACGAGGAAACCTACGAATCGAATGTGCCGGGAATTTACCTCGCCGGAGTCACGATTGCAGGTAAGGAAACCAGCAAAATCTTCATCGAAAATGGCCGCTTTCATGGCGGGTTTATTGCGAAAGCACTCATTCGTGCAGAAATACGCACGAAGTAAGTGTGCTACGCTCTTACTTCAAGTAGGGTTTCGCGTTTTTGGCTTTGCAACGAATCCGCGATGGTATAATCTTCGCTTGTTACGTCACTAACAAAAAAAATATGAAGCCTCCCCAGGAAGTTACGCAATTATTACGCTCATGGAGTGCAGGCGATAAAGCCGCGCTTAATGAATTGATGCCGTTGGTGTATGAAGAATTGCACCGGCGCGCACACGCTTATATGCGCAGTGAACGCGCCGATCATTCGATGCAGACGACTGAACTGGTGCATGAAGTCTACGCGAAACTCGTAGATTCAAATTCCGTGAACTTCAATGATCGCGCACATTTTTTAGCAGTTTGCGCGACGACGATGCGCAGGATTCTGGTAGATCACGCGCGCGCGCGCCATCAAATCAAACGCGGCGGAGAGTACCAAAAAGTTTCGCTCGAAGACGCGTTATTGATTTCGGCGGGCAGCGATCAAATGGATTATGCGGCGTTGGATGATGCGATGCAGTTGCTTGCGGAAGCCGCTCCACGCAAGGCGCAAGTCGTCGAAATGAAATTTTTTGGTGGACTCACGGCGAAGGAAACTTCGGTAGTTTTAGGCGTCAGCGAAGACACTGTGTTAGATGATTGGAAATTTGCCAAACGATTTTTGTTTAGAGAACTTAGTAAAAATGACCCCTCAACAATGGGAACAAGTTGACCAGATTTTGCTCGCCGCGATTAACCTTCCGGTGGATCAGCGCGAACAATTTATCCGCTCTTCAACCACCGACGAAAGCCTGCAACATGAAGTCTTATCACTGCTCAGTCAGGAGGTAGACGATTTTCTTGAAACTCCCGCACTTGAAACCGCTGCCCGTAACCTCGCAGAAATTCAGCAACAGGATTTATCCGGCACGCAAATCGGAAATTTTGAAATAAGCAAACCGATTGGCGCAGGCGGCATGGGAACCGTGTATTTGGCGCGTGATTTGAACCTGCATCGTGAAGTTGCTTTGAAGATTTTGCCGCCGCATTTTGCGCTGAATCCTGATCGTGTGAAACGCTTCAAACGCGAAGCGCAAATGCTGGCGCGGGTGCATCATCCAAACGTCGCGACGCTCTTTGACTTTGATCGTGAGCAACAAAATCAGCCCAGATTTTTAGTGATGGATTACATCAGCGGTATTACGCTGGCGGAGCGATTTAGCCAGGGGAAAATGCCGTTGCCAGAGGCCGCTTCAATTTTTTCACAACTGGCTTCAGGCTTGAGCGCGGCGCATAAAACACAGGTCATTCATCGGGATTTGAAACCCTCGAATGTCAAAATTACTCCCGAAGGCAACGTCAAAATTCTTGATTTCGGATTGGCAAAAATCACTGAACGTGAAGCAGTAACAGAAGATTCACAAACCAAACTTCTCGGAGTTGTCACGTCTCAGGGGACGATCACAAAAGATCAGGTCATCATGGGAACGCTGACCTATATGAGTCCTGAGCAATTGTGCGGAGATGCGGTTACTTCGGCAACAGATTGGTGGTCATTTGGAGTCATGCTCTTTGAAGCGTTGAGCGGAGCGCACCCGTTTCGGGAAAAAACAGATGCCGAAACGATGGCAGCAATTTTAGGTCGTGAGCCAAATTGGAAATTATTGCCGAAAGAAACTCCAATCAAGGTTCGGGATTTATTGACGCAAGCGCTGCATAAAAAAGCCAGTGAACGCGAAGTCAGCGCGGCATCCGTCGAAGCGGCTTTTAAGAAAAATTCTGGCTTTAATATTTCACAAAACCTCAAAGTCGCAGCCGCGACAGCTCTGATTTTATTGGGTAGTTTGTTCGGGGTAAATTTATTCAGAGCAAAATTAGCGCCGGCGATTCCGGCAGAAAAAACGTTGGCGGTGCTGAGCTTCAGGGTGCAAAATTCTAATTCGCAGGACGATCAATTGACAGCACTGGGATTGTCGGAATCACTGCGGCGCACGTTCAGCAATTTTTCTGACCTGAACATTGCTGAGAGCAAAGACGCTGTTAATGCCAAATGGGCCGTCGAAAATCTTGGGGCGAATCTGATTCTGAGCGGAACAATTCGCCAGCTTAAAGATGCAGCAGAAGTTGAATACACGGTGCGAAATGCAAATGGTGAAGGTGTTATCAACGGAATTGCGAAAGCTGAAAACCTGCAAGTTGCGCAACAACAAATTGTTTCTGATGTGACTGCGAAATTAAGAGGGAAGTTGAATGCGGCTGCGCCCAAACAAGCTTCGCAGCCGATTGCTTCCTACCATAGTTACTTGAAAGCGCTGGAATTATTGCGCGATGACCGCAATCTTGAATCTGTCAATAACGCAATTGCTTTGTTGGGGCAAGCCGGAGATGCTGCCGAAGTGCAGGCTTTGCAGGGACGCGCCTATCTCGCTCGCTTTAAATTGACGAATGATAAAGACTCCATCAATTCAGCCTTGAATTATTGCCAAGCGGCGAATTTGAAAAATCCAGAGTTAGCTGAAGTCCAGCAAACCTTGGGAGAAATTCACTTAGCCAGCAATAATCAAGCACAGGCAATTAGTTCGTTTCAGCGTTCGATTGAAAAAAATCCGAACAATCTGGAAGCCTTTGTGGGGTTGGCTGCGGCGTATGAATACGCCCATCAGCCGGAACAGGCGCGAGCAACTTTTCAAAATGCGATCAGTAAAAATCCGAATTTCTGGCTGGGATATTCCGAGGCCGGAGCTTTTTATTACGAGCAGAAAAATTACGAACAAGCCCTTTATCATTGGTTGCGATTGAAGCAGTTGCTGCCGCGCAATCTGAAGAACCTGATCAATCTGGGCAACGTCTTTTTGAAATTGCAACGGTACGATCAGGCGAAATTTCATTACGAAGAAGCGCTGAAAATTTCCCCGAATGCCGATGCTTACGCGGGGCTTGGTTCGGTCAATTATTGGAATGAAGATTTTACCCACGCCGCCGAAGCGTATCAAAAATCCATTGAGCTGGCCCCGGAAAATCCTCAGTTTTATGGCAATCTGGGCGATGCCTGGCGAATGATTGACGGACGAAAATCGGAAGCCGTTCAAGCCTATGAAACGGCGATTACCAAATTAAAAAAAATAACTTCCTTTGATTTAGAAAGCGCGGAAACACCTTTGTTGATGGCGGATTGGTTGAGCAAAATGGGCGGTCACGAAAAAGAAGCGAGGCAAAATTTTGCTGAAGCTCTGAAGCGTGAACCGGATTGGGAGGAAGTGCCAATCACTGGAGTTTTGATTTATCATTTATTGGGTCAGCGCCAGCAATCATTGCAGTGCTTTCGCAAGGCTCTGGCGTTGGGCGTATCAGCCGATGAAATTTTGAGCTTGCCGGATTTAAAAGAACTGAAAAGTGATCCAGAAATAAAGAGATTCGCTTCCGAACGAAAAAGTAAATGAGTAGTCCGAAGTTTGATAAGTGTAAACTCCTAAACTGTAGGTTGAGACGAAAGCTTTTCCAGCTTATTTAAACATCCCAAAACTCAACTCGAAATCATAGTAAGTTCGCGATTGACTTGCTTGAACTCCCTCGTTACTGTAATCGTGAAACTAAACGTAGGAGTAGCGATTATGGCAGCGAATCTAAAACATTTCCCCCGACATCATTATTTATTGGAAGAATATTTCTCACTCGAAAAAGTAGGCGAAGCGCGCTACGAATATTGGGATGGTGAGATTGTTTGTATGAGCGGAGGCTCGCCCAACCATTATGATCTTACGATTAATATGGTTGGAATTTTATTGGAGAAACTGAAAGGGAAGAAATGTCGTCCGCTTACTGGTGATGTGCCAATTTACACGCCGAAATATCCCCCCTATCGTTATCCCGATGCAAGTGCAGTATGTAGCGCTCCTAAATATAAAAACTTCAATGGAATCTATGCATTGGAAAACCCCACCTTATTAGTTGAAGTGCTCTCAGGAACAACTGAATATTTAGACAAAAATCAGAAACGCCTCGCCTACCAAGCCATCAAATCTTTGCAGGAATACATGCTAATCTCACAGGACGAAGCCCACGTGACGCATTATGTGCGACAGGGAGAATTCTGGGGCATCAAAGATTATCGCGAGATGGACGCGGTGATTGCATTTCCTTCAATTGAGATAGAGACGGCAGTGGCTGAAATTTATCGTGGCGTATTATTTGATGGAATTTGATAGATCAAGAAATTCGTTACTCTATCTTACAAAGTGAGTCACCTCAGAATTATCTACGCAGGCCTGCTTGCTTGGCTATCGTGCGATACTGTGGATGTTTGTGAAGTTCTCGCAACCGATAATCTACCACTGAATGGGGAATCCATTCGGCGCGATCAGCAAAAGCAAGTTCCAGATAGCGAAGCGCCTCATGTTGCTTTCCGAGTCCGGCATATACAAGCGCAGAGTGATAGGGGGAAATATATTGGTGTTGGCTGCGATCTGCTAGTTGCTGCAACACTTCCTCAGCTTTCTTACAGTCTCCGAGTTTTCCATAGACCGTGCCGAGTGTTGCGAGGCTGATCAGGTTTTCTCCCAACCTGATCGCTTCCAGACAGGACTCCGCTGCTTCCTCAAACCTTCCCATCGCATCCTGCACAAAAATGTGAATCAGGGGTTAAAAACTAAAATTAAGAAGACAATCGTGAGTTTACCCCAGCAATGAATTTTGAGAGCGTCGTCGGAGCGAACGGTACTCGCGTCATGAAGACGGGTTTTCTTTTGAATCCAGCCGAACAAGCTTTCCGCAGGTAGCCGCTTGCGCTCCCAGATGCGAGTTGCCTGCGCTACTCAGCTTTTGTATCTTCTACCACTTCACCGCCGCGCAGTGAGATTTTGCGCTCGGCTTTGTCCGCCAAGCCGTGATCGTGCGTGACCAGGACTAAAGTCGTTTTTCTCTCCTGATTTAACTGTAATAATAAATCGAAAATATGTCTGCCGTTGTTGGTGTCTAAATTTCCCGTGGGTTCGTCGGCTAACAGAATTGGCGGTTCGTTGGCGAAGGCGCGAGCGATGGCTACGCGCTGTTGTTCGCCGCCGGAAAGCTGTGAGGGATAATGATGGCCGCGTTCATTTAATCCGACTTCGTTGAGCAATTCTTTGGCGCGTTGATTGGCTCCTTTGAAGCCGGCGATTTCCATCGGCACTAAAATATTTTCGTACGCGGTCAGCGAGGGAATCAAGTGAAAGGATTGAAAAATAAAGCCCAGTTTTTCGCCGCGAAATTCGGCTAATTGGTCTTCGGACATTTGCGTGATATTTTGACCGTCGAGCAAAATGTCTCCGGTGGTAGGTGCGTCGAGTCCGGCGATTAATCCCAGCATCGTAGATTTTCCGCTCCCCGAAGGCCCGATGATTGAAACAAATTGCCCACGTGGAATCGTAATAGAAACGGAATGTAAAATGGTCAGGTCTTCGGAACCGCTAGTGACGACTTTGGAAACATTTTTTAATTCGATCATAATTGGTGGTCGGTGTTCAGGGATCGGTGGTCGGTTAAGAATTTGTCGCCGTACCAGCAATGACAGAGAACGATAAAACACTATGCCTAAATTAAATTACTTTTTCAAATATCAACTTTTTTTTGCAGCTCTTTTATTGATTAGTGTGGTCGGGAATATCGGCTGTCAAAAAGATGAGGCTTTAGTTTTAGTCGAACAGAAAAAGACTAATCAAACTGAACTTCCTAAAGTAACTCAAGCTGATGATCGTCCAATTATTCTGGCGTTTGGTGACAGCTTAACAGAAGGGTACGGATTGAATAAATCACAGGCGTATCCGGCGGAGCTTCAGAAAAAATTGGATGCAAACGGTTACAAATATCAAGTCGTGAATGCAGGGATTTCCGGTGATACTTCGTCAGGCGGAGCGACGCGCATTGATAAGGCGTTGAGCGATTTCCCGAAGACTAAAATTATGATTCTGGAGCTGGGCGCGAATGACATGCTCCGCGCCAAAGATTTGCGGGAAACCAGACAAAATCTCAAGCAAATCATCGAAAAGGCGCAGGCGAAAAAGATCAAAATTGTGATGGCGGGGATGGAAGCACCGATGAATTATGGGGAAGATTATCAACGCGATTTTCATAATTTATTTACGGAATTAACCAAAGAATACAAGCTCAGGCTCATCCCCTTTTTTTTGCAGGATGTGGCGCTTAAAGCTGAACTAAATCAGGGCGATGGCATTCATCCGAATCCCAAAGGCGTAGCAATCGTCGTCGAAAATGTCTGGAAAATTTTAGAACCGGAGCTGAAATAACTGGCAGAAGCCCGCGTGTGAACAAGGGCGTCAGTATTGAGGAATTTATTTCCTGAGTAAAGCTGCCCTCCTTAACAGTCGGGCTTCTGCCATACTTTTGCCATCAAACTGTCAGCAAATCAGCCCAAAGTCGCGGTAGGATTTCGGCTCCCCCAACCCGCAGCCCCTGAAATTATTTGGAACAAAGGTTCCTGCTTCGCGTGTAAAAACTGGTTACACCTTTTGTGCGCACCTCATCCCCCGGCTTCTGAACGCACAAGTATAAAATCAATCGTTACTCTTTGGAGGTCTACAATTATCATGTCACGTCGCTTTACCCTCACACTTGGATTATTTTCTGCTCTTTCCTGTGCGGCTTTTGCTCAGCCTGCACAACCACCTGCTTCGGATGACGGGCCGGTGGCGCTGACCACTAGAACCAACGTCAAAGCTCCGGTGACGGATGCTCCGAAATTGCCACAGAAAAATGCGCTCGGTGGCTTGACGTACCCGAACTTGAATAATCAGGGAGAGGTAGTTTTTCAGGCGCGTTACGCGACTGGCAAATCCATGAACGATTACATTCCAGCTTATTTTATTAATAAGCCGGATGGAACCTGGACGATTTTTCAAGGAGCCGATAAGGGCTTAAATTTTTCTGAGAAGCTCATCAACCTTGGGAATGTGAACACGAATGGGAATGGTGATCTGATTTTCAGTGCGACTTTGGATAAAATAGCTCCCGCTTTCAAGGTTTCAGGTGGAGAAAAAAATGTTAGCGAAGGTGTCAAGCAATCGGGAATCTTTACGAAAACCAGCGAAGGCATCAAAAGTATTTATCTGATGGGTCAGGAAATCCCGAATAATCCAGCCACTTATATTGGCTTCGCTGCGGCTTCGATGAATTCCAAAGGGACGATTGCCTTCGTTGGTACCTACGCTGACCCTGACGGACGTGGGTTATTTATTCTTGAAGACGGAAAATTGAAAATTGTAGCTCGCAGTGGACAGCGCACTCCGATTGGGACTGATAGTAGTTATTCTGAACATTTTTATCCTTCCGCGATTAACGAAAAAGGTGAGGTTGCTTTCTTTTGTCGCGTCAGTGGTGGTGGCGCAATTTTCGTGCGCCGCGCCGCTGGCATTGAACCAGTTGCTGTGCAGGAAAATCCTTCGCCGATAGAAGGTACGCATTTTATCGGATTCGCCAATCGTAATCCTGCGATCAATAATAAAGGCGATGTGGTATTCGCTGCATTCATCGGAGATGACGTAAGGGAAACGGCTGTTCTGGATGCAAATGGTCAGGCGCTTCCTTCGACCAAACCAACCAAATCCGGGCGTGGATTATTCATGCGTGAAGCAGGTTCGACCCAGACAAAAGTTGTCGCGATGAGCGGCGACACGTTGCCGGAATCAAAAGCGACGTTTTCAGATTTCATGATGCCGTCAATGAATGCCAATGGCGACATCGTTTTTCTGGCGAATTATGCTGGACGTGCGCGCGGCATTTTTCTGAAGACAAAAGAGGGACTTGAAGCGGTTGCTCTGTATGAAAAAACTGCGCCAGGGCTTGATCCAAAAGACGAGGGTAACGGCTTCAATAATTTCCAGAACCCCGTCATCAATGATCGCGGCGACATCACCTTTTTAGGTCAGCTCAAAAAAGGCCCCGTCGGAGTTTTTGTCAAACGCAAAGGCGAAGCGCTGAAAATGATTGCCCGTTCAGGTGAACCGGGACCAGTGAAATAGTTCACAGCAGGAAAGACGTTCGCAGTAGGAAAGACGTTCGCAGTTCGCAGTTTTCCTGCGAACTTTCCTTACTGCGAACCGCGAACTAATAGCTGCGAACTTCTTCTCTGCGAACCGCGAACTTTCTTCAGTGTTTGAAGTGCCGCATTCCCGCAAAGACCATCGCAATTCCATGTTCATTCGCCGCTTGAATTGATTCGGCGTCGCGGACGGAACCGCCGGGCTGAATGATGGCGGTGATGCCGTGTTTGGCGGCTTCGTCTACGCCGTCACGGAAAGGGAAGAAGGCATCTGAAGCCAGGACGGAACCTGTAATCGGAAGTTGCGCTTTCATCGCTCCGAATCTGACAGAATCAATCCGCGACATTTGACCCGCGCCCACTCCGACCAATTGATTTTCCTTCGCATAAACAATCGCATTTGATTTAACGTGTTTGCAGATCGCCCACGCAAAACGCAATGCGCTGATTTCGCTCGGAGTCGGTTTGCGCTCCGTAACGATTTGAAATTTCTCTTCATCAATTAATTCGTTGTCAGCTTCCTGCACTAAGACGCCACCGCTGATTCTTCGCAGTTCAAAATAAGTATCCTTGACCGCTGCAATTTCTCCCATTTGTAAAATTCGCAAATTCTTTTTTGCGGCAAAAACTGCCTGCGCTTCAGGCGTGAATTCCGGCGCGATGATGACTTCGGCGAAGAGTTCCGCCATGACCCTTGCGCCGTCTTCGTCTACAGTTTTCGTGCAAGCGATAATGCCGCCAAAAGCCGAAACAGGGTCGGTAGCTTTGGCATTCACGAAAGCTTCGGTCGCAGTTGTGCCAATCCCAACGCCGCACGGATTGGTATGTTTGATAATCGCGCAAGTGTACGGCAAGCCAATAGAATCAAGGCTTCCGCGTGATTTTGCATCACGCAGCTGCGCATAATAAATTTCCAGCGCCAGATTCCACGCCGCATCAGAATCCAGTAAATTATTATACGAAAGTTCTTTGCCCTGAAGCTGCTCAGCCCGTGCAATCCCGCGTTCCTGATTGCCGGCAATGGAATACAACGCAGCTTTTTGATGAGGGTTTTCACCGTAACGCAAGCTGGAAATTTTCTGCAATGAAAGGGTTAGATCGTCTGGCGGCGCAGCCGACTCGCTACCATTCGCGGTACTGATTTGAGCGCCTAGAAATTTCGCAATGTCGCAGTCATACGCAGCCGTATGTCGAAACGCCGTGACCGCTAATTCGTAGCGTAATTCCTGTGACAACGCTCCATCGTTGGCATTCAGTTGCGCGATGATTTTTTGGTAATCAGAAGGCTCAACAACTACGGCGACATCGTCGTGATTTTTCGACGCAGAGCGAATCATCGCGGGGCCGCCAATATCAATATTTTCAATCGCGTCTTCCAGTTTGACATTGGGCTTGGCAATCGTTTCACGGAACGGATAAAGATTGATGATGACCAGATCAATCGGGACGATACCATGCGCGTTGGCCTGCGCGACATGCTCCGCGTTGGAGCGGATATGCAACAAGCCGCCATGAACTTTGGGATGCAGCGTTTTGACGCGCCCGTCCATCATCTCAGGGAATCCGGTCAAGTCCGAAATATCGCGGACTTCGAGATTATTTTCGCGGAGAATTTTTGACGTTCCTCCGGTCGAAATAATTTCGATATTGTGCTGCACAAGAGCCTGCGCGAGTTCGACGATGCCGTCTTTATTGGATACGCTGATAAGAGCGCGAGTGATTTTTTTGAGTCCGAGGTCTGACACTAAAGTCTCCTTAAAAGAAAAAATAAAAACAAATTAAAAATCAAAGAGCAAATATCAAAATGTAAAAGGTCGGCACTTATTTTTTATAAAAGATAAATTCAATCCTTTTGATATTTGCCTTTTGCCATTTGATTTACTCACCGTCCGTAACGCTTGAGTTTACGATAAAGCGTCGAAAGGTCAATGCCGAGCAATTCCGCCGTGCGCGTTTTGTCATCGTCTACGCCTGCCATCGTTTCTAAAATATATTGGCGTTCCACTTCTTCCAGCGTGATGACGTGTCCGGTTAAATCTTTCGTACCGATGTTCGCGTCAATAATATTTTGTGGAAGGTGCGTGAGTTCGATCTGTTCATCGCTGAGCGTAACGCCGCGTTCGATGGCATTTTGCAGTTCGCGGACGTTGCCACGCCAATGATAATTGATGAGCTTTTGCATCGCTTCATCACTGATTCGTTTTTCAGGAATGCCTGAATCCTGCGAGAATTTTTTGATGAAAAAACGCGCGAGCAACGGAATATCTTCACGCCGATCACGCAACGCAGGCACGGTAAAACTGATGACGCTGAGCCGATAAAATAAATCTTCGCGGAAGCGATTTTCGGTGACTTCGGAATCAAGGCTACGATTCGTCGCGGCGATAATTCGTGCATCAAATGAAATTGGAGAGGTCGCTCCCAGCGGAGTCACTTCGCGTTCCTGCAAGGCTCGTAATAACTTCACCTGTAACGACGCGGGCATTTCTCCGACTTCATCCAGAAATAATGTGCCGCCATTCGCCGCTCGCAAAAGCCCATTTTTATTGACGTTCGCGCCGGTAAATGCGCCTTTGACGTAGCCGAATAATTCTGACTCCAATAAATTTTCCGGCAACGCTCCGCAGTTGATGGCAACGAACGCGCCATCGGCACGCGGCGAATTGTAATGAATCGCCCGCGCCATTAATTCCTTGCCTGTGCCGGATTCTCCCTGAATCAAGACGCTGCTGGAAGTCGGCACAATTTTTTCAATCAAGCGAAAAATCCCCGTCAGCGCATCTGAGCTGCCAATAATGTTGTCGAAATTGTAGCGTCCTTTCAGCTCGCGTTTTAAGAAATGATTTTCACGAAATAATTCACGTTGCCGCAGGGCATTGCGGACTGTTTGCAACAGGTCTTCATTGATAAACGGTTTGGTAATGTAATCAAACGCACCTTTGCGAAGCGCGGCGACGGCGGTTTCGACCGAAGAATACGCCGTAATCATCACGACCAGCGCATCAGGATCAATTTGTTTGATGCGATCCAGCAGCGACAATCCGTCTACCTGTCCGATATTGATGTCGCTGATTGTCAGGTCGGGAGCTTCCGCCGTGAACAAACTGATCGCCGCCTCAGCGTCCGCCGCCGCAATGGCACGATAGCCCGCCTCAGCAACTAATCCAGAGATGATGCCCCGCATCAAATCTTCATCTTCAACAATTAGTATGGTGGATGGAGTCATGTCGAAAAGGTTACGTGATAGATGGAGGCTCTGTACAGTGAATGAGAGAGAAATTTCGTTTTGATTATTGCGAGGGGTAGATAATACGTGGAAATCTCATCTTTTTGCTGTCTTTGGCGCTAGTTGACAAACCTTTTATCATCCAGCACCATGGCTGCAAATTAAGCGCAGGCCAGCGACGGGAGAGACTGGTGAACCAGCGCCGAAGGAGAAACCGCCCAAGGAAACTCTCAGGCAAAAGGACCGTCTGGCTATTCATGATTCTGGAAAGTGGTAAGGATAATTTGAACTTAAAAAATTCGCATTATTCTGACCCGCCGACGGGATAACACTCTCAGGCAAAAAATACAGATTGGGCATTCATTTTGGCTGTCCAAATGAAGTGTTAAGAGTTCACGCTTCAGCGTGGTGATTCAGCAAGCTAAAGCTTGAACTCTAAACTTTCTGCCACTATTTCGAGAGTGAAACCCTTATGACCCAATCTCCCGCAACTGATTTTGCCCGCCGTCACATTGGCCCTTCGCCCAATGAAATTAGTACGATGCTCACGTTTATCGGAGCGAATAGCCTTGAGGCTTTAATCGCGCAAACGATTCCGAACAGTATTCGTCAGACGCAACCATTGTCTTGCGTGCAGGCACATTCAGAAACTGAAGCGATTGCTAAAATGCGTGCCATCGCCGCGAAAAATCAGGTGTTCACTTCGCTGATCGGGCAAGGCTATTCCGGCACAATTTTGCCTGCCGTCATTCAACGCAACATTCTTGAAAATCCGGCCTGGTACACGGCCTACACGCCGTATCAACCCGAAATTTCGCAAGGCCGCCTCGAAGCGCTCATCAATTATCAAACGATGATTTGCGATTTGACGGGCTTGGATGTGTCGAACGCCTCGTTGCTGGATGAAGCGACTGCTGCCGCCGAAGCGATGGCACTGGCAAAGCGTACGAGTGATTCAACATCCAATAGTTTTTTCGTAGATCATCAGGTGCATCCGCAAACATTGGCGTTGTTGCAAACACGCGCCGAACCGCTCGGCTGGGAATTAATTGTCGGCGATCCGTTGACTGAAATTGCGAAGCAGGAAGTCTTCGGCGCAATTTTTCAATACCCTGGCACGAATGGCGAAATTCGTGATTTTCGGGAGAGCATAAAAACTTTGCAATCGCGTTGTGGTATCGCCGTCGTAGCTGCGGATTTATTGGCGCTGACGTTGCTTACTTCGCCCGGAGAATTAGGCGCAGACATTGCGATTGGCTCCGCGCAACGCTTTGGTGTACCGATGGGCTACGGCGGGCCACACGCGGCTTATATGTCTGTGAAAGACGCTTACAAACGTTCGATGCCGGGACGGTTAGTCGGTGTTTCAGTTGATGCACGCAAAGCTCCGGCGTATCGCCTGGCATTGCAAACCCGCGAACAACATATTCGCCGCGAAAAGGCTACGTCGAACATTTGCACGGCGCAGGTTTTATTAGCCGTGATGGCTTCAATGTATGCCGTCTATCACGGCCCTGAAGGATTAACGCATATCGCCAACGAAGTGCATCAAACAACGTCCGTATTGGCGGCAGGCTTGCGCAAACTCGGATTTGCAATTCAGAGCGAATCATTTTTTGACACGATTACAGTCAGCGTTGGCGATAAGCAAAAAGAAATTATCGCGCGTGGAGCGGCTGAGAAAATCAATTTCAGAATTGTTGGCGATAACGCGCTCGGCATTGCGCTGGACGAAACGACTACGCCTGCGATTATCGAAGCGGTTTGGCGTGCATTTGGCGGGGAATTGAAATTTGCTGACATCGCAACCGAAACAACCGCATCTTTGCCCGCAGCCCTCACCCGCAAATCCGAATTTCTCACGCATTCGGTCTTTCATCGTTATCGTTCAGAAACAGAATTACTGCGCTACATGCGAAAGCTCGCTGACCGCGATTTAGCGTTGGATCGCGCAATGATTCCGCTCGGTTCGTGCACGATGAAATTAAACGCAACGACAGAAATGATTCCGGTGACGTGGCCTGAATTCGGTGCGTTGCATCCGTTCGCGCCCGCTGAACAAGCGCTTGGCTATCACGAAATGTTTGAGGATTTGAAAAATTGGTTGTGCGAAATTACCGGTTATGATGCGGTTTCGCTGCAACCGAATTCCGGCGCCCAGGGCGAATACGCGGGGCTACTGGCGATTCGCGCATATCACATCAGCCGCAACGAAGGTCATCGCAATATTTGTTTGATTCCTTCGTCCGCACACGGCACAAATCCCGCTTCGGCCAATATGGTCGGGATGGAAGTCGTCGTCACGAAATGCGATGAACAGGGGAACGTAGACCTCAACGACTTGCAAGCAAAAGCGGAAAAACATTCAGCCAATTTAGCTGCCGTGATGGTGACATATCCTTCCACGCACGGCGTATTTGAAGAACAAATCAGCGAACTTTGCGCCATCGTACATTCACACGGCGGACAAGTTTATTTGGACGGCGCAAATATGAATGCACAGGTTGGTCTGTCACGTCCCGGCGATTACGGTGCAGACGTTTCGCACTTGAATTTGCACAAAACATTTTGCATTCCGCACGGCGGCGGCGGCCCAGGCATGGGGCCAATCGGAGTCAAATCGCATCTCAAACAATTCCTGCCTGGGCATCCCGTAGTTGATGGCGGCACTGCTCCCGTCGGCGCAGTTTCAGCGGCTCCGTTTGGCTCTGCGTCAATCTTGCCAATTTCGTACACTTACATTTTGATGATGGGCGGTGCGGGATTGACGAAGGCTACAGAAGTAGCGATTCTCGCGGCAAATTATATCGCCAAACGTTTGGACGAGCATTTCCCCGTCCTCTACAAAAATCACAACGGTCGCGTCGCCCACGAGTGCATTATTGATCCGCGTGGATTGAAAAATACTTCGGGCGTGACGGTGGATGACATTGCAAAACGCCTGATTGATTACGGCTTCCACGCGCCGACGATGAGCTTTCCGGTGGCGGGAACATTGATGATTGAGCCAACCGAATCAGAATCGTTAGCTGAGCTTGATCGTTTTTGCGATGCGATGATTGCAATTCGCAATGAAATCCGTGAAGTCGAAAACGGACGCTTCGCCATCACCGATTCGCCGCTGCGTCACGCTCCGCACACCGTGCATGATTTGGCGGATGAGGAATGGAATCGCAAGTACACACGTGCCGAAGGAGTTTTCCCAAGCGGCGTCTCGCGCACCGATAAATATTGGTGTCCAGTGAGCCGAGTTGATAATGTTTACGGGGATCGAAATTTATTTTGCGTATGTGTGCCGACTGAGGAATACGCACAAGCTTCGGGATCATAGACTAAGCCTATTTTTGATATTACATTGAACAGGGCATTTCGTCGCCAATGGCGACCAACAATAAAGCCTGGCGAGCATCGCCAGGTTGATGCAAGTTAGAATATTCGACGCTGAAGGCGTCGCACAAGATTCATTGAATTGTTGGTCAACTTCGATGACATCTAATGGCTTATAAACCTCCAAACCTATAATTTATAAAATTAACAAACTACCCCGATGATTATCCAAACGATTCTCCGCGACACGAATTACGACCTGAAAATATTTACTGAAAATGAAATTGATGCTTTTGAAAAATTGATTTTCAGCAAAGGTAGCAATGGCAAAACGACCTATCACGTTAAGTGTTTGGTGCGCGACAAAGAAATCAGGCTTACGCCCGAAGAAATTCGTTGAAATTAAGCTGAAAGAATTGAACGCAGAATTTAGAGTTGACTCTGAGTATCATAAAAAAACTTTCTTGAACGAAGATTGCCAACGGCG
>JAYVRW010000242.1:0-17009 GCA_043775925.1 Blastocatellia bacterium
TTTTCTCGCTTCGACAAACTGGCTCGCAATTATCTAAGCTTTGTTTATCTTGCCAGTGCTATGATTTGGCTCCGTCAACATGTCAACAGAACCTAGGCAAAAAATGCAGCAATTTAGGACTGTGCTGATTCCTTTCAGTAAAAAATTGCCGAACGTCTGATATTCGGATAACGACTGTTGTTACGATTGTCAAACTATGGTAAGCAGCCATTAAGTGTTTTTTCTCCTACTGTACGTCAACATTGAAAAATCAAAATGACCGAAAATAAACTGTTATGTTTTGCTCTTTTTTGTCATTACTAAGTGTAGAGAAAGTTATTTTGAATAATGCGTTTACCAGATGTTTCAGCCAGACTTCGTTTCTATTTGACTTTGCGTTTCTGACCAATCCACGCAAGCCAACCGCGCAAGCGAAGTCTCTCACAAATTGTAAGATTTGCTTTTGAAGCTCTTGTGAATGGCATGAAAGTTCTCTTTCCACCAAAAGAATCAGGGAAAGTAGAACGATGGCGGTTTGTCGGGGTATGGCGTTTTACCAACCATCAGCCAACTATTGCCCCTCAGCCAACAACCGCCAAAAAATTTCAAGGTAGGCGATTAAGTGATTTGCTGGTCTTGGGGGAGAATCCAGCCAAGTCATTTTCGCCTACCTTGATTCTTTTTTCTGAAGACATTTCTTGACCGCAGTTTAAGGCAGAGGCTATTATCTTCCATCCCCGTTCCGTGTCTTTTCTAAAATAGCCTTATGACCGCTCCATTAAGTCCAGTACCACAAGAATATTCCGAACGATTGCGCGATCAGTTGCGTCGTCTGCTTTTACATTTTGAAGAGATGCGCGCGGCTGCGCCTCCGACGCCCGGATCGTGGCTGCCTCCAGTTGACGTGTGCGAGATGGAGGCGGCAGTGATTGTCCGGCTGGAATTGCCGGGCGTGACTGCGCCCAACGTGAAGCTTTCAATCGTTGATGGAATGCTGAAAATAGAAGGCAGTAAAGAAACTGCCAAATTGAATGAAGGCGATAAGCCATTACGATATTTGTGCCTTGAACGTGTTGCCGGAACGTTCGTCAGGCGCGTGCCGTTGAAGTGGACGATCAACTATGATCGGGTTACTGCGACGTTGGCAAAAGGCATCCTGGAAATCAGGTTGCCAAAAATTGAAGCCTCCGGCAATGAATTATTTATCCCGATTATCCAGGAAAGGGAACAGTCATAAATCAGGATCAGGATTGTTTGCTCACGATTTATTATTAACGATTCCCTCATTTACGATTCACTGAAATTATGTCCACGATAGACCAAGAAGACGCGAAAAAAGTAGCTGATATTTCTGAAGACCCGATTAAAATCCCTGATGTCCTGCCGATCTTACCGCTGCGCGACATCGTGATTTTTCCGTTCATGATTGTGCCTTTATTTGTCAGCCGTGACCGCTCAATTCGTGCTGTCGACCAGGCGCTTGCCGAAAATCGAATGATTATGCTCGTCGCGCAAAAAGATATTGCGAAGGAAGAGCCGGGATCGTCAGATGTGTACACGGTCGGCACGGCGGCAATTATCATGCGTATGCTCAAACTGCCGGATGGTCGCATTCGGATTTTGGTGCAGGGATTGTCACGCGCAAAAATCAATAGCGTTGAAGATTCCGGCGGATTTTTGCAGGCTCGCATTGAAGCTCTGCACGAACCGGAAGCCGATATGGCGGGGCTGGAAATGGAAGCTCTGATGCGCAACGTGCGTGGTTCGCTGGAAAAATCTGTCCAGCTTGGAAAAAATATTTCTCCCGAAGTCATGGCGATTGCGGCGAATCTGGACGATCCGGGTCGGCTGGCTGATTTGGCTTCCTCAAATCTTGAACTCAAAGTTGAAGACGCGCAATCCGTTTTAGAATCTTTGGAAATCTCTCCGCGCTTGCGCCGCGTCAATGATTTGCTGGCGAAGGAAATCGAAGTTCTGACGGTGCAAGCCGACATCAATACGCAGGCCAAGAGCGAGATTGATCGCTCACAACGTGAATTTTATTTGCGTCAGCAACTGAAAGCGATTCAGTCTGAACTCGGCGAAGGTAATGAACTCGCGGAAGACATTACGCAGTACCGCGAGAAAATGGCGAAAGCCAAAATGCCAAAAACGACGGAAGAAGAAGTCGAACGCCAGCTCAAGAAACTGGAAAGAATGCACCCGGACGCGGCGGAAACTGCGACGTTGCGCAACTGGCTCGACATTATGGTCGCGTTGCCGTGGTCGAAATCTTCCAAAGAAAATCTTGATTTGAAAAAGGCGGAAGAGATTTTAGACGAAGATCATTATGGTTTGGAAAAAGTCAAAGAGCGCATCATCGAATCTCTCGCCGTGCGCAAAATTAAAGAGAAAGCCAAAGGTACGATTTTGTGTTTAGTCGGACCTCCAGGCGTAGGTAAGACTTCGCTGGGACGTTCGATTGCCAAAGCCGTTAATCGAAAATTCGTGCGCCTGAGTTTGGGCGGAGTTCACGATGAAGCCGAAATTCGTGGTCATCGTCGTACTTATGTGGGAGCGATGCCGGGGCGTTTGATTCAATCCATTCAACAGGCGGGGACAAATAATCCGCTGATTATGCTGGATGAAATTGATAAGGTCAGTTCCGATTTTCGTGGCGATCCGTCTTCAGCGTTGCTGGAAGTTCTCGACCCGGAACAGAATTTTTCCTTCCGCGATAATTATCTTGGAACGCCGTTTGATTTGTCGAATGTGATGTTCATGACGACGGCGAATATGCTGGATACGATTCAACCTGCACTGCGTGATCGAATGGAAATCATCCGGTTGTCAGGTTATACGGAAGAAGAAAAGCTCCAGATTGCGCGCCGACATTTATTGCCGAAGCAGTTAGAAGAAAATGGCATCAGCACGAAAAATTTAGAAATTTCTGATACGGCTTTGCGCGCCTCGATAGTGGGCTACACACGCGAATCGGGCTTGCGTCAACTTGAGCGTGAAATCGGTAAAATCTGCCGTAAAATTGCCCGTCGCGTGGCGGAAGGCAATACGAAAAAAGTCAAACTCACGGTCAAGAATTTACAGGAATTTTTAGGTGTCTCGAAGATCGAACCGGAAGAAGCGTTGAAGCTGGATCAGGTCGGAGTTGCTACGGGATTAGCCGTAACCGCCGTTGGCGGAGACATTCTCTTCATCGAAGCATTGGCGATGAAAGGCAAAGGTGGATTGCAATTAACCGGACAGCTTGGTGATGTGATGAAAGAATCGGCGCAGGCGGCGTATTCGTATGCTCGTTCGCGGGCGAAAGAACTGGGCATTGACGAAGAAAAATTCACGACGCTTGATATTCACATTCATATTCCCGAAGGAGCGATTCCCAAAGATGGGCCTTCGGCGGGCATCACGATGGCGACGGCTTTAGTGTCGGTGCTGAGCAATCGTCCGATTCGCAAAACGATTGCGATGACGGGCGAATTGACGCTCCGTGGCAATGTTCTGGCGATTGGTGGCGTGAAAGAAAAAGTCATCGCCGCGCATCGCGCCAAAGTGACCAAAGTAATTCTGCCACGCCAAAATGAGAAGGACATGGAAGACGTTCCGAAAGACGTTCAGAAAGAAATGGAATTCGTTTTTGTGGATGATGTCCGCGAAGTCTTCAAAGAAGCTTTGATGCCTCCGATTAAAGAAGCGGAAGACGCAAAAGCCAAATCCAGTAAGGCTGGCGGAGAAGCGTAACGATAAAAATTAACGCAAAGATTCAAAGAAAAGGGCAACAGATGGTAAGCTTTCTTGCCCCTCTCTCAGTTTGTTTATTTAATTATTTTTGAGTCTTACCCAGCAGCGCAGACTGTCAGTCTGCGCTGTTTCCATCCCTTATCAATTTTATTAAAAATCTAAAATTCCTGCATAAAAAGCCAGTTATCAAAGGTTTTGCCGCGATACAGCTTATCTGGCTGGCAGGTCAGCCCAAAAAGATAATTTAAATATTTCCGTACCAGCTCTTGACAGATTGCGTAGAGGGTATGTTAGATTCCGCGCCGTCTCAGAAAAACAATTTGTTGCCAGAAAGTTTGTGTTCAGTCCGTAAGTCAATTGTTGAGACGCGCTCATTTTTTATCACATTCAGAATATTCGACGGGATTTTTAGAACGGGAGTCCTTGATGCTTTCGTCAGAACGAACGAAAACTTCATCAGTCGTGTTGCCGTGGCGCTTCCCGCGCAACCTGCAACCTGCAACGGTGCGCGGCTAAGCAAGTTTCGTGCCACAATAACTCAACTATCATCAATAAAATCAGTACTTCCGTGCATTTTTTTGCGGCGGCAGGAATTTGTGCATTCAGTCTCAAACGCTGAATGCAGTCAGGATGCTTATGCCTTTTTCACTTCGTAAATTAACCAAATTGCAATTGATGGCTTTGTGCTTTGTTATTGTCAGTACGCTCACAGCTCTTGGAGTCAACCGGAGATTACACGCGACGAAAATAAACGCTGTAGTTTCTCCGGCAGCTACAACCACACTTGCCACTGTGCCTGTCATGCAAAAGGAAGTTCCTGCTGAAAGGGTAGATGTTGAGCGGGTATCATTGACAGAAAGAGGTTTTGAGCCAAAAGAGATCACTCGCGTGAAAGGTAAATTTCTTTTCGTCATTGACTCTCGAACAGGTTCAAGTACCCAACTCACTTTTGGTCTCAGCGAAGACAAAGGTAAAAAACTCAAGGAAGTCAAATCTCATGGGAATCAAAAAGGGTGGCGAGATTTTCTTGACCTTAACCCAGGCAAATATCTTGTCACTGTTGCTGAAAATCCAGAATGGATTTGCGTGCTCAACGTAACAGCCAAATAACTAAACATCTTTTCAAGTATTTATTCACTGTTGGACATCAGGAGACTTTATGGTGAACCGCAACTTTTCATTCCGTGCGTTTTTAGTAGCCTTCAATTTTCGTAAGCTGGCAATGATTACCTTGCTAAGTACTTCCCCTTTAATTGCTTTGGCGCAAAGTTCATCCGACGGTACTACGCCTGCCGGATTAGCTCCCGGTTCTCCCGCCGGATCATTTGCCCTCAGTGGATTTGATACAGTGAGTCCGTTTAGTGGAAAGATTAATTTCAAATTACCACTCTTACAAATCGGCGGTCGTGGCAAAGCGGGCTACACAATGACCTACGATTACAATCAGATATGGCAAGTGGATCGAATGACGCCTGACTATTCTTCCTATACATATCAGTATGCGACGCCCTGGGGTTGGGCTGGTGGGGCGGGACTGGGACCAGGATTTATGGCGGTGCGAACCATAGCAGCTCAGAAGGTGACTTGTCCTGAGGGGACTCCGCAAATGGAAAAGTGGTCTCAATCGCAAACCCGTCTAACATTCACTTCTCCAGATGGGACTGAATATGAATTTCTCGACGCTTTAAATAGCGGGGCAATTTTGACGAATGACATTTGCAATCCCTATCAGAATTACAATCGTCGTGGCAAGCTCTGGATAACGCGAGATGGCTCATCGGCAACATTTATTACCGATGCCGACATTTATGATAACCAAAGCAACCCGAATGCGGGGCAAATGGCAACACAAACCACTATGTATGCTCCCGTCTCAGGAATGATGATTCTGCGGGATGGTACGAAATACCGAATTGATAACGGAAATGTTTCATGGATTCGGGATACGAATGGGAATAAAGTTACATTTACTTCAACTTCAACAGCGTACACCATCACTGATTCACTGGGTCGGCAAGTGTCAGTTAGCATCGGAGTAGAGCCAACGATCATTAATTATAAAGGCGTTGGCGGTGCATCGCGGCAGATCAAAATTTATCATAATTCCTTAGACCAGCTTCTCCGTTCAGATTTTCCACTTCCCTTGAAAACAACGCAGCAATTATTCCCGAATTTGCTGGGGAGTGCTACAGCGCACAACCCTACTTTAACTTCCTACATTGAACTCCCTGACGGTCGAAAATATTATTTCAAGTACAACTATTATGCTGAACTTGCTCGCGTAGAATTACCTACAGGCGGAGCGTACGAATACGACTGGGGCGGCGGGCCGGGTGCCACCGCCGAAGGCACTATCTACGAAGGATATTATTCTGGACTGTACAATATTCAAGAAATTTATCGCCGTGTCAGTCAACGCAGAGTTTATAAAGAGGGAAATGTTTTAGAAGGGAAAATGGTATTTACGGCGGCGCATTCCCATTACACTGACCCGCGCCCGTGGACAACCAGCATCAAGGTCGAGGAACAAAATGCTGGCGGCACAACCTTGTCTGCCAGTAAGCACTATTATAATGGCAGCCCAAGTGCTTCCATGATCAAACATACTTTTGATTTTTCGGAGTGGAATGAAGGCAGAGAGTATCAAACGGATGTATTAGCCGCAGATAGTCAAACGATCTTGCGTAGGAAAAATATGGCTTGGCAGCAACGCGCCGCAAGACCTACAGGCTTAAATTCTCACTCCTTTTATCTGGAAGGAGCAAATGATCCACGGATGGTGGAAGCCACAACAACTCTTACGGATGTCAGCCCTAATCTGGTCTCAAAGCAAACTCATATTCATCCAACTAACAATACTATCGGGTATGACCAATACAACAACACAATCGATACCTGGGAATATGATTTTGGCTCAGGTTCGGTAGGCACATTTATCCGCAAGACACACACTGATTATTTAACTTCTGGGTATGACACGATGGTGGGAGGGATCAACGCACCTGATCCGAATGCAACGGCGCATATTCGTAGCTTGCCAATAGCGCAAACAATTTATTCGGACATCGCCGGAACTGTGAAAAAAGCAGAAGCTCTTTTTGAATATGACAATTACACGCCTGATACGAATAATTATCATGCAACTTTGATAAATCGCACAAATATTTCAGGATTAGACCCGGTTTCAACAACACGCGGAAATAATACTAAAGTAAGTAGTTGGCGTAACACTGATAACGCTTATTTGAGTATTTATTCGCAATACGATATTGCAGGAAATGTCGTAAAATCCATTGATGCTAATGGCAATGTAAGTACTTTAGAATACGATGACCGTTTTGGCTCTCCGAATGGGGAAGCACAATCGAATGTACCTAATGGGGAAGCTCCTTTCGTGACAGCACCTTCTGTATGGTTGAACGGGCAAACGACTTTTGCCTTCTTAACCAAAGTTACGAATGCAAAAGGTCATATCGGTTATACACAGGTTGATTACCACACGGGTAAAGCTGTAGATACGCAGGATCCAAACAATGTCATATCCAGTTCGTATTACAACGATGCGCTGGATCGCCCGACCAAAGGCATCACTGCCATCGGAACCATCGCTCAAAACCAAACGCTGATCAGATACAACGATACGAATGTAACTAACGGGCTAGGTGATCCGGCACGTTCGGTGACAACGATCAGCGACAAAGACACTTATCTGGAAAGTAACAGCGGTAATGGTGTGAAATCGACTATATTATATGATGGCTTGGGGCGCACTTGGCGCAAGGCTACCTACGAAACTACGAATCAATGGGTAATTTCTGAAACACAATTCGATGGGATCGGGCGTGCCTGGCGTGGGAGTAATCCGTTTCGTGCAGCTTCCATTACGGCAGCACTTCCGGCTGATCCACAATGGACATTTTCAACTTTTGATGCGCTGGGGCGCGTTACGAAAGTCACTTCACCGGATACAGCCTTTGTTGAATCCAGATATTACGGCAACGTCGTGACGGTGATAGATCAAGCCAAAAAGGTCAGGCGCAGTGTGACGGATGGACTGGGACGATTGCTTCGTGTAGACGAACCGAACCGCAATTTCACGGCAGCGGAACTGGCACAAAACCCGCTCAATCCTGACTTGTTGTTGGGTACGGTTGGCTCGCCTGTGCAATCTACTTCTTATGCGTATGACACATTAGATAACTTAACGACAGTCAATCAAGGCGTTCAGACGCGGAGCTTTGTCTACGATTCACTCAAACGCTTAACTTCGGCGACGAATCCTGAGAGCGGTGCCGCCACTTATCTTTACGACAATAACGGCAACTTAAAACAGAAGGCTGATGCGCTGGGCAGAATCCTTTACTACAACTACGACACACTCAATCGCAATACCGAAACTTACTCCAATTATGTGCTGAATCAAACTCCGGCTTCGTACGTCTTGCGGGTGTACGATACCGCCACTAATGGCAAAGGGCGGTTAGGATATACGATGACGAATTCGTGGTATTCCGGCAGTTCCGGCGGACAATACTTAGACCATACGGCGATTGACAGTTACGACGCGCTGGGGCGACCGACGGTGCAACGCCAGCATTACCGCATCAACAATGATACTGCGTGGAGTCCTGCTTATCAGGTTTCGCAGACCTACGATTTAGCCGGAAACCTCAAGAGTAAGACTTATCCATCCGGTCGGGTAGCGAATTACAATTACAACACGGCGAATCAGATGAGTAGCTTCACCGGAAATTTGGGAGATGGCACGACTCGGAATTATGCGACAGGAATGACCTACACTCCGGCAGGTCAATTGACGCAGGAACAATTCGGGACGGCGACGACGTTGTATCACAACATGCATTACAATAAACGACAGCAGTTGTATGACATTCGCCTCGGCTCAAATGCGGACGGGATGGGAACAGAATGGACGTGGAATCGTGGAGCGTTGCGGATGTTCTACAACAGCGATTTGACTGACTACAACGTGACGCCATCAGGAGCGAACAACAATGGTAATATTTACCGAATGGACACTTTTGTGTCGACAACGGATAACGCGACACAATGGGCGATGAGCCTTGATTACTATGGTTACGATCAGCTAAACCAGCTCACAGGGATTTGGGAGAACAAAGCCGCGCATAACTTGGGCGAAACGGGAACGAACCTGACACAGCAATACACCTACGACCGCTATAATAATCGGGCGGTGAATAATGCAGTCTCCACTTTCCCTGTGCAGAATTCGCCCTACACCATAATGACGACCACAAATAGGTTGCAAACCAGCAGTAATTGCATGGTCTATGATACAGTTGGGAATCTCATCAATGATTGTGGGCGAACCAGGGTCTATGACGGCAACAACAAAATGATCAGTGCGTATGATGCGGGAGTAGCGACTAGCTATCGCTACAATGCTGATGGGCAGCGTGTTATCAAGACCGTTGGCACAGTGAGTACGTGGAATATTTATGGGATGGGTGGTGAATTAATTGCCGAGTATCCGGCGAATGGAGTGGTAGGATTACCACAGAAAGAATATGGCTATCGAGGCTTAAAAATGCTGATAGTCTACGACTCAACGGAGACTGCCAATAAGAAAGTGCAATGGTTACTACAGGATAATTTAGGTTCAACTCGGATGGTAGTGGATTTGAGCGGTACATTATCAGGAATGAAGAGGCATGATTACTTACCCTTTGGAGAAGAGATACCAACAAATTCTGGAAACAGAACGACAGCGCAAGGGTATCCACCACCAGATGACAAGATCAGGCAGAAGTTCACAGGTTATGAGAAGGATACCGAAACCGCGCTAGATTATGCACAGGCGAGGTACTATTCAAATGTGCAAGGAAGATTTACGAGTCCTGATCCTTTGATTACAAGTGCCATGCTGATCAGCCCAAAGACTTGGAATCGCTACAGCTATTCACTTAATAACCCTCTCCGATTTACTGATCCTTCAGGGCTAGAATGGGTGAGTAACAATGGGGAGGTCTTCTATGATAGTCGCGTCATAGATCAGCAAAGCGCAACTGCAATATATGGAATAACAGCAACTTATATTGCAAATGGTACCTCCTATGTAACTGATGGTGTAAAAATAGAGCTAGGAGATTTGGGGTTCTTTAGACAAGATGGAAAGATACTTGACAATGGTGACAAAGCTGAATCTGCAATTGCTAAATCTGCAATAACCGTAGATTCAGTTAACCCTGCCGGTGGGATTATGATGGGAGGACTTGCCATTTCAGGTGGTCTTCTGGCAGATGATGTAACCGTTATTGGTGTTGCTGATGATGTGGCTATCCCGGTTGTGATGGCAGGAACCGTTGTAACTGTTTTGGTGCTAACGGCGATACATGAAATCTCACAGGTACAAGCAAGACCACCATCTTTAAGACAAGGTGTACAATATTCTTTACGAGCTTTAATATCGGGGTCATATACTTGCTTTAATTGCCCAACGGGAACAATGCAACTAAATGTGGGTGATGTCTGGAAATATGGGGAAACGATTAACCCTGACACCAGATATTCAGATCCAGAGCTAATAAGATTAGGAGTTAGACAAGTCGATGAATTTCCTGGGAACCAAATAGAAATTAAAGTTGCCGAAAAAACAAAGATTTGGGCTTATTTTATTGTTCAAGGTCATTTACCTCCAGGAAATAAGATTTTTAGGTAGTTATGAAATTTAATATTGCACTTGAAACCTCTATTGGTGTAGAGGATAAAACGCACCTAATTATTGACCTATCAAATAGATTATCTAATTATTTTTCGGTCAAAGATTATGGAAAAGATGTTATTGAAATTATCATACGAATAATTTCAGTGGCTCCTGAGTTTGAATGGTTTTCAACTATAAAAAAACCAAAGTATAAATTTTATCGAAAGCATACTAGAGATAGTGTAGAGATTATTGAAGATAGGTTGTTTTCATTCGGTGTGAAAGTTGACTATGAGAAATTAAAAAATCAATCTGATGAGCAAAATGAACAAATGTTAGCTCTAGAAATACTAGAATCATTATCAAATTTTGATAGTTTGCCCAAGAAAGTAAAGGGTTTTGATAAAGAACGATTCAGGAAAGATATGAAAGACTTTCTTAAGGAATCGGCTTTATTGGCCGATTAGTCGGAAATTAAGAGACTCTTAGGGTTTATCAAAGATAATGCCCTTCGCTGTGGCTGTAGGTCAAGAATTTCGTATGAAATTTGCAATTACTGTTGAGCTATCAGAAGATTTAGCTGATAAATCTGTATTAATTTATGATTTATCAGCTAACTTGGAAAAGTTTTTTTCAGATAGAGATTATGGTAATGATCTTAAAGAAGTCATGATTGGGCTTATCGCAGTTGCCCCTCAATTTGAGTGGTTCTCTACAGTAAGAAAATCAAAATATACCTTTAATCGAAGACATACTATAAATGAGGTAGAAATTGTAGAAGACAGAATATTTTCTTTTTATTTCAAAATTGACTACGAAGACTTTAAGAATCAATCCAATGATCAGAGTAATAAAATGTTGTCACGAGAGCTATTAAAATCTCTAATAAACTTAGATAGTCTACCAAAAAAAGTAAAAGACTTTGATAAAGAACGATTCAGAAAAGATATGAAAGACTTTTTTAAGGAATCGGCTTGACGTTGTTGTATAAATGCGGAAGGCTGACTCGAAAGCGATTTTTTCATCCAGTAACCTTAAAACTGTCAGGCATACCGAAGTGAGTCATTCGACAAATAAGGACGCATTTTAGAAATAGTTCGATGAACTGTCGCATCAAGCACTTACAACGAGCCTGTAAAATAGATTGTGTTAGGGGCATCAACTGCTCCGGTGCAGGCAACCTCCTACGCGTATGACACCCTGGATAATTTAACGACGGTGACGCAGGGCGTGCAGACGCGGAGCTTTGTCTATGATTCGCTCAAGCGATTGACTTCGGCGACGAATCCTGAAAGCGGGACGACGAGTTATTTGTATGATGCCAATGGAAATTTAAAACAGAAAACCGACGCGCTGGGCAAGTGGTTGTCGTACAATTACGATGCCTTGAATCGCAATACGGAGGTTATCTCGAACAACGCGGGAACGTCTTATGTACTGCGTGTGTACGATACGGCGACCAATGGCAAAGGCAAGCTTGGCTACAACATGACGAATTCATGGTATTCCGGCGGCCCTGCCGGACAATATCTGGATCACACGGCGATAGATTCCTACGATGCGCTGGGGCGTCCGACAGTCCAGCGGCAGCATTACCGCATCAACAATGACACGGCGTGGAGCACCGCCTATCAGACTTCACAGAGTTATGATTTAGCCGGAAACCTCAAGAGTAAAACCTATCCCTCCGGCAGAATTGCCAATTACAATTACAACACCGCGAGTCAGATGACGAGCTTCACGGGGAATCTGGGAGATGGCACGACGCGCAATTACGCGACGGCGATGACCTACACTCCGGCAGGGCAAATGACGCAGGAGAATTTCGGCGTCAATGTTACGGCAAATACACCGAACGGCATCTGGCACAACACACATTACAACAATCGGCTGCAAATGACGGATACGCGCATCGGGACGGGGATCAACGATAGACAGGGACAGGAATGGACGTGGAATCGTGGCGCGATTCGGATGTTCTATGCGGCGGACAATAATGGAAACCTCGCACGAATGGATCATTACGTGCCGACCAATGAAGCGGCAGGCACTTACGCGATGAGCGTGGATTATTACGGCTACGATCAGTTGAATCGAATTACAGGCATCTGGGAAAACAAGCAGGCGCACAATCTGGGCGAAACGACGACGAATCTGACGCAGCAATACACCTATGATCGTTATGGAAATCGTTTAGTGAATAATGCAGTGTCAACCTTCCCCGTGCAGAATTCTCCCTACACGGTGAACACGGCGAACAATCGCCTGCAAAGCTCTGGCACTTGGATGACGTTTGATGCCGTGGGCAATCTCACGAATGATTGTGGACGCACCAGAGTCTACGACGGCAACAACAAAATGGTCAGCGCGTATGATGCAGGCGTGGCGACCAGTTACCGCTACAATGCCGATGGGCAGCGTACGATTAAAACGGTCGGTACAGTCAGCACGTGGAATATTTACGGTATGGGTGGAGAGTTGGTAGCGGAATACGCCGCCAATGGAGCCGTAGCGTCACCACAGAAAGAATACGGCTATCGCGGCGCACAGATGCTGATGGTGTATGACTCGACAGAAACAGGTAACAAACAGTTTCAATGGCTGGTGCAGGATCACTTGGGGTCAACGCGTATGGTGGTGGATTTGAGTGGTACACTGACTGGAATGAAACGGCATGATTACCTGCCGTTTGGTGAAGAAATCCCTATCTCAGGAATCAGATCAGCCGCGCAAGGCTATCCGCCGCCGGACGATAAGATTCGCCAGAAGTTCACGGGGTATGAGAAAGATACCGAGACGGGGCTGGACTATGCACAGGCGAGGTATTACTCAAATGTCCAGGGACGGTTTACAAGTCCTGATATGCCGTTTGCTGATCAAGAAGAAGGTAACCCGCAAAGCTGGAATCTTTATTCCTACGTCAGAAATAATCCAATGAATGCTACTGACACATTTGGGCTTTGGCACCAAATCGTAGATACTTCTAATTCTAATAATGTTATATGGGTTGCTGATCCAGGTGATACAGCCACAGGTTTAGCCACCGCACTTGGAACAACAGAATCAGTAGTCACTCAATTTTTTGATGGACACTTACCAATTGTAGAGGGTAATTCCTATGATGTAACTAACCTTGCTAGTGGTCTAGCAGGGAAGCGTTTAATGGATGCTCTTCACAAAAATATCATTGATGTTGAATTTCCAGACTCTATTCCCGATGAAAGGGCTGTTAACACCAATACACGCATATCCACTAACGATTACCGGCTGTTGGGAGCGCAGCAAATCTCAGATGTAAAGTCTTTAATAGGGATGATGTCAAAGGAGGCAGTACCCATAAAGCAGGCAGCACGTAATTATGCTAATAGTATATATCAAGAAACTGCTAGTGCAATGAAAGTTGCCAGATCGGGACAAGCCGGTAAACCTTACGCACAGGCTGCTCGAAAATTAAGAGAGCTTGCAAAGAAATTTTCAAATGATTGGCTTCCCGAGTTTAAAGAAGAGGTAAAAAAATAGTTACAGAATTTGAACGTGCGGCATCCAAAGCTAATGAGAAAATTGACGGAAGTGGTGGAAAACGGTAAATGGTGAAATATTCTCTATGAGATTGAAGTTAAATGGATAAAATCGAGTTCGTAAATAAAATTCATGACTTATTATTTCAGGCTGATAGTTTAGAGACAGCAGAGGAAAGTAATATATTATTAGCTAAAGCTAGGGATATATTACAGAAGTATTTAAGAGATGATGAGCCTGACCCAGAAAGCTGGTATGTGGCTGGTCTGACTTTTTATGAATCATTTGCAATTGAAATAAACTATGGCAAAGAGGCGGAGCGTTGTCTGAGTAAGGCCATTCTCCTTGATCCAGAACATCAATTTGCTAGACTTTTCTTAGGTCATTATTATTACGATATTGGCAGTTATGAAGAAGCGTTAGCTCGGTTTGAAAAAGTTCAGGAGGGCTACTTCATATCCGTCGGTAAATTTTTTCGCGTCCTCAAGCTTCATGAATTAATTTTATGTTGCAAGCTGCGCTTGAATGATCAGGATTTAACTATTAACAACTTTATCCATTTAATTAAAGAACTTGATCAAAGTGAGCCAGAAGATGTACCTGTTCCTTTAGAAATGGCAGACTGCCTTGTGAAGACGAAAGAAAGTACAATATGGCAGAGAGTTGATAGGGTTAGCTTGTTGAAATTATTCATAGCATTTATTGAAAAACAAGGATATACACAAGCATTGCGAGGGTATATTGATTGCTTTTAAAAATATGAAGATTGGCAGAAATTTTGTGTAAATCCATTAATTTGAAAGCTGATTCGACTGTCAATTTTTGACCTTTTTTTGAGTTGGTTATTGAATTCACATCCCCTAATTCTGCAAAGATTCTGCCCTGCCTTATCGCATTCGCAGCCTTCACCGCCTCACAATTTAAAATAATCTGCATTACAACAAGTGGCAACAGTTGTACGATATTCGCCTCAGCTCGAACACGGACGGGATGGGGACGGAATGGTCGTGGAATCGCGGCGTGTTAAGGAATCACTGATCAGCGGAAAGCTGGGACATTAGGGCAATTCAAAGGATCACAGGCACTTCGAGCAGAGAATGACAAAGTACGCAAGGCATTAAAAAAAGTTATGCAGGAAAGGAGAATTCCAATGGAGAAATTTCAGGAACTAAAAGAAATAGTGCATAAGGAGCTTAGAAACTGGCAAGAAAGTGGTGAAGCTTCATTTAACGAAATGAAAGAAATAATTGGGCACATTATTGAACGGTAACATATGTATGGCAAAGTCAATAAAATCTGAACTAATTTCACAACTAACGGCATTACATGGGCAAATGTGCTGGGGAATGTGTCTTGGTCCAAGAATGGGCACTGTTATTTCAATCTTCTTTGGTAGAAAGATAGCCAGAAACGAAATACCAGAAGATATTGATATTCTTTATGGCATAAGAGATCAGAATCTTATTCATTTTCTAATAGAGTGTGTCTGGAGGATTGATTCAGAAACTAAAATCATTTGTGGAGCTTATGATGGAAAAAGCAAAAATGGAAGGATAGAGAATGGCTTAAAAGAGTTATTAGGTCAGGAAGTAGTATCGGTCAATATCACAGAATCGGCTTTCGATTTAGAATTAGTGTTTGCAAATGGTTGCGAAGGTATAAACGTGGATAACAAAGAGGCGAGAAAGAAGGTAGAAGTTTTGTGTAAGCGAATTTCGGATAGTTAAGTGACCGTCCAAGAGAATCGCCAGTTGATTGAGTGCGCGATCCCAATCCTGAATCGGCATCGTCCGTTTTTTCTGGATATTTTGCAAGGCTCAATAGAGCAATTTGTAAACCGCTTCTTCGCTCAGGAAAGCGGCACAATTTTTGATGATTGTTTGAAGTGACAGGGTGACTCAATCGCGTTCGTCGTAAAAGGTGCAGGAGCTTCCTGATTCCTTATTCCGGTTATTGCAAACTGACGTCCTATAGATTTTGAAATCCTCGGTGAAACCACTGACATTGAAACCATCGCCGTTGGGACTGGAATTCGTGATCGCGTTCGGCTTCGGAAAACAGACGGAATAGGACGATGGCGGAAGTTGAAAGGAATCGCTCCAGTCAAACTGATTAACGGAACAATTCGACTGACTGAAATCCACTGGTACGAGGCACACGGCATTGGCAAACGAGAATTCAAACTTAAACTTCCTTTTCTGGACTAAATGAAAATGGCAAAATCAATCAACCAACAATTTGCTCTCTGCCTGAATAACGATGGCTATCAGTCGTCCCTCGAAAAAGGAAAACTTTATCAAGTCATCGCCGATGCGGAAGCGGAAGCAAACGGATATGTTCGATTAATTGATGAAAGCGGAGACGCTTACGCTTTTACGAAAGACCGCTTTCACCTCATGACTTTACCAAAACCCGTCGAGCAAACTTTGCTTTTAGCCGTCTGAGGCAGGCTTCCGACAAACCCACTTAGGAACGTGTAAAAAATAAATTAGAACACCTTGCGGCTTAATCAATTGCCACTAGCTTTAGCTAGTGGAAGACTGACTCTTAAGCCTTGCCTTTAGCCCAAGTAAAGAGGAAGAATTCCACTTCCGAACCGCTTTAGCTAAAGCGATTCGGAAGGGAGACTCTTCAGATAGTTCGGCTCAAGCCGGGTTATTTTTTCAAGCTGCCCACTAGCTAAAGCTAGTGGCAATTACTCCTGTTACAACTTAATTTTTACACGTTCCTTACTATCGGTTGCGATGCAGACTTAACTCAATAAGTTCCGGGCTTGATGATGCAGGGTGGCGTTGTATAATCTCCGCACCATGACTACTCTTTTTCAATCGCTCAAACAAAACCCCGAAACATTTTTTTTAATCGCCGGTCCTTGCGTGATTGAATCCGAATCGCACGCGCTGAAAATGGCGGAGGCGATTTCGACTGTCGCGGCAAAGTTGAAAATTCCTTACATTTTCAAAGCTTCGTACGACAAAGCGAATCGTTCTTCCAATAATTCTTTTCGTGGACTGGGGATAGAAGAAGGCTTGCGCATCCTCGCCAAAATTAAATCTGAAATTGGCGTTCCGGTACTCACGGACATTCACGA
>JAYVRW010000243.1:0-16970 GCA_043775925.1 Blastocatellia bacterium
GCGCAGGAAACGCGCATAGAGCAAATTGCCAAAGAAACCAAAGCGGCGGAAGCTGAACAGGAACGGCTTCAGGCGGAACTGGCGAAGGGCGTCAAGGAATTTAAGTTTGATCGGAAAATTTAAATGATAGACCACAGATGATGCGGGCGATGCGGATTAGAACGGATCAGAACTCAGATCAGCGCAAACCCGCATAATCCGCTTCATCCGCGGTCTATTAGTCAAAAAAATAATGACCTATCTTTCAATACTCATCATCTACGCGCTGATTATGGTTGGCGTTGGCATTTACGTAGCGCAAAAGTCGAAAGGCTCCGGTGATTTTTTTGTCGCGGGGCGCGGACTGGGCGCAGGCTATATCGCTACGACGTTGCTCGCAGCCAATATTGGTGCGGGTTCGACGATAGGCGCGACGGGGATCGGCTACCGCGATGGATTGACGGCGTGGTGGTGGGTTGGCTCGGCGGGGATTGGTTCGCTGGTGTTAGCGTTCACCGTCGGCCCGAAAATCTGGCGCGTCGCCAAAGAACAAAACCTGTACACGATTGGCGATTATTTGGAATTTCGCTACGACGCACGGGTTCGCAATGTGACGGCAGTCCTGCTGTGGATCGGGTCACAAATTGTTTTGTCCGGGCAATTTATCGGAGCCGCAGTTTTGTTCACGGTGTGCGGCATTCCGAAAATTATTGGTTATTGGTTAGCGGCTTTTGTCGCCACAACGTATTTCGCGCTCGGCGGATTACACTCAACCGTGCGCGTCAACATTTTGCAGCTTGCCGTAAAACTGGCTGGCTTTGGCATTGCGCTTTTCTTTTTGCTGAATCAGGTCAAGCCCGGAGCCTTGGATTTTGGGACGCCAACGTTTGCCGGAAATGAATTGAAATATCTGGCTACGTTAGGGCCGGCATTTATTATCTCTCCGGGAATTTTGCAAAAACTTTTCGGAGCCAAAGACGAAAAAACCGTCAAGATCGGAGCCGCAATTAATGGCGTCGGATTACTCATCTTTGCCGCAGTTCCTGCCGTGATTGGATTGATTGCACGAGTCCAATTTCCGGGACTCGAAAAAACGGAAACGGCGTTGCCGCTGTTGCTGACAAATTCCCTGCCCTTCGCGCTGGGAGCGTTGCTAATGGCTGCCGTCTTCGCTGCGGAACTCAGCGCAGCGGACGCGTTGCTGTTTGTGCTGACGACTTCGCTGAGCAAAGATTTATACAAAGGTTACGTGAACCCTGCGGCGACCGGCGATCAATTAGTACGCGTGGCACGCTACAGCGCGATTATTTGTGGAGCGCTGGCGGCCTTGCTGGCAGTAGTTCTCGAAACTGTGTATTCGGCTTTGACGATTTTTTATACGTTGCTGACAGCGGCCTTGATGTTGCCGTTGGTCGTGGGATTATATTCAAAAAAAGTGCAGGCAAATGCGGCGTTGGCGGCGATGTTCGTGTCCGTCAGTGTGACTTTTGTCGTTCATTATTTTAGCGTAGGGAAAGGTTATTTTAGTTTGCCACCTGCGATTTTTGGAATTTCTCTTGGAGCGATTGCCTTGTTAATCGTGACTCTCAAAAATCAAAAAAATTATTCCGAATGAGCATCCTGATATTTCTCGTGCAGCATAAAATCAAGCAGCTCGTAGAGTATTTTTCTTTGTTGCTCAGTTAGCTGAAATCTTTCAAAAAGATCGGGGGTATTTGCATCTGTGATGTGCTGTTCGAGCCAGGCGTATTGCGGTAATTGCTCGAAGAAGTTATGAGCCAATTCCGCCCGCACTTCTAAAACTTTTTCTTCAGACCAAGTTAAGATTTTCTTTGCCCAACTGCTATACCCGTAAAGCGCAGAAAACCACATATCCAGATCAGGAATCAGATTATCCAGATCGGCTTCAAAGTTTCGCATCAGCCAACGGCAGCCAGCATACGGAAATGGAGAAATATCATCTTCCCCGATGGCTGCGATTTTCATTGCCATTGATTCTGCTTCGAGATGGGCTTCACCACTTTTCAATAACATAACATCTGTAAAATTATTGTATGATTACGTTCGCCAGACAAAAATATCGCGCAAAATTTCTTCTTCCAGTGCGATCTGCGTCTCTTCGCATTGAATCACAAAGCTGGGGTAGCGTTGTTTGAGGCTGATCGGAATACCGGGGAATAATCCGAAGGATGAGAGCTTTTGAAAGCGTGGATAATTGCGTTGACTGAGGTAAGCAACGGTGGCGGTTTCCTCAATTGATAGCTGGTCGGCAGTGAATAAGGAGCCTTGAATGTTTGCCAGGATTTCCTGACCAGCAGCGGTCAATGTTTTATTGTTAGTAATGAGTCCTTCATGTTCGGCATCTTCGAGGGTTTCGCTCGAGATTCCCGAAAGATCGGAATGGCTTTCCAATAATTTTATCAACGCAACAATTTCTTCCGATAAACGCATATTTTTTTAGACAGGATTGACAAGATTTTTTGCAGGATTAACAAGACATTTTTAGCGATAAACTGGCTCGTCCATCTTGAATCAAATCTTGTCAATCCTGTCTAAGTCTTAAAAATGAATATTTAATGCCCGCAAAATCCAGCTCACGGCTCCACCGACTGCAATTGCAAAGGGAGTGATGAATGCCAGCATATACATTGCTTTTTTGACGCCGTGTTCGCGGATCATCATGAAGAAATTCGCTACACAGGGGATGAACAAAGTCAGCGTGATTAACGCGACGACGATTTGTACGGAGTCCATCGTTTTCGCTTCAACCATCGCAAATAATCCGGCAGCTCCATAATCGCGGCGTAAAAACCCGAGCAATAAAACCTGTGCGGCTTGTTTTGGTAAATGTAAAACTCCTTGCACTACTGGCGAAAGCGCGGATTCAATCACATCTAATCCGCTTTGTGTGCCCCACGGAGTCGGAATCTTCAAACGATCAAGGATGAATAAAATTACAGTTCCGAGGACGAATAATGGCAGCGCTTCTTTGACGTACCATTTCAATCGAATCCAGGTTTTTGTCCAGACGTTCCACAGTTGGGGGATGCGAATCGGAGGAATCTCAAAAATAAAATCTCCGCGTTCGCCTCTGATGAGCTTGGAAGATAAATACCCAACCAGCATCATTTGCGAAAGAACGACACCGAAAATTGTGAGTACTGCACCAAAGCTCAAACTCGCGCTGATGCCAAGAATGACTCCCAATTGCGCCGAACATGGGACACCTAAAGCCAGCAGCAAAGTTGCAATAACCCGCTCTTTTTTCGTCGCCAGAATGCGCGTCGTCATCGTCGCCATCGTGTCGCAGCCCAGCCCCAAAACCATCGGCAAAACAGCTTTGCCATTCAATCCCATAAAACGAAAAATTCGATCTGAAAGAATCGCTAAGCGCGGCAAATATCCGCTGTCTTCAAGCAAACCAAACGCGATAAAAAATGTCGTCACAATCGGCAAAACAATCGCCAGCGCGTAGGTTAATCCCATCGAAACGAGACCGTATTTTCCAATGAAAAAATCGTAGATAAATCCCGGTGGAATGATACGTTGCAGGAACGGGTTGAGGTGATTATTGAAAAGCGTAGTCTCAAAAAAATCAACGAAGGTTCCAGCTCCGATGACACCGACGAATTCAAACATTAGGAGCAGTACAACCAATAATAACGGGATTCCGGTACGCGCTTCCCTTGTCCATCGCCCTAACTTATCAGCAAAGTTTTTTGAGCGCGTAATGACAAACGCCAGCGGAACCATCACCGGCAGAACCAGAAAAATTAACTGCGCGAGGAACGGATGCAACAAGCCATTTTCATACGCTCCGCTGGCATTATTTTTTTGTCCAAAAAGGATTTCGCCAACCACTCCAAGTTTGGGCTGAAGCACCGGAAGCACACTGGCATTCAGCCAATTATTCACGACATCAAAAAGCGAGGGAATACTCGTGCGAAGAATCGCATTACTAAGTCGTGTCGCTTCCGTGAACAGGAAATACCCAAATCCCAAAAGTAAAAAGGCGATGGCAATTTGCAGGACGCGATCCGTTTTGACTTCTGAAGTAATGGTTGGAATGGTCTTTTTATATTTGGCGACTACTTCATCCAGAAATTCCTGACGCAAAGATTCCAATTTGCCTGCCGTTCGCCGCATTTGCACACGCTCTTCGGCTGAAAATTCTCGATTTGAATCAAGCGCTTCTTCGACCGCTTGACGCAATTCAGGATCACGAGTCTGTAGCCATTCAATCGTCAACGCAGCCGGTAAACTTCCCGTCTTTTCTTCGGATAAAAAATGTTCTCGTTGCGCCTTGAGAGGATCATTTGGAATGCTTGCCCGACCTAATAATTTATGCAGTTGATCTAAGCCTTCGCCGTCAATGGCGACAGTTTCAATTACGGGAATTCCGTAAAGTTCACTGATACCTTTCGCATCAATTTCAAGGTTACGGTCACGGGCTTCGTCCATCAGATTCAGCACCAGAATCATCGGCTTTTGAAATTCCACCAACTGCGAAGTAATCAACAATGTCCGTCGCAAATTTTTAGCGTCTGCCACCTGAACAATTAAATCCGGCTGTGCCGAAATCAATAAATCCCGCGTGACACGTTCGTCGTCAGATTGTGGAACTAGCGAATTCACTCCAGGCGTATCAATCACTTGCCAATCAGCGCCACCGTATCGCATCGCTCCGCGTGAGACTTCAACCGTCGTGCCGGGATAATTCGAGACCGTCACATACTTGCCCGTCAAATACCCGAAAATTACGGATTTTCCAACGTTGGGATTACCGACCAAAAGCAATTTGGGAGCCGCCGTTGCAGCGGGTTGAGTAGCAGTTGAGGTGACAGTAGTAGCAGCCATGAAATTATCCAGAAACAAAAAGGGGAAACCTTCTCTTCAAGGAGGTTAGCGGAGCGACAGGCGAGACGCCTATCGTACTTACTCCGCCTAAGATTTATTATATTAAAAATGAAAACCATTTTCAACTAAGAGCTAAAATAAAAGTCTGGTTTAGTACTTCAACTTCGCGTTCGTACACCAAACCAGACTTTGCTTGATTCAGGATTTCGGCTCTGAAAACACCAGCACTACCGCCCACGCATGTTTTCTGGCAAACGGAAGCACTTTAAAAATGGTTCGATCCATGGCATCCAGTGCTTTAAGAATCGGATCAAAGATTTTCTTTCCTGCAAATGGCGCAGCGGCTAATCCAGCTAAATGGTAGTAATAGACATCTACTCTGCCAAAATATTCTTTGGCCATTTCAAGGTCTTTCATCAACAAAGGATGTTCGTCTTCGGTTCTCAATTCCGGCGTGCGATTACGAAAATAGTTGATGATTGGATTATGTCCAAGCGGTTCGACAAAAATCGCCTTCCCCGTCGGCTTCAACGTTCGGGCAATTTCTTCAAAGGAATCCCGCAGATCAAGATGATGCAAAATCGCACGCCCCGTCACCAGATCAAAATTGTTGTCAGGAAATTCCAGCGCTTCGGCATTCATCCGTTGAAATGAAACACGTTCTGGAAAAGGACGATGCTTTGATCGTTCGCGCATCTGCTCAATCGCTTCGTCGGAAATATCAATGCCCTGAACATTTGCCCCATGTCGTGCCAGAAAAAAAGCGTAACTGTGCGGCCCGCATCCATATTCCAGGACGTGACTGTTCTCAGCGCCTTCGACGATTAATTCTTCGTACAGCCTGGTGCTTCGATGGGTCACTAAATAAACCGAATTAATTCTTTCCCGCCCACGCTCCGCAAATTCTTTGTTGTGAAACGCTCTTTCTTTTTCAATTCTTGATAATAGTAGATTGGATTCCAAGATAGTCTCCCTGAAAATCTTTCGATAGAAAAACGGGGATGTTCGTAAGTTTACTTGTTAAGGGGAATAGCTGGAGCAGGACTATCCTAATGGAAGAGTGAGGTATTTGCGTTATAAAAAGATACTTATTTCGTGTTAATCGCGGTCTTGAGAGATAGACGCAATTCGCCAAAAGAGAGGCGGGCAACAATATATAGTGGAAGGCGCCTAGGGTCATTCGTAATCCAGGTCTGCGCCATGAGCTGATTGGTCTCCAGGTTGGTAAGGTCCAACTGCAAAGCTTCACGGACTCCGAGCGCACTGTTGATGGATTCTTTTTTGACGACCTTAATATTCAACGAGCGGGGACGATGATTGGCATCTACGAAATTAAAAACCTGACTCTTCCCAATCGTTAAGTCGCTGGCACGAATCGAATAATACAATGAGACCAAATCAAGCGTATTGGCAGGAACTGGAAAATGCGTCCCATTATCCAGCCGAACCGAGTTATCAGAAAGATAGGTAGCAATAATTTGCTTGTTACGTTTCCCTTCGTGAATAGTCGTTTCGGTCTTGAGCGGCGTTAATGAATTCGCCTGAACGTAACTCTTAAAGGTGTCGTTCAAATTCACAATTGAACGGACAGTTCCAATGGTGGAAAGCTCGCCGATCATTTCCAGCACGACTTTATTATCCAACATTCCGCGCTGTACGAGGTTCAAATTTAACTTACCAATAGAACCGATATTCCCCCAGGCAATGTCGTAATTAATGGTCTCACCGACTGAAAAAGGCAGGGCAGTTTCGAATTCAGAAGCTGCTGTATCCGTGCGTTCAAGGACGATGCCGATATTGCCGGAATTATTCAAAGCAATTTCGCCGGATTTATTGTCAACCGGAGACAAATTAACTTTGTTCGGAATTTTAACGCTCGCCTGTGACAGTTCTGCTCTGAGTTCACCAAATGAAAGCCTGGAAACAAACAGCACAGGCATTTTCGACTTATCGTCCGTGAACCAGACACTCACACGAATATCACCGGTGTCTTTGGTTTTCGCTTTCAGCTCAACGCGAATCGCGTCAAACTTTCCAGCCTGCGTTGAGATTTTCTCCTTTTGCTTCGCAGTAACTTCGACTTCGATCATTTGTTTTCCGTACAAGGTAGAAATCTTCTTCGACTTCATTTCAGCATTAAAGTCTCTGAGCCGTAAACTAAAAATCAATGAGGGCAAATCCAAAGCTTCCGCCCCCATGGCGACTTCAGAATTATCACTGTAACGCGCCAAACGTCTTTGGTGATCAAGGAAGATGGAGGCGTCTTCATTTTTGACTCCCTGTCGAATGGCACTATCAGATCGAAAAGGTAATAAAGTTTTTGCGTCAAGGTACGAAGTATATTGATTATCAACTTCGCGGAACATTGCACGGACACTACCCACCGTTTGGACTTTAGTTTTTAACTGGTAGCCTTGTCTGCCAAAAAAAGAACCGAGTCCGGCGACTTCCATTTCCATTCGTGCAGCAGTTGGAAAATTTGCCCATGAAACATTAAAACTTAGTTTCTCTCCAACCTGAAACGGACCGGAAGCGACAGGAACAGAACTGACTTTGACGATTTCTCCGGTCTTCGTCGGTGGCGTTAATTTAACTTGTCCTTGCGGAGGTTGACTGGGTTGATCGTTTTTAGGTGGCGTAATTTTTTTGGCAGGTTGAGCCAAAACTACGCTTTCACAGAGAGCGACGAAAAAAAGTCCCAATAATACAGAGCTGATAATTTTACGAAGCATGTTCAATATTCTCAAAAAATTACGCGACTGTTATCCCGGGTCATTGTCGCTTTCTTACTCAACGCGATTATTACACGCCTCAAGTGGCAACTTGTTCGATTTCTTTGATAATTTTTTGCGCTGCCTCTGCCGGATCATCTGCGCTCGTAATTGGTCGTCCAATCACCAGATAATCTGCGCCCGCCGCTACCGCTTCCCCCGGAGTCATGACCCGCTTCTGGTCGTTGAGCGCCGCTCCTGCCGGACGCACTCCCGGTGTCAAAATGACAAAATCAGGATCAGCTATCGCCTTTCTGAGCGATTCAATTTCGTGCGGAGAAGCGACGACGCCATCTATTTTCGAGGCTGAAGCAAGTTGCGCTAACCGTCTCACCTGATCTTTAATTTCGACCTCAAGTCCAATTTCACGCAATGACGCCTGATCGTGGCTCGTCAAAACAGTCACTGCTAAAATCAAAGGCTTGGGCAAATTCTCACGTTCACTCAGGTTGTTCACGGCCTCAACCGTCGCGCGCATCATAGCCGAACCACCCAGCGCATGTACATTAAAAATACTTACCCCCAGCCGTGCCGCTTCGACGCCGGCTCCCGCCACAGTATTCGGAATATCGTGAAACTTGAGATCAAGAAAAACTTTTTCGCCCACGCCAACCACCTGCCGCACAATGTCCGGTCCCGCCGCCGTAAAGAGCTGCTTGCCGACCTTGAACATCCCCACCAATCCGCGCAATTTTTCAACTAAGGCTAATGCCTGCGCGGAAGTCTCAACATCCAACGCAACGACGATTCGATCTTTTGGTAGAATTTTCATAGAAGTAGCGCAAACTTTCCAGTTTGCGTATTGATAGCGAAAATATTTAGTTGAATCCAAATTACTTGATTGCCGAAAACGCAAACTAGAAAGTTTGCGCTACATTTTCAATCCCAACAAAGTCGCCGGATTCACATAACTTCCCTGCCAGCGCACAGCCAAATGCAAATGCGGTCCCGTCACCCTTCCTGTACCTCCGCTGAGCGCGATGAGCTGTCCTTTCGTCACCATGTCGCCTTCTTTAATTTTGAATTGCGACAAATGAAAATAGAGTGAGAGCAAGCCCTGTCCGTGATCTATGACGACGCAATTTCCTTCAAAATAAAGCTCACGCGCGATGATGACTTTGCCGCCGTTGATGGCGTGAATTTGCGTTCCAGTCGAAGCGCGATAATCCAAGCCTTGATGAACGCTTTGGCGTTTGCCGTTGTAGGTGCGCTGCGAACCGAATTCAGAAGATGTTCCCGTTCCCGCCGGAGCGATAAAATTCCCTGCCCACAATTGCGAATTCGTGACTTTGTTCAGCAATTCATTTTTCAAATCCCGTTCCGCCAGAATACGAGCCACATCCGCCGGGTCAGGATCAACGTATTTTTTCGGGACGCTAATCGCCGAAGTCCGATAAAAACCTTTCGCAATTGGGATAATCTGCGCGAAGGAAATCTTTTGTCCGTTCGTCGCTACGCCGTTGACGACTAAATCATAATTGCCCGGTTTTGTGTCGTAATCCACACCCGCGAAGCCAACCCATTCGCCGCTGGCTTTGTCGAAGTTGAAAAATACGCGCTTGGTGAGAAATGTCGCGCCAAGTGATTTGAGCGGTGTGGCAGGCTTGTATCGAATCACACACGGAGCGCCATTGATAAGTTTTTCCGGCGACAAGGTAACAGGGGTAGTTTGCGCGAAGGCTAAAGAAGGTAAAAGGCAAAAGGTGATCAGCGAAATCAAAAGGCAAATATCAAAAGGCAAAAGGCAAAAGTTAGTTCGGAAAGGCTGCGCCCTTTTTATCAAAAAAATAAAAGTGCCGCCTTTTTGCCTTTTGATATTTGATATTTGCCTTTTGATTTCCATTTATATCTCCACCTTCCCAACTAATTCACTAATATTCTGCAAATTATTTTTCCGACAATATTCCGCCAAACCACCCACAATTTTCATCGTCGCACCGGGATCATAAAAGTTCGCCGTCCCAACTTGCACAATACTTGCGCCCGCTATGATGAACTCAAGGGCGTCTTCGGTTGTCGCAATCCCGCCAATACCAATCAAAGGAATTTTCACCGCCCGCGAAGCTTGGAATACACAGCGCACGGCAATCGGTTTGATCGCAGGCCCCGACAATCCAGCCGTCACATTAGCGATGCGCGGCTTGCGCGTATTGATGTCAATGGACATGCCAATCGCAGTATTAATCAATGACAGCGCATCTGCTCCGGCAGCTTCGACGGCACGGGCAATTTCGGCGATGTCAGCAACATTCGGAGAAAGCTTCACCATCACCGGACGGGTCGCAACTTTTTTCACTGCCGCTGTCACTTCTGCCGCCTGCTTCGCATCATTCGCAAAAGATTTCCCGCCTTCTTTGACGTTGGGACACGAGATATTTATTTCGTAGCCGTGAATGCCATCGCCGCTTTCAAGGATGCGAATCGCTTCGCTGTATTCTTCAATCGAATAGCCGAAAACATTAGGGATAATGCGCGTCGAGTACTTCCTGAGTTCAGGCAATTTCTCCTCAACAAAAACTTGCGCCCCGATATTTTGCAAGCCAATTGCATTGAGCATTCCGCCGTGCGTTTCGACAATTCTCCACGGAGCATTCCCGCGCATCGGCCTGGCAGAAAGACCTTTGGTGAAAACCGCTCCGAGCTGATTGAGATCAATCAATTCTTTGAGATCAAGCCCATAACCGCACGTCCCGCTGGCAGTTCCAACGGGATTGTGGAATTCGATGCCTGCAACGTTGATTGAAAGTAATGATGTATTTGTCATTAAGCGGCGATGTCTAAATACGCAGAGTAACTTTGTGGCGCGGGAACCTTGAAGCCTTCTGACTTCAAGCCTTCCAGATGAAATTCAATCGCTTCCTGCATATTGATTTCTACTTCTTCTCTCGTTTTTCCGGTCGCAATGCAACCTTCAAGATCAGGACTGTAAGCTGAAAACCCTGTGCCTGTTTTTTCGACAACGATTAAATATTTCATAATGATAATCCTGCCTGTTTCAAAATACTGTTGAGCGTTCCGGGTGCGATGTCATCTCCCGGTTTACCCGCAATTGTTACCAAACTCGACTTAGTTAGATGCTTAAATTGACGATGACTTCCACGTGTCCTCGCCAAATACCATCCATCTTCTTCAATCAATTTTATAATATCTCGAACCTTCACCATTTTATTTCTTGTGACCAAAATATCGGCCCGTCCGTACAAACTTTCTTATACACAAATCCTTCGGCGCAATCGTGTTTCACTGCGACTGCACAACCAACACAAATCCCAAAGCCGCAAGCCATCGGAGCTTCCAGCGAAACCTGGGTTGGGATGTTATATTTTTCAGCAACTTTCGCTACGGCATGCAACATCGCATCCGGCCCGCACGAATACATCACCACTGAATCATTCATCTTCAGATATTTTCCCAGTGGCGCAGTCACAAAACCTTTTTTACCCTCACTCCCATCAACTGTGGCGCTGATACAATTTTCTGCGCCCAGGACTTTAACAAAATCATCGTAGCCCAAGAGGTCACCGCGACTGGCTCCGCCGATAAATAATTTAGTTGGAATTTTTGCTTTGACCAATTCTTCCGCCAGCATAAACACTGCCGCAGAACCAACTCCGCCAACCACTAATAAAGCTTCTTTTCCATCCGCCGCTTCAATATCGTAGGTGTTGCCGAGTGCGCCCAGGCATTCAATTTGATCACCCACCAGCAGCGTTGAAATCGCCTGTGTCCCGCGTCCTAAAATCTGATAGATAAATTCAACGACTGTGTAATTATCATGATTCTCGACACGGTAATATGCCATCGCACGACGCAGCAGCGGTTCGTAAATCCCGTGCTTTTTCAGCATCGCAAATTGCCCCGGCTGAATGTTTTGACGCTGTGGCAGACGCAGACGCAAATAACCATAGCTGCGACTGTTTCCCGATTCGGTAGAAGTTGAGGTAACGATTTCGTTGCGCTCAACGATGGCTAAAACATCTATCAATGGTTTGGACTCCGACTTGCTTGAATTAATTCCGTAACATTTAGTGTAACAGAAGCCTGAAAAGTCAGACAAGCTCGCCTTTCTGTTTCTCGCCCCAGCTTTTACAATCGCGCCGCCATTGTGTATCTTGAGAGCTTATTTGACCTAAAAAATTGGTGGAGTTGCGACATGCGAATGGTGAAAAAAATGATTCTCGCGCTTGGAATTCTTTTCGCGTTGTTGGTTGGTGGCGTTTTAATTTCCGGCTTGATCTGGCCGCGCATCAACGACGTGAAAACTGGCGAAACACCTGAATATCCCGATCTTCAACCGCAACGATTTAGCGTAGCGATGGTCAGAGCTTACGATGCAGCGTTAGCGACGGCACGAGAACTGGGATGGGAAATCATTAGTGAAAGTCGTGAAGCGGGAGAAATTGAAGCAGTAGATACGACAAAAATCCTACGATTCAAGGACGACGTAACCATCACGGTCAAACCTGGAACCGGAGAAAATTGCACGGTCTACCTGCGTTCCCGTTCGCGGGTGGGCAAAGGCGATTTGGGCGCGAATGCTCGCCGCATTGTTCGATTTCAAACCGAGCTGGCGAAACGACTTTGAGCTTAGTCAGCAATATCGTAGATTAACCCCGTCGCTACGGCTCCGGGTACAGTACCGCGAGCCGGGTTCTTGACATTGTGATTAAATCCAAACGAAACCAAACATTATCAATATGGACTTCAAAGAAAAATCTACCATTATGACCGCCGACGACATGAACCGCGTGATAGCGCGCATGGCTTCACAGATCGTTGAAAATAATCCTGATTTATCCAACATTTTATTAGTCGGCGTCCATCGCCGAGGCGTCCCTTTGGCTGAAAAACTGGCAGCGAAGATTAAGGACATGGACCATTTCGAGGTCGCTACCGGCACGCTGGATATTACGCTATACCGCGATGATCTCAGCACCGTCGCTGAACAGCCCATCGTCAACAGCACACATCTGCCCGCGAACATCACAGGCAAAACCATCATCCTCGTAGATGATGTTTTGTACACGGGAAGAACTGTCCGCGCTGCCTTAGATGAGCTAATAGATTTTGGTCGTCCGCATCGTGTGCAACTGGCAGTTCTGATAGATCGCGGCTGGCGTGAGCTTCCGATCCAAGCGGATTACATCGGCAAATATGTAAATACTACTGAGAGCGAAATCATCAAAGTAATGCTGCCTGAATTTGACGACGCCGAGAAAGTAATCATTGTCGAGACGAAATAGTGGTCGGCGGTCAGGGATCGGTGGTCGGTTCGTCTTGGGAATAATTAAGTATTTCCGAAACGAACCACCTTCAACCGACCACCGACCACCGATCCCTGACCACCTTTTCACATGCCTTTAAAGAACAAAGACCTGCTCGGAATCGAAGAACTCTCAGTCGAAGAAATTAACTTAATTCTCGACACGGCGGAAACGTTCCGCGACATCAATAATCGCCGCATCAAAAAAGTCCCTACCCTGCGCGGCAAAACCATTATCAATTTATTTTTTGAAGCTTCGACGCGCACGCGCACGAGCTTTGAAATTGCAGGTAAGCGCCTCTCCGCCGATACAATCAATATTTCTGCTTCGACCTCCAGCGTAGTCAAAGGCGAGACGTTGATTGACACGGCGCAAAACCTGGAAGCGATGGCTCCTGATGCAATTGTGATTCGTCATCCGTCTTCGGGCGCGCCACATCAGATTGCAAAGTACGTCAAATCCGCCGTCATCAACGCTGGCGATGGAGCGCACGAACACCCGACGCAGGCGCTGCTCGATGCGTTCACGATTCGCCGCAGCAAAGGGAAAATTGCCGGATTGAAAATTGCAGTTATTGGCGACGTGTTGCATTCCCGCGTAGCTCGCTCCAACGCGTATTTACTGAGTAAACTCGGCGCTCAGGTAATTTTCGCAGGCCCAAATACATTGTTGCCGCACGGCTTTGAAAAACAATTTGGCGGCAACGTAAAATTCGCCGCAAACGTTAACGAAGCCATCGCCGACGCCGATGTAGTAATGATGTTACGCATTCAAATGGAACGACAATCAGGTGGATATTTTCCAAGCTTAAAAGAATATTCCATTCACTACGGCTTAAACATGAAACGCCTCGCGCTCGCCAAATCTGACGCGATTGTACTGCACCCCGGCCCCGTCAATCGCGGCGTAGAAATTGAATCTGATGTCGCTGATGGCGCTACATCATTAATTTTGGATCAAGTCGCCAACGGCGTCGCCGTGCGTATGGCAGTACTGTATTTATTGGCTGGCGGCGAGTAATAAATTTACCGCAACTAGCAATCAAGTAGTTGCAAAACGAATGATGGAAAAAAGTTTTTAGCTCTGAAAGAGCGAAATTCAATAGCCCAGCGCAACGCGCTGGGAAAGAGTTTTTCCACTACAAGCCCTGCAAGGGCGAGATAAAAATTATGACGCCCATTCAGGGCTTGAAATTTATTCCAACTCAGCCCAGCGCGTTGCGCTGGGCTATTGAATTTCGCCACTTTGTGGCTTGATTGAATTTTTATGACAACCGAAGAAATATTACTCCATCACCTGCAAGCGCTCGGACATGGCGACATTGACGGAATCCTTGCCGATTACGCCGAAGATGCCATCATCTTTTCGCCCAACGGATTGATTCGCGGACTCGCCGCCATCAGAGCCGCGTTTGAAGGCTTCGTCAAAAACTCACCTCCTGAATTGTTACAATCATTCAAAATTGTGCGGCAGGATATTAATGAAAATATTGGCTATATTATTTGGGAAGCCACGCCGTTCATCAAAATGGCGACGGATACATTTGTCATTCGTGATGGCAAAATTGCGGTGCAAACGTATGCGATTTTTTCAAGCTAGTTTTTATGACTTCATTACTCATTCAAAACGGAACCATCCTCGACCCTTCGCAATCGCTCGAATCTAACTTCGATCTGCTCATTCGTGATGGCAAAATTGAAGCCATTGGCGAAGACCTCACCTCTGAAGATGCAGAAATCTTTGATGCTACCGACCTCATCGTTGCGCCCGGATTTATTGATCTTCATGTTCATTTCCGCGAACCGGGATTTGAATATAAAGAGACGATTGAGTCCGGCGCGCACGCTGCTGTCGCAGGCGGATTTACGAGCGTTTGCTGTATGCCGAATACAAAACCGGTCAATGATAATTCTGCGGTGACGAGCTTCATTCTAGAAAAATCCAGAGCCGCCGGATTCGCCAACGTCTTTCCCATCGGAGCCATCACGCACGGTTCCAAAGGCGAACAACTCGCGGAAATCGGTGAGATGAAACGTGCCGGGATCGTTGGCATCAGTGACGACGGTCGTCCGATTTGCTCCGCTGAAATGATGCGTCGTGCGATGGAATATTCCGTAGATTTCGATTTGCCTGTGATTGATCATTGCGAAGATTGTTGCGTCTCTCCGGGCTGGTCAATGCACGAAGGCGAATATTCGGCGCGGCTGGGATTAAAAGGCTTGAGCGGCGCGGCTGAAGATTTGCAGGTTTCCCGCGATATTCAGCTTGCCGAAATTACCGGAGCGCACGTTCACATCGCGCATATTTCTACGGCTAAATCTGTTGAATTCGTAAGGCAGGCAAAAGCAAACGGATTGCGCGTGACGTGCGAAATCACGCCGCATCATTTTGTGTTGACGGATGCGGCGGTCTATGAATCGCAGTACGATACGAATACAAAAATGGCTCCGCCGCTGCGTTCGCAGGCTGACCTCGAAGCCTGTCTTGAAGGCTTACGCGACCGCACGATTGATGCCATTGCGACGGATCACGCGCCGCATCACGCAAATGAAAAAGCTTATGAGTTTGATAAGGCTCCGAATGGAATTATTGGACTCGAAACTGCGGTCAGCTTAACGCTGGATCGGCTTGTTCATGGTGGAATAATTTCTATAACCCGCATGATCGAATTGTTGTCCTGCAATCCATCCCGCATCTTCAAATTAAATCGCGGCACTTTACAGGTCGGAGCAATTGCCGATGTCACAATTTTCGACCCAAATCGTCAAGTCACAATTGACGCGGCGCAGTTCAAATCAAAGAGTAAAAATATGCCTTTTGATGGATGGAAGTTGAAAGGTGCGCCTGCCGCTACGATTGTCAGTGGAAGAATTGTTTGGAATAAGAAATAGGCCGCCGATAACGCAGATTATGCAGGTTCTCGCGGATCAGATCGGCACAAATCCGCCTGATCTGCGTCATCTGTGGTCTATCCCGTTGAATACTCAATTTGACGATTAAAGTTCAGCCAGATAAACTCTGAAAAGTATTCAATATTTTTTTTTAAACTTCCCCCAGGGTTTTCTCGGCGGTAAATTTATGCAAACTAAACAATCAAATTCACCTATCACATTATTCTTTTTAGCTCTCGCTGCAGTACTTTTCGTGAGCTTTCACGTTCCGGCAGTGGCGCAATCACAAGCGATCAATGGACAAATTGAAGGGCAGGTCGTTGACGCCAACGGAGCCGCCATTCCTAACGCTCAAGTCACGGCAACCAATCTCAACACAGGCTCTTCACGCACTGTCAGTACCGACACCAGCGGAGTTTATCGCGTCCCCTTACTGCCACTCGGAACCTATCGCGTGACGGCTGAAATCGCCGGATTTAAGAAACTGACCCGCGAAGGCATTACACTCACCACCGGACAAACTGCCACCATAGATTTAAAACTGGATACAGGAGCCGTCAGCGAACAGGTCACCATCACCGGAGACGCTCCGATTGCTGACACGGCAAAAATTGATTTAGGTCGCGTGCTGAATGCCCGCGAAGTTACCAATCTGCCACTGGTATCGCGCAATCCGTACAATTTTGCTTTATTGCAGGCGAATGTCACAGGTCGCCCGAATTCTGAATTCGGAGTGCCGCGCATTAATGCCAACGGTTTTGCACGTCGCACAAATTATCAACTTGATGGCAACAACAACACGCAAACAGATCGCGCTGGCATTCGCCTGATGCCGATTTCTGAATTATTTGTCAGCGAAGTCCAACTGGTTACGAACGGCTTTGCGCCGGAATTCGGCAACACGCCCGGGCTGATTATGAATGCCGTGACGCCTTCTGGTACGAATCAGTACCACGGTTCCGCCAGCTATCGTCTGCGTCGTACACCTTTCGCAGCACGTCCATTTTTCTTTGGTGGAGTCACGGCTCCTCCAGCGATTTTAGATAATTACAACGGTGCTATCGGCGGCCCCATCGTGAAAGATAAGTGGCATTTTTATACAGGATATGAACACGTCAAACGTCAGTTAGGCGGTGAACCTGCGCGCGTCCTGACCATCACAGATGCGAACAAAACTGCGTTGATTGCTTCAGGGCTTCCGGCTTCCG
>JAYVRW010000244.1:0-16960 GCA_043775925.1 Blastocatellia bacterium
AAATTGGCTACACAATCGCCTGTGCGCGGCAAGCTTAAAGCTGGCAAAGTCGAGATTCCAAAATACAATTCACTTGAAGACCTCGCGTTCTGTTCCGTAGCGCAATTGTCCGAACTCGTCCGCACCAAAAAAGTTTCGCCGATTGAATTAACGAAAATGTATTTGGCACGGCTAAAAAAATATTCGCCAAAATTACTGAATGTCGTCACGCTGACGGAAGAGCTTGCGCTGCAACAAGCTGCAAACGCCGAAGCCGAAATTAAGCGCGGTAAATATCGCGGACCGTTGCATGGCATTCCGTGCGGCGTGAAAGATTTATTCGCTACGAAAGGGATTCCGACGACATGGGGCGCGGAGCCGTATCGCAATCAGATGATTGATTATGATGCGACTGTCGTTGAGCGGTTGCGGGATGCAGGTGCGATTTTATTGGCGAAACTTTCGATGGGCGCATTAGCACAAGGCGGCAGATGGTTCGGCGGAATGACGCGCAATCCGTGGCAGCCGGAAGAAATTCAGCAAGGCTCCAGCGGCTCATCGGCGGGTTCGGCTTCCGCGACTTCAGCGGGCTTAGTTGGATTTGCCATCGGCACCGAAACGCTTGGTTCCATCGTCTCGCCTTCGTCAAAATGTGGCGTCGCGGGTTTGCGCCCAACGTATGGTCGCGTGAGCCGTTACGGCGCGATGGCTTTGAGTTGGACGATGGATAAAGTTGGCCCGATTTGTCGCAGCATCGAAGATTGTGCGCTCGTGCTGGACGCGATTTATGGCGCAGACGGACGCGATGAAACTTCGCTGGACGTGCCGTTCAATTGGACGCCTGATATAAATATTTCCAAGCTGAAAATTGGTTATCTGAAAACAGAATTTGAAAGCGGAACTGATGAGGCGCGTAAAAAAATGTACGCCGAAGCATTGGACGCGTTGCGCAGTGCGGGTGCAAAATTAGAACCGCTCGAATTGCCAAAATTTTCGACAGACAGTTTGCGAATTATTTTGACCGCCGAAGCGGCTACAGCGTTTGACGATTTGACGCGCGACGGTGGCATCAATCAGCTCTCAGGACAAAGCCCGAATGATTGGCCGAATTCGTTTCGCTCGGCGCGATTTATTCCGGCAGTGGAATATTTACGCGCCCAACGCGCCCGTACGTTGCTGATGCGTGAGATGGATACGCTGATGCAAAATTGGGATGCGTTCGTATCGCCTGCACCGGGCAGTGCAAGTTTGCTCATTACAAATTTGACCGGGCATCCACAAGCCGTCTTGCCGTGCGGCTTCATCAAGAATTTACCGCAAGCGATAATGTTTACAGGCAAATTGTACGACGAAGTAACACCGCTGCGTGTGGCACTAGCGTATGAAAAAGCAACGAAGTGGCATACGATGCATCCGCAGATGTAGCGTAAACCTTTAGTTTGCGCTGTGTACATCACTATAATTTTAAGAAATAAAAGACTCTGTTTTTCTTTGAAATTTTTCTTGTGAACTCAGCGCAAACTAAAAGTTTACGCTACATCTTATGAAAACAATTCTCATTACAGGCTCATCATCCGGCATCGGCAAAGCAACTGCCATTTATTTTGCCGAACAAGGCTGGAGCGTCATCGCTACAATGCGCACGCCTGAAAAAGCTGGCGATTGGGCAAACCATAACAATATCACCTTGAAGCGGTTGGATGTGCTTGACTTCGATTCAATCAGACAAGCGATCAATGAAACAATCAATAAATTCGGTAAGATTGACGCGGTTGTGAATAACGCAGGCTACGGTTTAGTCGGGCCGTTTGAAGCTTCGACGGACGAGCAAATCCGGCGGCAATTCGAGACGAATGTTTTTGGTTTGATGAATGTCTGCCGCGAAATCATTCCGCATTTTCGGGAAAACTGTAGCGGCACAATCATTAACGTAGCCTCGGTGGGTGGTCGCTTGACGTTTCCCCTTTACAGCCTTTATCACGGCACAAAATGGGCAGTCGAAGGTTTTTCCGAATCATTACAATTTGAGTTGCAACCCTTCAACATCCGCGTCAAAATTATTGAACCCGGCGCGATTAAAACAGATTTTTATGATCGTTCGATGGACGTGATGTCAAAGCCCGGATTAACCGTTTATGATAGTTATGTGAACAAGGCGATGCCGAATATGAATAAATTTGGCGAGACCGCGCCGGGGCCGGAAAAAGTTGCGGCAGTGATTTACAAAGCGGTTACGGATGGTGGAGGAAAATTGCGGTACCAAGTGAATTCCGCGCCATTGCTCGCGCTACGCAGATTGTTGCCGCTGGCGTGGTTTCAAGGTATCGTTCGTAAAGTCGTACTGAAATAACTATGCTCCAACAAGCACAACATCTTTGGCATATTATTAGTGCTGTGCTGCGCGGTTACACAGCGGGACAACCACCCAACGAAGAGCGTCCAAGAAAGTGTTGCTGCTGAGGCAAATTATGGGACTTGCACAAACTGTATCTGTTTATACTTATACGGTTGAAGAATACCTTGCGATAGAACGTGAAGGAACCGAACGCCACGAATACATTGACGGTGAAATCTTCGCGATGGCAGGTGAGAGCGATCCGCATTCGATCATCACCATTAACTTAGGCGCAGAGTTTCATAATCAACTCAAAGGACGCGATTGCGCGGCACTTTCTCCAAACATGAAAGTCCGCAGCGGCCCTGATCCTAAGTTTTCTCGTACCTTAAAAGGATTCTTTTCTTACGCTGATTTGATGGTAGCCTGTGGCAAACGGCTTTATCACGACGACCATAAAGATGTTTTATTGAATCCAAAGGTTATTATTGAAATCCTCTCATCAACCACCGAAGCATTTGATCGCGGTGAAAAATTTCGTCGTTATAGAAAATGGATTCCGACGTTCACCGATTATTTATTGGTGTCACAAACGGAACCACTGGTCGAACATTATTCATTTGATAAAAGTGGATTTTGGGTGTTACGAGCTACGGTTTCGGAATTAGAGGAAAGCGTAAAAATCTCTTCGATTGGCTGTGAATTGAAAATGGCAGAAATTTACGACCGCGTAGAATTCCCTACTACTACTGAAGACAACGAGGAAAAACCTAGGCGCAAACGGAAAACGCCCTAAGTAAGTATGGCTGCACAAATTGAAAATCTAATCGAACAAATCACTGATTTAGTCTTCGCACGCTTGAACGGCGCGGAGGAAGCGCATTGCGGCTGTACGCCGCACAGTTTGGCGTGTGCGCTGGATGCCGGAGCTTCGCGCATTAGTCTGGCGTTCGGCGAAGCTGCTGCCGCTACGAGTGAGGTCGCAAAATACATTGACCACACGTTGCTCAAGCCTGATGCGACCAAAACCGAAATTGAAAAACTTTGTCACGAAGCGCGGACATTCAATTTCGCTTCGGTGTGCGTGAATCCAGCGTGGGTCAAACAATCGGCATTGTTGTTGCTCGGCTCATCCGTCAAAGTTTGTACGGTCGTAGGCTTTCCGCTCGGCGCGACTTTACCGGATGTCAAAGCGTATGAAACGCGCCGCGCAATGTTGGATGGTGCCACTGAAATTGATATGGTCATCAACCTTGGCGCCTTGAAATCAGGTTTCGACGATATTGTTTTCCGTGACATTTTGGCGGTCGTTGAAGCTGCCCACGAATCCTGCGCTATCGTCAAAACCATTATTGAAACTGCGCTTTTGACCGATGAAGAAAAAACGCGAGCCTGTTTGCTCGCCAAAGAGGCAGGCGCGGATTTTGTGAAGACTTCGACGGGCTTCAGCAAAGGCGGCGCGACTGTTGCGGATATTGCGTTGATGCGGCAAGCGGTTGGTGCAGAGATTGGTGTGAAGGCCGCCGGTGGGGTCAAAGATTTGAATTCAGCCCGCGAAATGATTGCAGCGGGAGCGACGCGCATTGGCGCGAGCGCAGGTATTGCCATTGTGCAGGAAGCGAAAGGACAGAAACCCGATGGCGTAAAATCTTCAGGTTCTTACTAAAACCTGCCATTGTCGAGATTGTCACATTTCTATCGCAATATTTTTTTGCTGCCTAAGCCATTGTATTTTTAAGACTATCTCCTGCTATAATTCCGCAGTCTTGTGACCCATCACGCATAATTCGTCACTTAGAGATAACTCAGAATTTTATGAATTTACTAAAGCAGATTAATGATCCCGCTGATTTACGCCAGCTCAAGCCGGAACAACTTCCCCAAGTTGCGGCTGAAGCGCGTGAATACATGATAGAAACTCTTTCTAAAATCGGAGGTCATACCGGAGCCAGTCTCGGCGCGGTCGAACTGGCGATTGCTTTGCACTATGCCTTTGAAACGCCCAAAGATAAGCTGGTCTGGGACGTAGGTCATCAGGCGTATGTGCATAAAATGCTGACCGGACGCCGTGATGAATTGCACACCATTCGCCAGTACGACGGGTTGTCAGGATTTCTCAAACGCGACGAAAGTGTCTATGACGAATTTGAAGCCGGACATGCAGGGACTTCTCTTTCTGCCGCGCTCGGCATGGCAGTCGCCCGCGACATCGCCGGAGATAATAATCACGTGGTCGCAGTCATTGGTGATTCTTCGATCATGACAGGCATGGCATGTGAAGCCATCAATCAGGCCGGACATCTGAAAACAAAGCTCATCATTATTCTCAACGATAATGAAATGTCCATTTCGCCCTCGGTCGGTGCGCTCGAAGGTTATTTAACGCGCCTCAGAAAAGGGCAAACGTATCATCGGTTCAAAGAAGATTTTGAAGAAATCCTGAAAGCCATTCCAGGCATCGGCGACCTTGTTTTCCAAACTGCCAAAGATGTCAAAGACGCGATCAAGACAGCTATCGTGCCAGGAGTTTTCGTCGAAGAACTCGGCTTCCGATATATGGGGCCGGTGAATGGTCACGATACTGGTGCTTTACTAAAAGCGCTTGAAGAAGCTAAGCAAGCTGACGGTCCAATTATCATTCATGCGCTGACGGTTAAAGGTAAAGGCTACGCGCCCGCCGAAGCCGATCAATCCACGTGGCATGGAACTTCGGCATTTGAAGTTTCGAGCGGAAAATTCATTAAGGAATCAGCTTCTGCGCCTTCGTTCACGGCAGTCTTTGCTAACGCGCTGATTGACATCATGCGTCAGGATGAAAAAGTCACGGCAGTAACTGCGGCGATGCCTGATGGAACTGGCATGAGCAAGGTGATGAAAGAATTTCCCAAGCGCGCCATTGATGTTGGAATCGCTGAACAACACGCCGTCACCTTCTGCGCGGGATTAGCCACGCAAGGCTTCAAACCTGTCGTCGCAATTTATTCGACCTTTCTGCAACGCGGCTTCGATCAGATTTATCACGATGTTTGTTTGATGGACTTGCCCGTCACTTTTGCGATGGATCGTGGAGGTATTGCGGGAGCCGATGGCCCGACCCATCACGGATTATTAGATGTCGGATTTCTGCGCATCATGCCGAATCAAATCGTGATGGCTCCGAAAGATGAAAACGAATTACGGCACATGCTTTTGACCGCGATTGATTCCGGGCATCCGGCTTCATTGCGCTACCCACGTGGCAACGGATTCGGGGTCTCAATGGATGAACCAATCCGCCCGCTTGAAATTGGTAAAGCTGAATTGATGACTGATGTCAGCGGCGATGTCGCCATTTTCGCTTTTGGGACTGCTACGTATGCCGCCTTGAAAGCGGCGGATCGGCTGGCGAAAGAAGGAATTCGCGTTACGGTTGTCAACGCTCGTTTCGCCAAACCGTTGGATGAAGATTTGTTGCTGGCGTTAACGCAATCTCATCGTTTGGTTCTGACAGTTGAAGAATCCTATTTGAGTTGTGGTTTCGGCAGCGCGGTGCTTGAAATGATGGAATCGAATAATGCCTTGTATGCAGGACCGCGTGTCATCCGTTTAGGACTGCCGGACGTGCTGATTCCACATGGCAGCCAGTCATTGCTGCACGCAAAATTTGGCATTGATGCAGATGCAATTTATAACCGTGTCAAAGATACGGTAGCTGTGCTGGACGGCAAAATTTACGCTTCGGTTCGATAACGAACGTTAACAAAACTGGCGCAATCCCCTCGTTGCGAGCATTCGATTTTGTGAACTGCTCTTCCTGAAGGATTGCGCCATTATTATTTTTAGCTGTATGAATTTTCGCATTCTATTTTTCGCGTGTTGTTTGTTTGTGACTGGCTTCGCGCAGGACAAAATCAAACACACCGAGACTCTTTCGACTGCCAGTAAAATTGTCATCGCACAAGCAGAGAAATTAGAAATGAAAGGTTCCGCCGTCTTTACGCTGGCTTCGGCGAATCAGGACGGAACGTTGATCGGCAACCTTGTTTACGCGCTGCCAGAAACAGAGCGTACAAAAATTGCGCAGGCTTTCAATCAACCAATCACAAATATCCCCGCCAACCTGACCACGAATAATGTCGTTGCGAAGTTCGTAAAATCTGCGCATTGCCCTGAAATAATTTTGGAAATCGGGGAACTGGATTTAGAAATCAGCGGATCAAAGCTCCACCTGAATCATTTTGTAGTGACCTTGGTTGAAACGCAATCCAAACTAGCACGAGCGCTTTGCATCTGGACTGATCGCATCAACAAAGGCATTACGAATAAAGGCGTCGTGCAATATATTAATCTTTTGCTGAAGGGTGAAGAAGAAGAGAAGACTCAGTGAAAACAGGGAGAAGTCACTGTAGTTTTCCTGTGCCTTCTTCGTTCGTCACTTGAATGTCCTCCGGCTGAATAATAACGACCTGACCGTTGCGCGAAACAGCGATGGCTTGCCCTAATTGCTTATGTTTCCATAAGGCATGTTGCACTGCGCGGTGAAAAATTTCTCGAATCTCTTCCCCATAATCCATCAACAAATTATCAGGAATTTTTTTAGATTCTTTCATTTTTCTACCTCGCTGAAACGAAACCAATTTTCCTTTTCATAAATAATTGGCTCATCTTTGAATTTTCCGCTTGCCAACATAATAGTTTCACCTGTTACCGAATTATCGTATACCACCCATGTTTCGGTTAACTCCTGATACAGGCGAAAAAAATTGTGAACCCCTTTTGCATAGCGACGGCGAATCGTCTCTTCAGGAATGTTATGACCACCAGCAGCGACTCGTGCCTTCACGCGTTGCACTGCTAATTCAGGGCTATCAAGAGCAATGAAAATTAAGTTAGATACCCTTCCAGCCTGAGCTGCCGAAGCCACTTGGCATAAGAGCGCGTCGCCAAAGTCGTTTCAAAGGCGAAGTTCTTTTTTTGCGCGGCTAATTCACGCAACCGATGAAGCATCACACGTCCTGCTTCGATGGCGGCATGTTCTGGATCAAAGGCTGATAATCCGCTGGCAATCACATCAGCATTCACAAATTCCATCAACCCTAATCTGTCGCGCAACAAAAATGGGGCCAGTGTAGATTTATCTGCCCCATTCGGCCCTGCCAGGATGATGATTTGTGGTGATGTATCCAATCGTGCAACTCCTCAAAAAATTCGCGCAATCAAATCATAATCGTGCGCTTCAGAAATTTCGATATTGATGAAATCTCCCGGCTTACCTGCAAAATTTTCCGGCACGTCATTAATCAAAATATGCCCATCAACTTCAGGAGCCTGGGTTTCGAGCCGTGCTTGCAATAACAATTCTGTTTCGTCGGAAACGCCTTCCAATAAAGCGCGGAATTGCTTGCCGATCATCGCTTTGTTTTTTCGTTTGGAAATTTTTTGCTGTTCGCGCATCAGCTTGGCGCGACGTGAGCGCATTGTTTTGACGGGTACTTTTTGATCTAAATCAAAACCGTGCGTACCTTCTTCGTCAGAGTAAGTGAACACACCTACGCGGTCGAATTCGATGTCTTTGACGAACTGCATTAGCTCTTCAAAATCTTCTTCCGTCTCACCGGGAAAGCCGACAATTAATGTAGTCCGCAGCGCAATTTCCGGCACGAATTTTCGTGCGCGTCCGAGTAATTTTTCGAGCATGGCGCGATTGCCACCGCGTCGCATCCGCTTCAGCATATTCGCGCTCGCGTGCTGGAGCGGCATATCCAGATAATTGCAAACTTTCGATTCTTCTGCCATCACCGCCAGCGTCGCATCACTCAATGAATTTGGATACGTGTACATCACACGAATCCATTCGATGCCATCTACTTGCGCCAACCCTTTCAGCAAATCCGCAAGGCCATCTTTCAAGCCTAAATCCAAACCGTATTGCGTGGAGTCCTGCGAAATCAGCACTAATTCTTTGACGCCTTGCGCGGCGAGTTGATGCGATTCGTTGATGATGGAAGCCGCCCGCCGCGAACGATAATTGCCGCGCATTTGCGGAATCGCGCAAAACGCACAAGTGTGATCGCAGCCTTCCGCAATTTTCACATACGCAAAATGCTTCGGCGTAGCCAGCACACGCGGCGTATTTTCGTCGTAAAGATAGGTCGGCAAACCTCGCGTCATCCAACTGTTGGAAGCGACAAACGCGGCATCCTGTTTGGCTACGGCAGCAGGGTCTACAGCAGCGACAATTTTTTCGATTTCGCTCGTGCCAAGTACGGCGTCAACTTCGGGCAATTGACTCAGTAAATCCTGCCGATAGCGTTCGACCAGGCAACCCGCTACGACAAGGCGCTTGAGCTTGCCCGTGTCTTTCAACGCGGACATTTCCAGAATGGTGTCAATAGATTCCTGTTTCGCAGAATCAATGAAGCCACAAGTATTGACGACCATCACATCTGCGTCATCGCGGTCAGTCGTTAATTCGTAGCCGTGCAATTTTAATTGCCCCATCATCACTTCGCTGTCCACCAGATTTTTGGGACAGCCGAGACTGACGAAACCGATTTTTGATAACTTAGATTTCATTAAAACTCTCTCGCTCATTCATATCACAAAGATATCCGTTACCCATTGCTTTTAGTTTCTCTATTATCACCGGATCACTTCCTCGGTATCGAAGATTTGCGATACAAGAGATATCCATTGCATTGATTGCCATCTCAACTTCTTCAGGGGTTTGAGGTTGCCGACGGAAAATACATTCAGTACCGTCTAACCGCACTGACCATCCCATTAGCTCCGGAGCTACCATCTCTGGCGCACCACAAGTAATACAACAATCTTTTAATGTATAAAAAGACCCAGGTGCATTGTCAGGATGAGGTATAGGATTGTGCAAATTTGATGACGACTCCCAAGTTCCTTTCAAATTGATACCAAGCACTATATTTTCTGCTTTATCACCCCAGCCAAATATCTGACGCATTAGTTTTATGAGAATCTCCATTGAATAATACCTCTCTACCCCAACTAATTTCTATCAGCATAAAAATAAAAATGAGCGTCTCATCAGTCGCTGCAAAGTGCAAACGAAAGCTGATGTGACGCTCATTGATTGAATCCGCTTAAAGCTACAAATTCGGCGAAGCACCAACTGGATTTTGTTCCAAATCAAGCACTGACCCGGTAATACATTCGCTTTCATCGCTGGCAAAATAGATCGCAGCGTAGGCAATATCTAACGGCAGCAACAAACGTCCAAATGGTCGTGTTTTCACGGCTTCTTCTAACCAGTTCTCGCCTTTGCCTTCCAGTTTTTTGACGGCATGTTCGTTCGGAGTTTCTGTCCAACCAACATTCAACTGATTCACGCGGATGCGATGTTTTGTCAGATAGCTGGCATTATTTTTCGTGAAGGTCATCAACGCGCCTTTGGTAGCGGAATACGCCATCAGTTTAGGCTCGCCGATGTAGGCATTCACTGATCCAATATTGACAATTGATCCCGTGCGGCGCGAAACGTTGTGCTTGACGAATTGCTGTGAGCAAATGAATGCGCTGCGCACGTTCGTGGCAAAAAGTTCATCCCATAGTTCAACGGTGGCATCTTCAATCGTACAACGTGTGCTGATGCCAGCGTTATTCACGAGAATGTCCACGTGACCGTAATGCTCTACGGCACGATCAATCAGGCTGCGGCAATCGGCTTCGACGACAACGTCAGCACGATGAAAAATCGCCTGACCGCCATCAGCAATAATGCTTTCGACAATGGCTTGTCCATTCGCTTCGTTACGACCGGAAATCACCACACCCGCGCCTTCTTTGGCGAACAGGCGGGCAATGCCTTCGCCCATTCCTGCTGTAGAAGCGGTAATTACTGCAATTTTATTTTGTAATCGTCCCATAGTTTTTTAATATTTGGTACTCAAAGTTTTTCTTAAAAATGCTGCGCAATTTTCGCACGCAAGAATCGCACTGATTCACGCAATTCATCCATTCCGTTTTCGCCGTCTTCAATCGAAATCCAGCCATCGAATCCTTCGGCTTTGAGCGTAGAGAAAATTGCGTCGTAATCATTTAGCCCTTGCCCGATTACACCATGCCGCAAATTTTTTGCATAGCCCATTGAGCCGTCCTGCGATTTCAAATCTTCAATCGTGCCGCTGATCAAATAGCGGTCAGAGGCATGCATGGAGACTACGCGATGCTTGACGGCGGCGAGCACATCCAGCGGGTCTTCGCCACAAATAATCGAATTCGACGGATCGAAATTTACGCCAAACCAGGGCGAATCAATCTGATTAATAATCTCAAGAAATACATCCAGATGCTGCGCAAATTCGGGATATTTCCAGTAACCATCTTTGTAATGGTTTTCAATGTTCAGGACAATACCACATTCGGCAGCATAAGGAATCGCGGCGTTAATCCCTTCAACCGAATAGCGGACACCGTCCTCACGCGAAACATCTTCACGGCGTTGTCCTGTTAACACGCGGCAAAATTTGCCACCAAGTTGCGCGGTCAAATCAATCCAGAATTTTTCTTTTTCAAGTTCGGCTGCGCGTGCCGCCGGATCGTGCTGCGTGAAATCCGGCGAGCAACACATCATCGGGATTTCCAAGCCTTTAGAGTCGGCGTGTTGCTTAATCTTCGTCACATAATCAGTATCAAAACTCGCAAAAAATCCAGGGTACATTTCTACCCCATCCACGCCCAGCGTCGCCGCGAGGTCAATCCATTCAAACAGCGTCATCGTTTTCGTGACGCACAAATCATCCATGTAACATTTCGGAAAAGCGCTTAATTTAGGCATAAAGATTTTTACTAAATGTAGCCAGCAACCATCCTTTTGTAAGTATTAATCAGAGTCGAATCATCAACTGCAAGTTCGAACTGCCTTAGCCAATCTTCAATGTAATTATGATCCAAAGTTTTGATCTGCCTTTTAATAACCCCTGTAGCATCTTCATGATCGCGGGGACGTGTTGAGAGCAGTTTATAAATAATCAAATCCTCTGGACTGCAAACACTAACTGAAACACCTATCGCCATTTCTTTTTCTTGTCTGCGGCCAATCGCAATTTCATCAAAACCCATATCCGTTAACATTAAGTCAATTCGAACACCGCTTAAGTCATGAGTGAACAGAAAACCATATTGCCGAAGAGTTTCGAGAGGATTTTCTGAGTGAAGATGAAACCCTGAAGGTAAGGCTTCCAGCAGTTTGCCCGCCTCCTCGCGCCGTATCAAAATCTTCAAATCAGCATCACGAGTCAGGCGTGGTTCCCCCCAAATCCACCAATCGCCATTGATTCAAGCTCGGCTTCCAGCAAGGTTTTTTGCAAAGCGGCTACGCTTTCATAGAGGTTTTGATTCAGGTTTGATTCCATTTTGTTTTTGCCACCAAAGCCCAAACTTCCTTAGTTTCTCTTGTAGTTCAGTCAGGTATTTTTCGCGCTCAGGACGAAACAATCTCTCAGTTGCAACCAAATGCTTTTCACCTTCTTTTGATAGTACGAGATATTCCCTGGCACCTTCCTCAAATGTCATACCCTGAAGCAATCGAGCTTTCTCTTGCTCCATCTTGCCCCAGGTTTGACGTAATTGTTTTAAGTCTCTCATCATCGTCATATTCTACTGCGGCTGCAAAACAGCCTTCACATATTTTCCATCGTGCATCCCATCAAAGCAATCTTTCCAATCGGTGAATGAAGCAATCCGGCTAATGATTGGATCAAGATTGATTTGTCTGGCATCCAGCATTGCGACGACTTTTTCCCAGTTGCGGAACGTGTGACTGAAACTACCTTGCAACGTCACAGCTTTTTGCACGAGCGGATCAAGCGAAAAATTCAACGGTTGCGGCCCCCAGCCTACTTTCGTAATTTGTCCACCAGGACGCACAATTTCGAGCGCTTGTTTGAGCGCCGCCGAAGAGCCTGCGGCATCAACTACTAAATCAGCTCCGAGGCCATCGCCGAGGGTACGCACGAATTCAATCAAATCAGTAGACTGCACATTGACGGTATGCGTCACGCCCAATTCCCGCGCCGCTTCAAGCCGTGCTTCATCCTGCGCAGTGCCAGTCACAATCAACGTGCCTGCACCATTCAAACGCGCCATTTCTGCGCACAATAATCCAATCGGGCCGGGGCCAAGCACGACGACTACATCACCGGGTTTGACGTTGCTCTTGACGGCAACGGCGTTGTAGCCCACGCAGCAAGGCTCTGTCAGCGCGGCTCTTTCAAACGGCAGCGTATCAGGAATAGGATGCAGACAACGTTCCGGCACGCGCACGTAATCCGCCATTCCGCCGTGAATGCCGTAGCCGAAGCCCTTGCGCTCCGGGCATAAATTGTAATCACCCGTGCGACACATCATGCATTTTCCGCAGATGTACGCGGCAGTTTCTGAGACTACGCGGTCGCCTTCTTTGAAGTTTTTTACGCGCTTGCCAAGCGCTGCAACTGTGCCGCCAAATTCGTGTCCCAAAATTACCGGAGCATTTACAGGCCAGCTTTGCGTAGCGTGGTATTGATGCACATCGCTGCCACAGACGCTAACACCGCCGACGCGCAAGAGAACTTCGTCATCGCCAATTTCAGGAACCGGCATTTCGCGCACTTCGACGGAACCGGGTGTTAAGTCGTATTGCACGACTGCTGCCATTGATTGAGCCATAAAATTGCATTGGGAATAACTGCTATCTTGGCATTACTCATTTTTCATTGTTCATTAGTTATCAGAAGACGGGGAGTTGAAAGGTGTATCTCTGATAAATAATTGATAATTGACAATGAATAATGGTCAATGCCACTGCGTCGTTATTCCCTGATCCTCCGAGTAATTTCCATCAAAACAGTTTTCAGATCATTGCTGGCGACGCTGAACGAATGCGCGTCAATTGCTAATGGTGCGCCAATCACGACAAGCGGAGCGCCACGTTTCGGCATCGAAATCGCTTGTTCGATAGAAAGTCCGCCGACCGCCTGAACAGGAAGGCTGACGGCTTTGACTACAGCGTCGAGATCATCCAGCGGACTGAGCATTTTGCCTGTGTCCGCGAAAATTCCATTGCGTTCGTCGAAACCCGTGTGATGCACAATGTAATCGCAGCCTAAATCTTCCAGCATTTTGCTGGCACTGGCTTTGTCATCAAAGCACATGTTGTCGCCCATCACTTTGACGCCAAAATCGCGTCCGGCTTTGACGACGCATTTGATCGTTTCGGCGTGCGCACGTGCCATCACAACGACGTGCGTAGCTCCCGCTTTCGCCATCATTTCAGCTTCCAAATAACCACCGTCCATCGTTTTCAAATCGGCAACAATGGGTGTATTCGGAAATTCTTTGCGCAGCGCACGAACGCCGTGCAAGCCTTCAGCCAGAATCAGCGGAGTGCCAGCTTCAAGCCAGTCTACGCCTGCTTCTAATGCGATGCGGGCGGTTTCGATGGCTTCGTTAATATCAGTGAGATCAAGAGAAATTTGTACGATTGGTTGCATAATAAGGCAATATTTGTACCTTAAAGCTATGCGCGTGGCAAATCGTAACGAGAAAAATTATGCTTCCGTTTCCTGCTTGCCAAAAAACTTTTTCAGCGCCGGGTACACATCTTCTTTTTCATCAATTTTTACACCAATAAATCGTGCCTGATTTTTGATGCGATCTGTAAAAATTGAAAGTAATGCCCCGGAGCTGCGGCGGTACATCCCACCTCCCTCTTCACCGATTTCGCCGTAGCCAAATAAATTGCAGCGCTCAATTAATTTGTCCGCGAGTCCAACGGCTTCATCATTATCGGAGTAGTAATTATCACCGTCCGAAAAATGAAACGGATAAACATTCCAATCACGCGGCGGGAAGCGTTCATCAATAATGTCGAGCGCTAATTTATAAGCGGAACTAACGACCGTGCCGCCGGATTCGCCCTGCGTAAAAAATTGTTCTTCGGTGACTTCTTTCGCTTCGGTGTGGTGGCTGATGAAAACGATTTTAACTTGATCGTATTTCGTTCTCAAAAAGCGAACCATCCAGAAAAAAAAGCTCCGTGCAATATATTTTTTGAATTCGCTCATGGAGCCTGAAACGTCCATCATCGCAATAATCGCCGCGTTGGATTCATAGCGCACATCCTCTTCCCAGCTTTTAAAACGAAGATCATCTTTTTTGAATCCACCAACTTTGGCAACTCCTTGTTCACGTGCGTTGCGACGAATATTTTCAAGCATGGAGCGCCGTTTATCGAGATTCGACATCGCTCCTACGCGACGGATTTCAGTAAACTTTGTGGTGCGCGCCGGAACAGCTTTTTGGGCTTTTTCTTCTAAAAATGGAAGCTGTAAATCTTCAAAAATCAAAGCAGCGATTTCATCAATATTGACCTCTGTCTCGTAAAAATCCTGCCCGCTTTCATTGCCTGGTTCGCCCTGTCCACTACTTTGTTGCCCCGGCTGATTTTCGCGTCCAATCACGTCGCCGACTTTCGTCTTGCCATCTCCCTGACCGACGTGTTTGCGTTTGGTGTGATCGAAGCGGAATTTGTATTCATCCAACGCCCGCATCGGGATTTTCACCTTCTTGCGCCCATTCGACAAAATGATGGATTCGTTGGAAACAATTGAGCCAAGATTTTTTTTGATCGCATCCTTGACGCGCTCCTGATGGCGCTCCTGATCAATTATTCCCTTGCGCTGAAGCGACCAATCGTGACGTTGGACAGACATAGTTTTCACCTCGACTTCGATGAATGGGGCGGGTCATGATTGTACATCTTTTCAGACAACAAGGTGAGATTTTATCTTTGGCTGAGTGGAAATGATTGAAGGAATTTAGGGCGATAATTCCTTACTACGAAAACGATAGCCAATCCCAATAACGGTTTCGATGCTTTCTCCGCTGTCTCCGAGCTTGCGACGTAAACCGCTCATGTGAACGTCAAGCGTCCGCGCTTCGCCGTAATAGGCCAGGCCCCAAACGTGATCCAGCAATCTTTCACGCGGAATGACGCGCCCCTGATTACGAGTCAACAAAGCCAGCAAAGCGAATTCCTTACGAGTGAGTTTGATTTCCTTACCACTGCAAGTAACCGTAAATCCGGCATAATTAATTTTCAATTCTCCGTCATCAAATGATTCTTTTTCTTCCTCTTCGTAACCGGCACGACGCAAGGCAGCCCGCATCCGGGCAACCAGTTCGCGGATGCTGAAGGGCTTGGTGATGTAATCATCTGCACCCGCCTCCAAGCCCTGAACTTTATCGTTTTCGTTCGCCATCGCCGTCAGCATAATAATCGGCAATTTTTTCAAAGTTTCATCCTGACGAATGCGACGGCATAGCTCGAAGCCGTTAATCCCCGGCAAATGTAAATCCAGAATTGCCAGAGCAACACCGGATTCACGCTGTAAAATCGCCAGCCCAAGCTCTCCGGTTAAGGCAATTTCCGCCGTACAATTCCCAACGCGCTCAATGTTGTACCGAATGCTTTCGGCAATATCAGGATCGTCTTCAATAATTAAGATATGCGGTTTCATAGCCATCAGAGTAAGACGAAAAGCTCATTACAAGCTTAAATCCAAGTTAATTCCATGTAAAAGTTCACAATAGAAAGTTCGCAGTTCGCAGCAAAGAAGTTCGCAGTAAGAATCCTGCGAACTGCCTTCACTGCGAACCGCGAACTGTTTGCTGCGAACTGCGAACTTTTTTCAACGTAGATTCTGGTAATGAAAAGTTTGAATATCCAACGCCATAACGATTTTCCTGTGTTTCAATCGCTGCCAGATAATCGAACATCATAAAGCCTTTGCCAGTCGGAGCGGGCGTTAGATGCTCGACAAAAAAATTGTAAGGGATACTTTTGCGCGTTGCCTGATCGCGCCACATCGCGACGATTTGAATAGGAAGAAAGTAAATTTCTTTGTGGGCGCTGAACTCAACCAGAAATCCGGCGACGGCTCCGGCTTTTGCAACTCGTTCCAAAAACTCAATTTGATGCGCGTGTAAATTGTCGAAATCCAGCAGCTCACGGCGCGTGGTCTTGGCATCATAAAAAATAGCGCGTCCATCAGGAGCCAGCGCTCCACCGTAATCCGGTTCCGCTTTTGATTCAGGAATAAATTTGCGCCAGTTCGTCGCCTTACTATCTTTAACGATACCTTTGAGATTGGCTGAGCTAAGTCGGGCTTGCGTGCCAGGTGCGGAAAGATTGATGGAAGGAAATGATAAGCCACGCCGCGTTTCGCCACGATCAACCAAAAATTTGCCGGGAATCGCTTTGCGTGTGATACAGGCGCGACCAAGCTTTTCATAAGCTTCATTCGTGCGATTAATCGCATCCTGAAATCCGCTGCCTGTTTCGGCTCCGCGCCTTTTCATAAGAATAGTTTCGAGTTCTGCGTTTCGGATTTCGGGTTTATGGAAGCTAAATAACTTGTTTTTCTCAAAATCAATTCCTTAATACGAATAACCTCGAACGCAAAGTTCTCGAAACTCAAAACCCGAAACGCGAAACCTATTCCCCCATCGTATCTTCGTCAATATCAAAGTTGGCATAGACATTTTGCACGTCTTCGTGATCGTCAAGTGCTTCATACAACTTGAGCATTTGCTGCGCGTCCTTGCCTTCGAGCTTGATATAATTTTGCGGAATCCTCGAAATCTCAGCCGAAA